>CAZINZ010000128.1:0-1607 GCA_964540715.1 uncultured Syntrophaceae bacterium | reverse complement strand
CTTCCCCCCTTGGAGTTTAGAGTATATTAGAGAGGGCGGGGAGGAGAAATATAATGGAGAAGAAGGATTCGATGTTGGTTAATGATCCAAGTGGACTTGAAGAAATGGAAGGAGCCCGTAGGGCGACTGGAATTTCTTCAAGTAACCAGACCGGAGGCCCGGCAGGTCTGTCTGTTGTTCCTAACCCCGAGGTGCCGGAGAAGGCTATCAGACGTCGATTCACTGCTGAATACAAGCAACGGATACTCAAGGAAGCCGAAGCCTGTAAGGGAACAGGACAGCTTGGTTCCCTTTTGCGTCGAGAGGGATTATACTCAACCAATTTGATCACTTGGCGTCGGCAGGTAGAACAAGGAACCTTGGATGCCCTATCACCGAAGAAACGAGGGCCAAAAGAAAAGAAGCCTGATTCTTCTATACATCGGATTGCGGAGTTGGAGAAGGAAACCCAGAAGTTGAAACATAAACTCCGGCAGGCTGGGCTTATCATCGAGGCTCAAAAAAAAATAGCCGAGATCTTCCGGACATCACTCGATCAGAACGAAGAGACGACCTCATGAAAGTCACTGAATCATTGGCGAAAGAGGTTAACATCCAGCAGGCTTGTTCTGTTTTGGCCGTTTCCCGTGCCAGTTTTTACCGTTGGCAGGACCGTGAAGATGAAACTTGCGGGGAACATAAAAGGCCACTACCGCCCTTGGCTTTGTCGGGGAAAGAGGAAAAGGACGTTTTGGAAATACTCCATGCAGAACGGTTCGTTGATCGGGCACCCCAAGAGATCTACAACGCCCTCCTGGATGAAGGCAATTATCTGTGTTCGGTGAGGACCATGTATCGGATTCTAGAGAAAAATGACGAAGTGAGAGAACGGCGGAATCAGCTTTCTCATCCTCATTATGAAATACCAGAAATGCTGGCCGAGAGGGCCAACGAGGTCTGGTCCTGGGATATTACAAAACTCCGGGGGCCAGTCAAGTGGACCTATTTTTACCTTTACGTGATCCTCGACATCTTCAGCCGGTATGTGGTCGGATGGATGGTCGCCCATCGGGAGCTGGCGGTTTTGGCACATAAACTGATTGATCAAACTTCTGAAAAACAGAATATCCAACCGGGACAACTGCTGATCCATGCCGATCGGGGTTCCAGTATGACATCCAAACAGGTAGCTTTTTTGATGGCTGATCTGGGAATCACCAAGAGTCATTCACGGCCTCATGTGAGTAATGATAACCCCTATTCGGAATCCCAGTTCAAGACCATGAAATACAGGCCGGCGTTTCCTGATCGATTCGGATCTATTGAAGATGCCAGGTCTTTCTGTCAGGACTTTTTCTACTGGTACAATACCGAACATTATCATTCAGGCATCTGTTTCCTGACTCCCCAGGACGTCCATTATGGACGTTCTGAGCAGATTATCAAAGAGCGACAGGCAGTTCTTCACGCTGCCTATAAAAAACATCCGGAACGGTTCAAAGGCAAAATGCCCAACGCTGGGGTCTTGCCCACTGCCGTCTGGATCAACAAACCGGCACCTGAAAAAAGCGATCCGGTGATACACTAAATTGTTGTCGGAAGTGTCTCAAAGTCATTGACAAGTTCCG
>CAZINZ010000127.1:0-1650 GCA_964540715.1 uncultured Syntrophaceae bacterium | reverse complement strand
ACTAGTGCAAGAAAAGCATGAGGCAATGACAGGTTTTCTGACAGCACTCATTAAAGGATCACGGATGTTGAAGGAGAATCCTTCAGCGAGCCGAATACTTCTGGCAAAAACGCTTTCCACAACCCCGGAACGACTGGCTGCACAATGGAAAGATCATGATTTCGGGGTTCGTCTCAATCGCAGACTGATGGTCACGCTTGAGCAGCAGGCACGCTGGAACATGGCAAAAGGCTTGGTAAAACAAGACCACTTTCCCAATTACCTTCATCGGCTCGAACTAGACCTGCTGAAACAGGTCGCGCCGGAAGCAGTAACCATAATTTATTGAGGTTCGCCATGACGTTGCGCTCTCGAATACTGCTCATGTTGTTGCTGATATTTCTGGTTGGATGTCTGCTGGCCGGCATATCGGCACATTTCGCCGGCCAATCCACTGATGCTACCCAGTCGAAAGAATTTGCTTACCGTGTGCTTAAAGATACCTACGAGTTTAGTATAGTTTCGCAGGATTTTCTGCTGGCACATAACGAACGCCCACTGGAACAGATGCAACGCAAACTTGCCGCTCTTAGCGGACTGCTGAATGCTTCAAGTCCTATTGATCACTTTCAGAAAGAGCAGTATGCCCTGCTTGGTCAGCGGGTTGAGAAAGCACATGCCTTGCTCCAGCAAATTGTTAAAGAATACTCAGATCAGGTACGCTTGCCGTCAATTGCGCCAAATCCGCGAACGGATAACTATATAAGTCATATTGGTGAATTGGCGCAATTAATGTCGATCCAAGTATTTGAGATCAATGACATTGCAAAAACGCTGTTCTCCTCCGCCGATACAAGCCAGCAGAACGCTTTCAGAAAACTGTTGGTTACTTTTTTTCTGTGCTTTCTAGGTATGATTCTGGCCTCTACCCTCTTTGCCGCTTCCTTCAGCCGTTTATTTATAAGGAAAATAAATGTACTGAAAAATGGGATTGCAGAGCTTTCAGCAGGTCGATTTAATCACCCTATCATTCTTCAAGGCAAAGACGAATTTGCCGAGCTTGCGGTGGCGTTCAATCAAATGTCCGAATCTTTGCGGAATTCTCACGAACAGCTTGCTATTAATCATCAAGGGCTGAAAGAAGAGATCATTCAACGCAGATCGGCAGAACACAAACTGGAAGAAATCAATCAGAAACTTGAATCACTAATTCGAGAGCGGACCAAAGATCTTGAGCAGACAAACAGGCGTCTAGCCGAAACCTTGGATGTATTCAACCAATTCATTCGGCATTCACCTATCTACACCTATATAAAAGAGGTGGGGCCGGGGCAAAGCAAAGTGCTGCAAGCCAGCGGAAACTTGGTGGAACTTACCGGTATTCTTAGCAGCCAGATGATAGGGAAAACCATGGAAGAGCTTTTCCCCACGGATTTTGCTGCAAAAATAACTAATGACGACATAGCAGTGGTCTCGGGTGGCAAGACAATCAATTTGGAAGAAGAGTTTAATGGAAGAAGCTTCCACACCATAAAGTTTCCAATTCACCGAGGAGATAAAACGCTCTTGGCAGGCTACATGATGGACATCACCGAGCAAAAGATGGCGGAGGAAAGGATCCGGCAGATGGCCTACCATGATTCTCTGACGGGCCTTCCCAACCGGGAACTT
>CAZINZ010000126.1:0-1752 GCA_964540715.1 uncultured Syntrophaceae bacterium | reverse complement strand
TGCCTGTACCATAATGCTCCCTTATGCAAATTTTTAACTTTGATGGTCCGGTAAAAAGTCCCAAAAACGTCATGCCGGACTTGATCCGGCATCCAGAACATGTTGAAATTACTGGGAAGCTTGGGGTCAAATCTTTATTCTTTAATACTCCCACCAAGATTCTTACCATGAATGCCAAATCCCCATAAATTCAATGATAAAGATTTGACCCCCTCCCCCCCTTTGGCAATTATGGAACCTGCTTCAACGTCTTCAAGGATTAACTTTGTCTCGATTTCTGTTGAAATTGAAGCTGAGAGGCTTCGGTCAATTTCACGCAATGCCTGAATGAGTTCAGACATTGCGGAGAAGACCCTTTCTGGATTTTCAGTCTCTTTTTTGAAGTCTATTCGTAAAAGATACTCATTTTCCATGGACCCCTCCATGTTGATTTATTTCAAATTGCTAACGACTTGCTCTCCGGCGCGGCGGAGCCGCGTCGGGAGCAGCAAAATGTTAGGTGCTCTTTTCCGTCCCTTTTAGCGCATTCGCATGATAGTATCTCTAATCGCATAAGCTATATCTTCGCCCAACTCAAGTTCCAGCCCGAGTTTAAAGTATTCCTCTGCTGCATACTTAGGGTCTTGTCCACTATTCCTTATCTGCCTCCGTACCAGTTTACAGAATTCCTTTGTGTCGCCAGATGTTATTGGATCACAATCATTGGCCAAGGCAATGAACTCATTGATCGCTGTTAATGGAATATCGGGACCGAGTACAAAATAGCGAAGATATTTGTGAAAGTGAGGATGCCTTAGAATCGCATCTCCACTTGTACCATTTCTTTCAAACACCTCTTTTCTGGATTTTCCACGACCTCCAATATTTAATTCCGGGTCGGTGAAGTAGCACATACGAATCTGCGGTATGGCCTTTCTTTCCAAGAGACTTTGAGCGAGTTGACAGGTTGGTTCAATAGACTCACGCAGTTTATCATGATCCCTTAGGATCGTTTTTTCCGAGAAATAGATTTGATCCCATAAATTCTGTTCGTCGGGAGTTAGAGCAACTCGTTCCATAGTCACATACCTCGTAATTTGAACACCTAACGGCCTGCCTCAGGGACCGACTGATAAGGAGGTCCCTTGCAGGCAAAGGTTGGGTTTCCGTTCGGTCTGAAGCGACGCATTCGGAGCGCTATTCCAGGTACTCGCCTTGCCCACTTGGAAGAACGACTGGGAGACAGAACTTAATTCGGCTAACCGCAGTTTGCTCGGTTCCTTCGTCGTTTTTTTTCCAAGTGATATTGCTCCCAAGAAAACACCGACACCCTCAGCGGAACCTGTCTTTTGGATTGATGTAAGGCCCACATCGAATTCAACCATCTGTGGCTTGCCACTGTTGTAGTGGTTTAACTGCCCAGCCTCTTTGAATTGCACCTTCTTGGGATTTATCTCTGCTCCGTGGTGACCAATCGCAGCCTGAGCCTCGACAACGCCATCGACTATTTGTGTGATAGTCTCTTTAATGAAGTCTTTCAGTTTCATGTATGCCTCTCTGTTGTTTATTGCATCTGGAAACATAACGTCACTCCTCAGGCGCGGCCTTTAGGACGTCGCCTGCAGGAGATTGTTGGGGCTCTGGAATTCCTTCATCGATTTCCTTTTGCACGATTGTGAGACTTACATAACATCTGACAATTTTTGACATTTGTCCCACCACCCTTGCTCCATGCAGTTACATGATCAGCGTCCATTTCGGGAAGCTTCCAGA
>CAZINZ010000125.1:0-1847 GCA_964540715.1 uncultured Syntrophaceae bacterium | reverse complement strand
AACCTAAAGGAGGATATGAAATTATGGCAGGTGCATTGAAGTACGAGGACAAACCCTGGTTGAAATCGTATGAAGAGGGGGTGCCGGAATTTGTTGATTATGAGGAACTATGCATGCCGGATTATCTCGACCGATCGGCTCGTGATTTTCCGGAAATGGACGCGCTTATTTTTCAGGGATACAGGCTGAAATATAAGGGCCTCAAGGATATGGTGGATCGCTTTGCCACATGCCTTACGGACTTTGGCGTGAAAAAGGGAGACGCCGTAGCGATACTGCTGCCAAACGTGATTCCCTGTGTCGCGGCCTACTACGCTATTATGAAGGTCGGGGGAATAACGGTCATGAATAATCCCCTCTACTCGGATGTCGAGCTTGAGCATCAGTTTAACGATTCCGGCTCAAAAGTGCTTATAACGCTTGATCTTCTCGGAAACCGGATGATTGATCTTCGCCCGAAGACAAAGATCAAGGAAATTATTTATACCTCTATCGGGGATTACCTTCCCTTTCCCAAGAGCCTTTTATTCCCACTTGTGGCGAAGAAAAAGAAACTGGCCGCGGATGTCAAAGAGGCGGCGGATGTCTATAAATGGAAAGATTGCATCGCGAAATATGCAGCCAATCCACCTTCCGTGAAACTCGATTTTGAAGGGGTGGCCATGTATCAGTACACGGGGGGGACCACAGGGGTTTCCAAGGGGGTTATGCTGACCCACGCCAACCTGAGCAAACAGGTACAGCACTTAGCCGCGTGGTTCCCGAAGTTTGAGAGGGCTGCAGAACGAATGCTGGGAGCGCTTCCCTTCTTTCATGTCTTCGGTCTTTCCACGACTATGAATTTCTCCATCCATATGGCATGGACTGATATCCTGGTTCCCAAACCCCAGACAGAGCCGCTTCTCGAGGCAATAGGGAAATTTAAACCCACCTTCGCACCGCTGGTGCCGACCATGTATGTAGGAATGGTGAACCATCCCGATATCAGGAAGACAGATATGAGCTGCATAAAGGGTTGTTTCTCAGGAAGCGCGCCGCTTCCGGTCGAAGTTATCACTGATTTCGAGAAGGTTACCGGAGCCGTTATCGTTGAGGGGTTCGGAATGACGGAGACCACGCCCGTCACGCATGTAAATCCCTTTGCGGGCGGTGCGCGCAAGGTAGGCAGTGTTGGACTTCCCATCTCCGACACGCTCTGCAGGATCGTTGATCTGGATGACGGAGTGACGGATATGCCTGCAGGCGAGCCGGGAGAACTTATCGTCAAAGGGCCGCAGATCATGAAGGGCTACAAGGGCATGCCTGAAGAAACTGCGAACACCCTGAGAGACGGCTGGTGTTATACGGGGGACATCGCGACGATGGATGAGGATGGATATTTCTACATCGTGGATCGCAAGAAGGATATGATCATATCGGGCGGCTACAATGTCTATCCGCGTGACATTGATGAGGTCTTTTATGAGCACCCGAAGGTTCAGGAGGCCTGCTCCATAGGAGTTCCCGACCTGAAGCGGGGGGAAAATGTCAAGGTCTTTGTAGTGTTGAAGGAGGGTGAAACCGCCACAGAGGAAGAACTGATAGAGTTCTGCAAGGACAAACTGGCGACCTATAAACTTCCGACTGAGGTAGAATTCCGCGAGGAACTCCCAAAAACCAATATCGGCAAAATCCTCCGCAAGGATCTGAGGAAGGATGAGCTGGCAAAGAGAGAGAAGTAAGTCAAGGTATATACATCAGGTAAGTCGGGCGGGGATGGGTATCCCCGCCCGAATAGTTTATGAGCAGGAAGCAGGTGATGTTCATGGAATTTAAGGAGATAGACGGATTAAGGATCGCCTTCCGGG
>CAZINZ010000124.1:0-1992 GCA_964540715.1 uncultured Syntrophaceae bacterium | reverse complement strand
CTGGGGGCGTACTCAAAAGTTGAGTTATCAATATGAAAGGAAGATTGAAATGGGAGTTACAGCAGATAAAATCAGGGAATTCGAAGAAAAAAAAGATGACCTGCTCGCTATGGGCGGTGAAAAAGCCGTTCAGAAACAGCATGACAGAGGGAAACTGACTGCTCGCGAGAGAGTTGATCTGCTCTTCGATAAAAACACCTTCCAGGAAACACAACTGTTTGTGAAACATCAGTCCACTCTGTTCGGGATGGACAAAAAAGATATCAAGGCCGATGGTGTTGTCACCGGTTTCGGTAAAGTTAATGGTCGTACCGTTTTTGTGGCCTCCCAGGATTTTACCAGTTCCGGTGGGAGCCTTGGCGAAATGCATGCAAAAAAGATATGGAAAGTCATGGATATGGCAATGGACGCCAGAAAGCCTTTTGTCGCTTTGAATGATTCGGGCGGCGCACGCATTCAGGAGGGAGTTCCATCACTCGAAGGTTATGGCGGAATATTCTACCGTAACACCCTTGGATCAGGATATATTCCCCAGATTACCGCAATTATGGGACCTACCGCCGGGGGGGCTGTTTATTCACCGGCTCTTACCGATTTTGTTTTCATGGTCAAAAAATCCAGCCATATGTATATAACCGGGCCGGATGTAATTAAAGCGGTTATCGGAGAGGAGGTCACGCATGAAGAACTCGGTGGTGCCCTGGCCCACGCGGAAAAAAGCGGGGTTTGTCACGTTGCAACGGAGAACGATGAAGACTGTATCAACAAGGTAAGGGATCTGTTGTCCTATCTGCCGGATAGTTGCCACAGCCCTCTCCCGGTTAAAGAATGTACAGACAGCCCGGACAGAGAATGCCCTGAACTTAATGAGATTATTCCTGACAGAGCGACCCGCGCTTACGATATGAAGAAAATTATCATGGCAGTTGCGGATGATAACGAGATGTTTGAATCACATGAACTCTGGGCGAAAAGTATCGTTGTGGCCCTTATAAGGGTTATGGGACAGCCGGTTGGCGTTATTGCCAATAATCCAAAATTCACTGCGGGTGTATTGAATTACAAGGCTTCCGACAAGGCGGCACGGTTTATCAGATTCTGCGACGCTTTTAATATACCGATCCTGACTTTTGCCGACGTTCCGGGATATATGCCGGGGACAGAACAGGAATGGGCGGGTATTATTACTCACGGGGCCAAGCTTCTTCACGCGTACTCTGAAGCCACAGTGCCCAAAATTACCGTAGTTACCCGCAAGGATTATGGTGGGGCCTACATCGGTATGTGTGCCAAGTCTCTTGGAGCCGATTATATTATGGCCTGGCCAACCGCACAAATAGCTGTAATGGGCGCTGAAGGAGCATGCAACGTAATCTACAGGCGTGAAATTGCCAACGCCGATGACCCGGCGGCCAGGCGCGCCGAACTGGTTGGAGCATACGAAAAAAAGTTCAACAATCCGTATTTTGCGGCAAGTTTAGGAATTATTGACGAGGTTATTTCACCAAAAGAAACAAGAAAGAGGGTTGTAGCTCTCCTTGATGCATTCAAAGATAAAGTGGAAACAAGACCTCGTAAAAAACATAACAATATTCCCCTTTGATCCGGAGGTACCGGAAGTTCCCGGGCGAGATAGAAAAGGGGGCATATAAGCCCCCACTTCTATTGCAGTTGTAGCGTTGCCCCTCTGCGGGCAACCAATATGTGGGGCACAGAGGCCCCACGCTACATTAGAACTTACTCTTATTCAATGACCATCAGAAGCTGGTCGGCTTCCACTATGTCCTTTTCTTTTACCTTTATTTCTTTTACGGTTCCATCAGTTGGGGCGCAGATCGGATTTTCCATCTTCATAGCCTCAAGGATCAACAATTCATCGTCTTCCTTTACCTCGTCACCAACGTTAACCATAACCTCAATAATGTTCCCCGGCATTGGCGCTAATACTTCTTCCATTAAAATTACCTCCTGAATGATTTAATATTTCCGGCA
>CAZINZ010000123.1:0-2029 GCA_964540715.1 uncultured Syntrophaceae bacterium | reverse complement strand
CCCAAAGTAGATACAAAGGTGCTGAAAAATACCGCAATTGAAGTTCCTAATATTCCCCAATTGATAGAAAGTGGATAAATTAAAATAATTAATACTAACAATCTTACTGTTTGCCATCTAGGTTCAATTTCTGGTCTATTAACAGCCAAAAATATAGGTCCAGTTGTAGCTTGAATAGATCTTACCAATCCTGCCAAAACCAACACCTGCATCGCCGGCACCATCGGCATCCATTTTGCGCCCAAGAATATCTCGGTAAATTCAGGGGCTAATATAAATATTCCTCCAGCTATTGGTATCGAAACAAATGCAGTAAGTTGCAAAGTATCAAGATATGCTTCCCTTAATCTTTTTACATCATTCTGCAACTTTGAATACGCCGGAAATGTCACCTGGGAAATCACATGTGTTATCTCAGTGGCGGGCAGATTGGATATCAAATAGGCCATCTGGTAAAATCCCAAAGCTGTTACTCCCAGCATTTTGCCTACAAAAATATCGTCTCCCTGCACAACCAAAAAACCCAATATGCTGGAACCCAGGACCCATCTACCAAAACCAAAAAGTTCCTTAAATTCACCCTTATCAAGCCTGATACGGGGCCGGTATGGATGAAGAATGTAAGACATGAAAAGTCTAACAAAGTTCGCTGCAAGTCCCCCCCAGACCAGAGCCCAGACATTTCTCAGCATAAATGCCAGTGTGATTGCTATAGTAATATCAACCAAAGTGGCGGAAAATTCATAAGTAAATTGTTTGTTAAACTCCAACTCCTTCTGAAAAAACAGGATGCCTATATTTCTAAATCCTGAAAGGAGTGTAGATACGGCAATGACTTTTATCACCAATACGGCCTGTGGTGAATTGAAGAATTTGGCAACTACTGGCGCAAATAAATAAAGAATTAGAAAAAGAACAACCCCCCGGATAGCGGAAACCGTCCAGGCGGTATCAAGATATGATTCAACATTTCCTTTTTTCTGTATTAGGGCTGCCTGAAATCCTGTCTGGGAGAAGGTTTCCAGCGTGGATATGGCAAGCATGGCAATGCCAAGGAGACCAAAATCTGATGGGGCAAGCAGGCGGGCAAGGATAATGGTTCTGACGAAGCCAAGACCACGATTGGTAAATCGCAGCCCGAAGACCCACATTCCACCCCGGACAACCTTTTTTGAAAGGGATTCAGGTGAGGTTGGTTCTATTGGTTTGATTCGTTCCATTGGTTCTGTTGGTTAGAGGGCTGAAAGCGAAGAGCAGAGGGCATAGAGCAGAAAATAATTTTTTAGCTCTGCCACTTTTTTATATCTCAAACTCAGCGCGCGGCAAGCCAGACTGACGAATAATTGATCGTAGCGTACCAACACGAAGTTCCCCATGATCAGGCACTGGAATTGTCACCGTGCTGGTTGCCGTTTTACGCTGCATGACAACATGGCTGCCGCGTCTTCGTACTTCAACAAAGCCATGTTTTTCCAAAATAGCGCAAACATCTTTGCCGGAAAGAACACGCAATTTAGCCAACAGCCACCTCCAGTTGAGTTACGTAAACTTCTCCATGAAGTCGTTTCTGCACTTCTTCCGGCGATGCGCATTCAAAAAACAACTCCAGAGCCTCGCGCAAATTCTCGCGAGCGCTTTCAATGCTGTCACCCTGACTGGCGATGTCCAGTTCCGGACACAGAGAAACATATCCATCATCTTCCCGTTCAATAATTGCGGTCAATTGACGATTCATAGCCTTCTCCTCCTAAACAAAGAACTATATATTCCTAAATCTCTTCTACCATACACTTTTTTGTCGATGTTAACAATGATGAACTCGTAAAAAGTACCGCAACCCAAAGACCCATAGTACAACCTTTTTTGAGAGAAGTTTAGGTGAGGGTGGACAGGGCTTAGACCTTTAACAAAAGAGCCAATATTCCTATTTCTCTTACATAAAAAGTTGCTTTTAGGTAACTGTCATTTTTTTTATATTTTCTTTATTTCAAAAATATCCATAACTTTTATTCTCCCAATATAGCCTTCA
>CAZINZ010000122.1:0-2108 GCA_964540715.1 uncultured Syntrophaceae bacterium | reverse complement strand
TTAAAGAAGAACGGGTGGACGGGTCTATCGTTGTTTCATTCAATGTGGGCAGTCTTGACGAAATCAGGAACACCCTTAAAGGCTGGTTGCCCCATATCAAGATCCTTCAACCTGAAGAGCTTAAAAATATTTTCCTGAACGATATGAAGACCTGGATCTCCTGGCAGAAAGAATCCTGATCATTTGATTTAAAGATGATCGTCATTCATTTCCGATTGAAAGTCTCACTCTAATATCACTCACTCTAATATCCCTTGACAAGGTGTTATAATGGAGTTAGTAGCTTAATGTATTTTATTGATCTTGCACTCATTATATGTGCTTTTGAACGGCTGTAAACTGGAGGGATTATGGTCTGATCATCTAAAGCTCTGTTTCTCAAAATGAGAGATAGGGCCTTTGTTTTTTGTGAGGGAAAATATGGTTACCATTTTCCCCATATTTTACCCACCGGGTTTTTAGTCTTTATTAACATAAAATGCCCAATGGTCGAACTTCAATTATGCTTGATTTCATGGTGCAATTACCTTTTTTCATTTTTCATGAATTAAAGTACGATTAAACGAAAGTTCGGAAAATACCAACCAAGTATATTAATTGTTAACGATATATCAACCAAAGTATTGTGTTAAAAGGAGATTGGCATGACGTACTACATCGCTAAAGACTGCGGCGCTGGGTGGGACTTAGCGGTCGCCGAGGATTCACTCAATGGCTGGGGTGTATCCAGGAGTCAGGAGAAGCTTGCCCGCAAACTGGGGTCAGGTGATGTACTTCTACACTACATCGACCATGCGCAAGCGTGGGCAGGATACTCTGAGGTAACAGGTGTATTGATAGAAAACACTCGCGACAAGGATCACGATTGGCGCATGGCACTACCTTGGGTCTTACCAATGAAGCGCTTGATCTACCTGTCCAAGCGACAGTGCCAATTGACACGCTCCCTTTCCGGTGTCCAAGATAGACATCGGCAACGCACCTTCACTATGGTTCCTGGGGAAGAGGCACGCGCTATCAGAGAAGCCATTGAAGGCGCTGCCATGAGCTCGGGAGAGTCGGAAGATCTGGTGTTTAGTTCTGCATGGGAACAAGGTGCCGATAGCTACTACGGCGACATCAGAAAGGCCTTAGCTGGTTACAAATGCGAGGCTTGCGGAGCGGATGGCATCACTTGGGCGAACGAGCAGCTCGGCGGAAGACTTCGCGAAGGTGATGAGGCCGCGAATCCCGACTGGTTCTTGGAAGCCGCCCATATCATTCCACGTCATAAGAAGGGCCTTGCGACTCCCGACAACCTTAGAGCTTTGTGCCGTAACTGCCATCATTCGATCGACCGGTGGACTCATGGAAAGAAAGTCGCCTATCTACGAAACTTGGGGAATCGTTGTCCCACAGGTTAGTCGTCGGTCGGACATAACATGCTGTGCTATCCAAGTCGATGATACCCGCAGGCTGGTTAACCACACGCTTTGAAAAATAGTACAAAAATAGTGACAGCGACTATTTTTTACACAGGCGGTCTTCCCTTCACGCCGGCAGCACAATTTTACGAATCTCAATACAGTAAGTAAAAGAGCTGCAAGAAAAAAGAGGGGCCAATAGAACTCGATCGATAAGTATTGAGGATATTCACTGGAGGGCCGATGGAAGTCAATATCTCCGATTTAACCTGGGACCAGTTTACCTATCCCAGAAAAGACAAGAGCGAAAAGACCATCAGCTCCTATGTTGAAGCGCTTGAGATCGGGGCTCAATTTCCACTTCAGATCCGGAATGTAAGTGGACTGAATCGGCCCTGGCAGAAAAACTCGGGGTTATCCAGCAGACCGTCAATACCTGGATCTCAGATATAAGAGGACGGCAGAAGGCAGGTCGGGAAATCATTATCATCCGATTAAACCGCCTTGGCTGGACCCAGGAGCAGATTGGGAAGATGGTGGGGACGAGTCGAACCCGGGCATCGGAAATTGTCGGAAATGCCAATTTTGGCAAAATCGACACTTTGCTTTCCGAAGGTCATGATATGGAATATATTGCCAGTCATTATCACATGGATCTTGCGCTGGCCTGGTCCTTACGTTTGGATAGAATGCCCGCTGTCCTCT
>CAZINZ010000121.1:0-2178 GCA_964540715.1 uncultured Syntrophaceae bacterium | reverse complement strand
TTTCCATACTGCATATCCATGATAAACATTACATACTGTTTCTCATAAGATATGTCCCTTTCATTCAGATATGTGTGAGGATATATCAATAGGGGAATTCTTTCAACCTCGTATATTTCCGTAAGGCGGGCGATCGCGCTGGACAATATATCCCAAGACAGGCATGCTGAATCGGATATTATGATTTTGATGCCATTTAAGAGTTCGGATAGATTAAGTCCGAGATCTGCCTGGTTTACGATCAGAACGGCCTTAAGCTTATGCTCATGAGTGAGCGAATATGACTTACATTTTCTTGTCAATCCGTGGCGGTTATATAATTCTTCCAGTGGTTCATCATTGGTGACTTCGCGCCCGAGGCGAAGTATATCGAGAAGCAGTCCGCCAGAGCTGTTCCTGTAGAAGCGTTCGAGTTCGAACAGATCGGAGGTTAAAAGTTCCCTCAACAGCCATCCGTCCGGCAGCTGTGTCTGCGGAGACGTCGTTGGATGGCTTTTGTACGCGAAGAGATCCAGTGAACATCCTCTTGGGTCTCTGAAATATCTCGCAAATTCTCCAAAGAACATGTCCATGAATTTGGTCTGGGGACGGTAGTAACAGATCCAGTAGTCCATTTTAAGGGCCGGCAGCCTGTAGAATCCCTCAAAGTAGTGTATTATCTGTTTCAACAAAGGGACGCCGGTGTGTTTTCTGCTTTGTGGCACCGGCATCGCGGCAAGATGATGAACCATCCATGATCGTTCATAGGCTTTTACCATGGAAACGTGGCCATATATATGACCGTTTTCCTGATAGGTCATATGAGAGGCAATCTCAGGCTTGTCCAGATAGAGCCTGCGATAAGTTTCCTTGAAATCATTCTTGTGGGGCTCGATGAGATTGTATTTCCCGGGATAAATAAAACCCGCTTTGAAAAAGAATTCCCACAGGGCATCCATGCCTATTTCGTCACAGACATGTATGTTCGCATCTACCATGTTGCCCAGTATGTTACTCAGCTTCCCATAAGTGGCTATATCCATATCAAGGATTGTCAGACCACAGCGGAACAAACCTTTTTTTTCTCTTCTGCGGTAAAGAACCTGTGCGGTGCACGGCATTGTCATCGCGCCCGAGTAATTGATATTGAGCTTGGGGATGATCATGCCCGGAAGCAGAACAGATTCATCGTCCCTTTCGTGTACCGAGAACCCTGTGACGGAGATATCGTATATATCGCGTTGTATCATCTTCCCTGAAAAAGGATGTTCAAAACTTATGCTGGACGACGGCGCCAGTTGCATCCTTGGGCTGCGTATCTTTCTGCCTTTAAAGCGGTTGAACCGATCCACCAGAGGGGAGAGCACAATCTCTTTCGCGGACATATCGCTTGTCTGATGAATTAACCGGCAGGGACCTGAGAAGATGATTCTTTGATTACGGTATAGATTAACGGTAATTGGATCATCCGGATTAAGCCAGTGAAAAGAGACGTCATGGTCAGGTTTAGCCCTGATACGGAAAGAAATGGGGCTGAAATCCAGAAGATTGCCCCTTGCAAGAAATCCGCATTGACTGAGTTCGGCGGCAACTTCGTGACAAATATATCGCCGGACCTGTCGTTTTCCAAGGATGTGCCCTGTGACGGGCATGCAAATCGTAAATCCCTCCTTATCCATATTCAGCAGTTTTACCTGTATGAGTATTGCTGACATGCCGTCATCAATTAACAGGTTCAGAAAATGATAGGCCTCAAAATCTGAGGTCTCTTCCATTGACCATTGACATGTTATTGTTTCTCCCATGCATGGTTGTGGATAGGCGCGTACGAAGACATCTTCCGCATACCGTGGATCGTTCAGGTGTGCCCACAGATACCCGTCGGTGAAGTTGATATGATTTATGATGTTGGTAAGTTGTTTTTTGTTTACCTTTGGAGAAGATTTAGAGGGCTTCTTAAGATCCTGATGTTTGAATAATAGAGACGACAGCAGGGGTCTTTCTCCAGGGTTTATTCGGGAAGATTCGATTGGCGCTACGACGCTGTTTTTGCCGGTGCCATCTTCGTCGTTTCGCTCTACTGTTTCAGTGAAGTTATGGAGACGACAGTCGTCTTTACTGGAATGCCTCACTTATCCCCCCTTCATTTTATCTTTCATTATGTTACGGGTGATATATTCGCAGGCACGCTGGTTATTG
>CAZINZ010000120.1:0-2208 GCA_964540715.1 uncultured Syntrophaceae bacterium | reverse complement strand
GGAATCCAGTAAATTCAACAACTTCTGGATACCGGATCAAGTCCGGTATGACAGTTTTGGGACTTTTTACGAATGCATCAACCTTTGAAAATGCAAACATGATTATACTATTTCAAATGGAAGGCTTGCTATCTAATGAGGTAAAAGCTCAACTTTTATCAGATCTTGATGAGTTGTGTAGAATGATAACTGGATTTATTAAATCTTTAAAATGAAAAGAGGGAGATAGAGTTTTGAGTATGGAACCTTTGAACAAATATTTCCAATTTTAATTTTGTTGCTCTTAGCTCTCTGCTCTTAACTCTTCGCTTTGTAACCAACAGAACCTGAATCCCTTTCAAAAAAGGTTGTCCACGGTGGAATGTGTGTAGAAATAACCCTTGATATTTTTCTTAATTATGCATAGTACATAATATACATATTAGGGAGGTCTGCAATGAAAGCTACAGTAGTTGACCTAAGGTACAAAATGAGCGATGTTCTCAAGTCTCTCGATAGAAACGAAAGTGTAACAGTTCTTTATCATGGCAAAGTAAAAGGCGTTTTAGTGCCGGCAAAGCGTGAAATATCTAAAAAGATTTCGGAACATCCTTTTTTCGGCATGTCATCTCAAGACACTAAAAAATCCGTGTTAGACGAACTAAATGAGCTAAGAAAGGTTAGATATAGTGATATTTGACACTGATATTTTTATTTGGGTACAACGAGGAAACGAAAAGGCTGCAAGGTTAATGGAAAAATCCACATCAGAGAGACATCTTTCCATTCAAACATATATGGAATTGCTTCAAGGCGCCAAAAATAAGGTCCAACACAAATATGTAAAAGATTTTATCACATCATTTGGGTTTATCGTCCTGCCTTTGTCAGAAAACATAGGGCATAGGGCATCAATTTACATCGAGGAATATGCTTTTTCGTCAGGCATGCGCTCCGGAGATGCTCTAATTGCTGCTACAGCAGTCGAAAACAATATGCCACTCGTTTCCAGTAATGCAAAACATTTCAGGGTCATAAAAGATATAAAACTAAAAACATTCAAACCCTGACCCGGACAAACCAAAAGAGCTAAAAGCGGAGAGCGTAGAACTAAGAGCTAAAAACAATGAAAACAAAGAGTTGCTCTGTGGATAGAAAATTGTATGATCAAATAGTAAGAGAACGCCCATATCTCTGGTGGTGGGTTGGCGACAAAGAGAATCTGTCTGTGGAAAGCGTGGTTCAGGGTGTGCTTGTCAATGGTGATATGGATGATTTACTGACGCTGTTTCAAATTCTTGGCAGAGAACAGGTAAAACGGATTTTCTTGCAACAAATTTCAATGTCAAGGCATAACTATAGAAAACAGACTGTAAACTTTTTAAAGACAATCTGCCTTACCCTTCATGAGGGATGAGGCCTTTACCCCTTCACCGGAATTCGGATTACATGGCCGGAAAACTTTGCAGCGAAAAATGCCTATTTGACATATTGACATTTTGTCACAAAACTCTTGCTTAATTTTTAATTTATTGCTATCTCTTTTTCCAAACGCAAAAGGAGGTATTATGCTGATTGCCATAGACAAACGAGGAAGCATCAATTTGCCGGCTGCCCTTCGGAAAGAACTTGGGCTGGTAAAGGGGTCTTATCTTGAGTTGGTGGTGGAAGAAGGCAGCGCCATTAGACTTCAGCCTGTGTGTGTATACCCTGTTATTCGCTTGAATGAGAAAGGTCTAAACAAACTCAAAGAAGCCCGTCAAAGCGGGAAAGACACCCCCCCTGAATGGTTTGTACAGGATATTAAAGATGCCGGAACTGATATTCAGCAAAAAATTTCTTAAAGATATTGAAAACTTTCGCTCAAATAAGACTCTGCGGAAGAAAATAGCAAAGGCCTTAAATTATCTTAAAACAAATCCCTTTCATCCTGGTCTACATCTGGAAAGAATTGTAAACGACCCTTCTGCCTGGTCCGTTCGGGTTGACCGTAAGTACAGGATATCCTTTGAGCCAGGAGAATTTCTAACTGATGGGAACCCTGATTGGTCCACCACTGTTTTTCTGTTGCGCATTCTTGATCACGATGATTTGTATAAATTTCCGCGGTAAGGTATTGCTCCATCTGGACCTCTTTCAAAAAAAGTTGTCCGGGGTGGAATATGGGTCTTTGCCCTGAGGATTACCAATAGAGACCTCGGCTTTATCAGGATCATGAAGGCTATATTG
>CAZINZ010000119.1:0-2258 GCA_964540715.1 uncultured Syntrophaceae bacterium | reverse complement strand
GTTCGTTGTAGATTACTTTTGGTAATCAGTAGTGCCAAGCTTACCTGCCGCTGTAGGCGACCAGGCGAAGTGGTTTGGCGAACTTCCTAATATTATTAAACGCTCACAAATATGAGGCTACAAAATTATTTTGATGAATTAAGTATTGTGTTTGAATGCATAAGTAATAAAGATTGAAGGAAACCTCCAAGCGGTTCACAATGCTTGTAAATACAAACTGCTGGGTCGAGATGAGCTCCCCCAGAAACAAACCAAAAGGAGGTTTCCATGAACAGATACTACTACATAGGATTGGACATTCACAAGAGGATAATAGCGTATTGCGTGAAGGCCATTTACGGTTCTCTGGTTGACCAGGGGAAGGTAGATGCCGACAGGCAGTCACTGGAAGTATGGGTGAAGGGACTGCCGGGACCCTGGATAGGTGCGATGGAGGCGACCATCTTCACCGGGTGGGTGTACGACTTCTTGAAGCCCCATGCTATTGCCCTGAAAGTGGCTCATCCTGCGATGCTCAAGGCCATAACAGCCGCCAAGAAAAAGAACGATCGAGCCGATGCCGAAAAGATAGCCGATCTGCTGCGGGTGAACCTCCTTCCTGAATGTTACATGCTTTCAGAAGAGATTTGGGAACTGAGGCGGATATTACGGTATCGCAACCACATTGTTCGAACGGCAGTAAAGATGCAGAACAAGATGTCAGGGTTGCTAATGGAAGTTGGTGCCACATACAGCAAGAAACGCCTGCATGGCAAAAAATACTTTCGTGAGCTTCTTGAACGGGTCGATGATATTCCCCCTTCCGTGAAGGAACTCCTGCAACTGAGCCGTTCCGGCTATGAGATGTTTCGCTCGTTCCAGAAGCGGCTTGTTGCAACGCTTCGCACCAATCAATTGATACATGATCGGGTGCATCGTCTCATGACCATTCCCGGCGTAGGAGAGATGACGGCCCTGACCTGGGCATTGGAGATCGGCGATACCGAACGATTTTCATCCATTCGAAAGGCAGTCAGTTACTGCGGGCTGTGCAGTGCACAAAAGGAATCGGCTGGCAAGGAACAGCGAGGCCCCATTTCCAAGAAGAGAAACAAACACCTCCAAACCATGCTCATTGAGGCCGCAAAGCTTGCACCGCACTGGAACGAGCAACTGGCCATCGTGCATGAACGGGAATTGAAAAAAGGAAACAGGAACAGGGCAACGCTTGCCGTTGCGAGAAAGCTTGTGGCGTACATGCTGGCCGTTGACAGAAAAGGGGCAGACTTCAAGCTTCCCTCTGAAATTCGGGCAGCTTGAAGCAGAAGCTGTAAAACATATACATCTGCCGAGATGAAGATCTTCCCGCCGGGCCTTGCCGTTCTGGGGACTGTGCTATCGGATATACGTATCCGTGATGCACCGGTTGTTGTGTTTCGAGGCCGGTGGGTTGACCCAAACTCAATCTTCTGTAGAGGTCATTAAGGATATGGTGTAACGCAAACCTGTCCGACCTTGGTACAGCACATGGATGTCTGGTCGCATGTGATCGATGAATGCGGACCAAAGAGGATTAAAAAGATCGGATTGAGGCAGATCCACAAGATAACCGCCGGGAGTCCGTCAATCCGGAAGGTCAGGGGAAATCTCCGTTTTCCCCTTGACAAAACTTATCATGGATGTCCCCCGAATTCCTTATAAAATTTTTCAAGTCGTAATCAATGAATTGCATGTTGCCGATTGTTAATTATTACATTGACATACAAAACCGCTTGTCCTATGTTCAGATGGTCAAAAATTAATGCGTTATCAATCTCAAAACAATTCTTTTATCCTCAGTCTCAGAAACTACAAACTGGAACAGGCAAAATAATGTTTGTTAATCTTCCTCTGTTTTTTAACGATATTTAAAATGAGGTGCGTGCCATGTTTGCTTATCGAATAATTTTGGCAGTATGTCTTACAATCGTTACAGGTTGTGCGAGCATGATGATGACTACCCCGCAGATAAGTCTCGATTCCAACGATAGAAAAATGGAGGTTAAAAGCGAAGTCACGGCTGTCGGGGCACTTGACTATTCGCCCGATGGGAAATATCTGGTGTCGGGCGGACTCAGGCCGTCACTAAGAGTATGGGATGTGGCCAATGCCAAAGGCGCGCGAATCATCCCCTTTTCCGTCGAATATGGAGTCAGTGATGTGGCCTATTCTCCAGATGGAAAGATGATTGCAGCATCAGGTAGAAACAATATGCTGAGCGGCGATATAACAAAATTGTG
>CAZINZ010000118.1:0-2305 GCA_964540715.1 uncultured Syntrophaceae bacterium | reverse complement strand
TTATGCTCAAAAAATAATCCTCGGAATATCAACTATATACCTGTGGTTATTTTTTTCGCAGGCCTTGATATTGAACGAAAAACCTGCATTAAGCACCATGTATTAACTTTTGCTCAGATGTTCTTTGAAAATCTTGTTGACGAAAATTGCATTATCCGAACTGCTTCCTCATTGAAAAAGTCACTACATTTGAACATTGATCAGCCATTTGTGTGGCAAAATCCAGGAGAGCAACGCAACTGCCTGAATACATTGATAACATGGAGCACCTTTGGTTCCGGCTGTATATGCTGTCATTTTGCTTCTGATTGCCAAAGATGCCTGACTTAGCAGCATCCTTGAAATTCCGGTTCCAAACAGCCATGCTGCTGCCCATGACGAATGAAGCGCTTTACATTACAGGCGAGGACAGCCAATATCAATTGTAAACTCGTTCTGTTTCTGTTTCTGTGGCGGGATTTTCTCACACAGTGCGCACGTGTTAATTCTGAAACAGTACCCTCCACCCCTGCTCTTGTCGCACATTCCTTGCGGCATTCTTTGTCACTCATGTATTTGTGGTGACGAGCCGCACCGGTATATTCCGTTTCATCAATTGTAAGTGTCGCTACTCTCTTACCGATCTTGACCGGACAACGTCGCGATTTCGGGCATGCACGGCATACAGGCACAGCGAAATGAACGAGAATCTTGCCCGTTTTTTCACTTCGCTTTTGCTCTGTCGGTACTTGACCATTCGGACATTCATTCACACGCAATTCGCGGGTTGGTTCATCAAAGCTTATATCGAAATAACCTGCGTCCAAGGGACGATCTTTTTGCTCATATGCCTCGAAGAATTGTGAGCGACCGGCAGAAGGGCCTTCCAGGGAGATTCCATTTTCTTCAGATTCGAGAATCGTCTTGCCATTGACAAATCCGGCATCTCCATATTGTTTCTCGGGCTTGAAGTTATTGTCAATCAACCGCTGCTGTATCTCGGGCTGTTGATCTGAATCGGAGGCAGTGGCTGCAAGAAGTTCGACATCTGTGATGAACTGGGTCTTATTTTCAGAAGAACAGGTCTCTGTAACAAAGGCTTTATCACCAGTAACACGCTGTTTGCCCTTGCGAACATAACGCGCCTCCGGATTATGGGGTGTACAAATCGTATCCTTGTCGGGTTTCTCTTTTATTATAATCTCAGGCTCTGCACCTGATGTATCTTTTACTTCACACTGCTGGGTAAACACTCTGGACAATATCTTGAATGTTTCGTAGTGCTTCACCTGATTGTGATTCTCAAAGGCACGGTGAAGAGTGTACGTGTCTTTTACCATCAAAGAAACTTTTCTCTGGGCAAGTTCTTTATCTTTCTCTGTGATGTCAAAATCATTTTCAATATATTCCTGTGACAGTTGCCCTTTAATGGATTCATATAACCCCGGCTTTTGTTTTCGTAATGACTGCAGGAATTTTCAATTTGTTTCTTTAAACAAACCGTATCGTGATAATAGCCGGAGCCAGCCATGTATATAAAACGAATCTGTCCTTTGCTTTTTGACGGATGTACCACAGGCCTTGATAAAGGCATCTGTAATTTCGACAAACAGATCCCGGCAGCTATCGTCTTTTTCCAAGCGCTGAAAAAATTTGAAAAGTGTCGTATGATCTATCTGAGCTTCTCCTATGGGTGTACATGTGGCTATCAACCAATCGATACGTCTGGGAAACAAATATTCGCCGGTGCGCCATACCAGTTTTTCATTGCCCATGAAGATTAGCAGGGATATCATGGTCCTTATAGAAGCATTTGGTCTTCCTTCGGTTTCGGAATACAGATGACGAAATTTTTCTTCGTCAATAAGGGGCAGCACTCTTTCTTTGAAAATGTAACTCCAATCGTCGTTAGAAAGAATACCTGGGAAGTAATGGTCAGCCTCGAAAAGAGATGATTGGGTACTTGTCGGACGAAACTTGGCAACCTCTCAAATAACAGGATATTCAAATATTATCAATGCGTTACGATGCATTATGCGTCCATACAAGTCAAGCATTATTTTCGTTTATTTCTTGTATATTCAACAGGTTAAATCTCGTTTTGGCCCGTTGGGGATTAAATCAACAGAATCATAGATGGAGTATAATAATGACCACCCCTCAGTTAAACTGCGGAATATCGGTTATTTGACTGAAGATATTACCAAAGGGATTATCAAAGAGATTATTGACTCAGCGATGGAATCACTGTACTATCCCCGTCGCCGACAGCTGGGGGCGTACTCAAAAGTTGAGTTATCAATATGAAAGGAAGATTGAAATGGGA
>CAZINZ010000117.1:0-2410 GCA_964540715.1 uncultured Syntrophaceae bacterium | reverse complement strand
GCAATCGTTTATTTGCCATGAAAACTTATTAACCGGAGTCACTTCAACTTATTAATTCCAGAAAGAAACAGGTATGAAAACAAAAATTTATGCGGGTCTTTTACTAATCGTCTGGGTGTTGTCTTTCAGCGGCTGCGCGACCTTCGTGGTTTACGGCCAGAAATCGGACAAAAGGCTTCGGATGGGACAGCACCAGGAATTCATCAGTGAATTTGAAAAAGAATCCAATTATGATCAAATTGACACCAAAACGCTTGATGAACTTTGCAAGGCTTTTTTCGAGAAAAAAAACTATAAAAGATTTGCGGAAGTTTCTGACGCCTTGTTAAAAAGAATCGAAAACGATCCATCAAACGAAATCCTGAAAGGAACAACGTTTACCAGACGTTCTATTATTAATATTGATTTAGGTGATTACACTTCTTCCCTGCAAGATGCCGAAAGAGCCATCAGACATCTAACGGGCGCTCCCAGAAAATATAACGATTTATTAATAGAAGCATACGCAGCGGCCGGATTGGCAAACGCTTTGAAGGGAAACCGTGTGGTCGCGGAAAATTATGTTCGGAAGATTGAAGGGCTGAGTTCATTCATGGCCGATGCATATGTCGCGAAAATACGCCATACTGCAATGGCAAAAATTCTCATGGCCGTGGGAGATTACGAACAGGCAAAGAAAATAATGAATGCTTATGATGGGAATACGATTTTCGAGTTTTTTGTCGGAGGGCTCCTTTTAGATTATTTAAATAAGCCAGGCAAGACAGATTCATATATAACAATTCCAAAGGAGTATATGCTGACAAAGACTTATTATGAGAGCAGGGATTTACAGCAAGCCGAAATTGGATATGATAAACTGCTCGGCAATCCAAATATCAACAATTTCGGCGGTATTTACTTTCTGGTATTGCATGAAAGGGGCAATATATATCGGGAGAAGGGCAATTCAGCCGCTGCGATTGACCTTTTTAAAAAATCCGTCGATATCATCGAGTCGCAACGATCAACGATTAACACCGAAACAGCCAAAATAGGATTCGCCGGTGACAGGCAGGGGGTATATTATGACTTGGTGGCCGCGCTGGTAGAGGCCGGTCAATATGGTGAAGCATTTGAATATTCCGAGCGCGGCAAGGCCCGCGCGCTTGTCGACATGCTGGCTTCAAAAAAACAATTTCGGAGTAAGAAGGGCGATCCAACTCAGATAGCTGCGTTAATGGATGAACTGGATCATGCTGAGATGAACGCCATTATTTCGGCGAGCAAAACGTCATCCGACCAGAATTCAACCACGCGCTCTATCGTAGTTCGGAAAAAGGGGGAAATCGTTCAGACCGATCCCGAATTGGCCTCCTTGGTAACCGTGACCACACCGACTGCCTCCGACATTCAACAACTGCTTCCAGCTGACGAAACCTTGCTGGAATTCTATGGCTCGGGCGACACGCTCTTCGCTTTTATAGTCAACCGTGTCGGAGTACATGGTATTAAATTGGAAATAAAAGGGTTGAGGCAGAAAGTCCAAGTCTTCAGGGATCATATAGTGGCTCCGGATTCCGACCGGTACAAAACGGCCGGACAAGCCCTTTTCGAAAAATTAATTAAACCCTTGGAGGGAATGATCGACACAAAGAATCTGACAATCGTTCCTCACGGCGTGCTCCACTATTTACCTTTCAACGCGCTTTATGGGAAAGACGGCTTTCTGATAGATCGTTACAATATTCGCATATTGCCAAGCGCCGGTGTTATGAAATTCCTTAGAGACCGCCGTGAAAGTTACTCAGGTAATTTGCTTGCCTTTGGCAATCCTGATTTGGGCGACCCGAACTTTGATTTGCCTGGAGCCCAAAAGGAAACCATTGCGATCACAAACGAAGATCCTAAATCCAAGTTGTTCCTCCGCAAACAAGCGACTGAAACCGCATTGAAACGTTATGGCGGACAGTTTCGCTACATCCATTTTGCCACGCATGGGACTTTTATTGCAGGAAAACCCCTGTTATCCGGTCTGTTGATGGCTGGCGATGGTGAAAATGACGGGACACTTACCGTGGGAGAGCTTTACGATATAAGTTTGCCTGCCGATCTTGTAACGCTTTCCGCCTGTGAAACCGCATTAGGCAAGGTGGCAAACGGCGATGATGTAATCGGTTTTACACGTGGCTTTCTCTATGCCGGTACCCGTTCGATTGTTTCCAGTTTGTGGAAGGTTGATGACAAGGCTACCTCAATTTTGATGCAGGAATTCTATAAGAATTTAAAAGAAAGTGACAAACGTAGTGCCTTGCGTTCAGCTCAACTAAAAATAAAAGATACTTATAATTCCCATCCGTATTTTTGGGCGGCGTTCCAGATTACTGGTTCTGTGCAATAAAAAGACAACATATTGGGTTAATTAACTAAT
>CAZINZ010000116.1:0-2447 GCA_964540715.1 uncultured Syntrophaceae bacterium | reverse complement strand
AACATGGAAATAATCAGCGCATACAAGGCAAATTCGGCACTCAGAAAGCTCGCGACAGCAATGATAAATGCGAAAATCATGAGAAAGGCGATACCTGTAGAGACTCTCGTAATGAAAATCCCAGCCGCAAATGTCACTACGACAATTATCAACAGCAGAAATACTGTCCCAGAATCTATTTCCGCACTTTTTGATCTAATCATAAGATGACTCTGTTTAAACCCCCGGAGGAACCATTGATTCTTCAGCAGGCTGAGTGCCAAAGAACCCTCTCGTTCATATGAGATGCCCGGTTAATGAGTGTTATATATAATTTTGGTGTGATTGAATCGTTATTCTTCATGGCGAATGTGGTCACTTAGATCTCTGTCCGGATCTCTATCCAGATCCATTGGACGATAACTTTCGTCCCCATAATCATAAAATTTCTCTACAGAACTGGGAATTTTCACAACTAAAACACTTAGGATTAATGCAACTGCAACTAGGATGACGAACAATAATAACGATTTTCTTTTTTCGCTGCGACTTACATAATGGTCCATTTTAATTGCTTTTTGCCTCCAATGTGAGCTCGGGAACCCAGCTGCCGGGATACAATTTGACTATTTCCTCCTCCATGTATCTTTCGGCTTCATTTTTAGTGGCAAAACGACCTACGAAAATCCTGTGCCAGGCACCTTTGCCTTCAATATTAACCGTGGCCAAGTGAGCGTCCAAGCCATTCTCCCTGAGATCTGCCACAAATCTCTTTGCTTCCTTCAAGTCTTGCCTGGCTCTGACCTGTATGGCATAAGGTCTGTTATCCGGCCCCAGCGCCGGCCCTTCAGTCATCCGGTCTTCCGGTTTCATTTCTGCTGAGGGTGCTAATGCCAAATTCTGGTCTATCATTTTTCTAATGATCTTTACTTTAGCAGGATTATCTTCCAAGGGAATATCGCGTGGCCGGCTGCTGTCTGTTTCCGCCTGTCCCGTGACGGCAGACTGGTCCGAGGCACCGGTAGAGGAGAGCAGATTAACTATGGGGCCGGGCAGCCTGAGATCACCTGTCTGGTACAAGAGGCTGATAATCAGAAATAAAAGTGCTATTAGAAGGATAAGAATTTTCAGCTTTGAGCGTTCCTTCCCTCCCACTTCAACCTCCACTGCTACTTCCTCTTCTACATCCTCTTTCGGACTCTTTTCGGTAATTTTTCTGACCATACCCGCGATAAGACTGGGCGCTGACAACAATTTACTCCAGACAGTCTTTTGTTCTTCTTTTTTTGGCCCATACGAGTAATAATCCTTATAATAATCATAATCAGAAAAATCCGGGCTGAACTCGGCCTTTAGGCCATTGAGCACAACACCTATTACATTTGCCTTGACATTATCAAGCTGGGTTTTTGCCCGTTTGAGTGTGCTTCTGGAAATTTTGCCCACCTGATAGACGAGAATTACCCCATCCGACCTTGAACCTAAAATTGCGGCATCAGTAGCAGACAAAACCGGCGGACCATCTATCAACACTATGTCGTAATCAGACCTTACTTCATCTATAAAGTCTTTAATGCCTTTTGAACTTAACAGTTCAGCGGAATTCGGGGGGATAGTTCCACTTGTTATGATATGAAGATTATCCATTCCGTGAGTTTTCAGGATATCATCCATACTCATCTTTCCCACCATGATATCCGTAATTGTCCTGATTACATCCTTCCATTTAAAGTTTCCCAGTATGACATCTGAAAGGCCCGGGATTTGATCGATGCCAAACACCTTCCCAATAACCGGCCTCCTGAGATCTCCCTCAACAAGCAGCACCTTATTACCTGACTGGGCCATAGTGATGGCAAGGTTAACTACTGTGGTTGTCTTCCCTTCCTGTGGAGAAGAACTGGTAAACACGATGGTCTTGATATCTTTTTCCAGACTGGTGAAACTTAGATTTGTCCTGAGCGCCCTGAAACTCTCTGCCAGTGTTGAATCGGGGGCAAAATGCGAGACCAGTCTGGCATGCCTGTCCGCCGTCCCTTCATCCACATCCTCATGGTACTTTTCCTTTAGCATCAATTTAATCTCATTGACACTGACAAAAGGAATTATTCCGGAGACAGGAACACCAAGAAGTTCCTCAACTTCTTCAATTGCCTCTATAGAAGTGTCAAAGGTCTCTATGATAAAAGCAAAGATAATGCCAAGGATCATGCCGATAATTATTCCAACGGCGGCAGTCTGACCTGTTTGGGGTGGATTTATAGGAATGAGGGGCTCAAGGGCGGGTTTTACGATTTTTACCTCTTCTATCTTTTCCGCTTCGCGGATCAATGATTCCTGATACTTCTCCTCAAGAAGAGTATAGACTTCCATGTTTATCTTGACATTTCTCTGCAACCTTGCCAGTTCCAAGCCCATTTCCGGAAGCACTTTAATCTGTTCATCCAATTCAGCGATTTTTTCCTTCA
>CAZINZ010000115.1:0-2554 GCA_964540715.1 uncultured Syntrophaceae bacterium | reverse complement strand
CTTCTTTTGCTATGTAATAGAATATTCCTTCCACCCCTTTTTGAATAACATGTTCGGTCAAATCTGCTTTAACATCCGGCACAAAAGGCAAGGTTTTATATTGACCGACAAATTTGTCATAAGCTTTAATTGCTCCTACCTGTGACAGGGTATCTTCAACTATCGGTTGCATTTCTTTTTTTAAAGGTCGGGACATTTTACTCTTAAAATATTTTGTTGCAGAATTGTCAGGTCCTTCATAAACATTTTTTATGTCTTCAAAAGTCATGTCAGTGATTGCCTGCAAGAAAAGATTTTTGGCTTTTGAAGTTGCAGACTCAGCCGCTCGGTTCAACTTTAATTCAAGGTCATCAGCAAGCTGAGACATCCCGATCTTAGATAACATCGTTTTGATTGTATTTAATTCTTTCGGCAAAGGTATATGAATAGATGGGTCGGCATTGAAACCATCCATGGTTCCTATATTCCTAACAACATTTTCAGTTCCAATACGAAGTGCTTGTTTAAATGCTTCTCCGATCTCAGCAAAGTTCGGTTCTTTTAATATTTTCCCCTCGCTTCCCTTATTCAAATTTTTAAAAATATTAACGGCTTTATCCCTCCATGAACCTTCGGCATAAGCTTGACTTGGTGACCGTGCAAAAAGAATCAATACCACACCAATAATTATTAAAGCGTTTTTCATATGATAATCCTCAGGAAGTTAATCTTTTTATAGCATCGTTAATTAGGTTAATTAGGGACAGCGAGTCCGCGTGAAACGTTAGCGATATTGGTCAATATGTCGCCACTCCAAGGAGTGCATCCCTCATTTGCAGATAGGCGATCAGGAACTCAAACATCATGCGCCACATGATTTCCAGAAAAATAAACATCAATGCAAATAATATAATAATTCTTAATCGATCTTTTTTTCTTGTGCCTTTTATGATAGTTGACTTTCCGGTTTCGTAAACTTCAGGCACTAGCCAATATTTGCGTCTCACCCATACAGAAAATGACCAACTGCCAACCGGAATAGCGAGCGTACCAATATAGTAGAAAGCAAACAATACATATGGACTTATAAAAAACCTGAAGCTTAGGAAGTCATAAAAGTCTTTCATGCAGCCCTCATACTAAATTTGTAGTCATTTTTCTGATCTAAGTCGCTAACAAATTATTCTATAGAACTGCATATCTCCACATATAGAGTGATATGCAGAAGACTGATTCCATCAAATTCCAAAAACAGACAGCGACTCTTTTTTCAGTCACATGTGTAAATTGGTAAATTGAAAACGGGTTCTTATTTTCTCACCCTGCCTTCAAAAAACACAAGCCCTGCCTTTCATTTAGAAAAACAGGGCTTGTGATAATCAGACCATAAGCTCTCCCGTGGTTACGGCAGTTCAAAAGCACATATGGTGCGTTTACGATTGATAAAATACGCTAAATCCCTAACCCCATTATGATACATTGTCAAGTAATATTACTGTGAGGATTTCTTTCAATAATATCCATTGCCGCTTTTATTCCATCCGATCCGTTTGATATTATACCGCCGAGTTAATTAGGGGCAGCTTCATCATCAGCTTTCGAAACTTGATGAGCGGAATCACGATTTTGGGTGCAGTGAAACGGACAGGTTTCTTGCTGATACATGATTCCAGATGGTCAACTGCCTTCTCGACGTTCATCATAAACGGCTTAACATCACCCTTCGCCATTTTTGTGTCGACGAACCCAAACCGGACATTCGTTACATAAACCCCCTTAGGTTTTACGGCCAACGCCAGCCCTCCAAGGTAATTTGAAAGACCCGCCTTGGAAGCATGATAAGAAGGGGCCTCGGAGGAAAGCAACTCATCTGCCACACTTGACACCCCGATGAAGTGACCTTTTCCATTTCTCACCATATGGGGAATCACTACTGCTGCTGTCCTTACCATTCCAGTCAGGTTTACGTCGATGATTCGTGCTTCACCACTCATATCCAAGGGGTCCAGTAGCTCTCCAATCCCCACGAAGTAGATGCACAGATCCAATGGACCTATCATTACCAGTTCATTCATCAAGTCCATATACCGGCTCTCGCTGACGTCTGCGACCCGGTGATAATAGGCTGCGTTGGTAATTGGCGACTCGCTTCTTGATATGCCAACGATGTCCCACCCGGCCGCAAGTAGCCTATTTGTTGTCGCCAAACCTATGCCATCAGAATTACCAACAAGCATGGCCCTATATTGCACTATTAACTCTCCTTCATTTCCGCCTCTCGCACTGGCTAACCGCCGTTCTTCAGCGGGCAAGATTTTTTTGCGATCCGCTGAAAGAGCATGTCGGGCAGTGTTTTGATGTTTTTCTCCGCATTTTTCCTTACCATCTATTTCTACGAATTAGTTACTACCTACTCAGTGAGTATCTGACCGCGGCCTCTGAGTGTATTGCCGTGGTGTCAAAAACCGGTATGTCCACATCTTCCTGGTTTATAAGCAACGGGATCTCCGTGCACCCTAAAATGACGCCTTCAGCACCTTCCTCTTCCCTGAGACGATTAATGATCTTAATATAT
>CAZINZ010000114.1:0-2556 GCA_964540715.1 uncultured Syntrophaceae bacterium | reverse complement strand
AATCGAAAAGAATCATTTATCTTTTTAACACCTTCGAAAACCACCGGGGTTTTGGCGCCGCTGTCTTCTTTCTTTTTGTTACCATATTTAATAATATCGGAATATCTTACCATAAATGATTACCAACCCACTATTATCAGGGTGCCTGATAGCTGATTTAACAAGATTACCCGACGGCAAACTCCCATTGCGCACCCTATATATGATAACTTATTTAAATTCAATATAAACATTGCATTTTCCAAATTAGTTGATTTAGTGTATAGTTGATTTATTGAATAAATGAATGTATCTGATAATTATGGTGGAATCATCTCCAAGTTAATAGTAGCCCACCAGGGGAGACAACGATGTTTCACAGGACAGCACATCTTCTACTCGCGTTTCTTGCATGCTTCTCTGTTATAGTCTTTTCATCCTGTACCTTCCAGAAAAAGGGGATACCGGTGAAGGAATTTCTGCCTGCAAGGGTTGTTGAAGAAAGAGATGCAAAACAGAACAAAGCGATGGAAGAAGAAATCTCAAGGATGAGTCAGGTCACAGAGAACAGTGTGTTTACTGAGATACGTGGTATTCCCGAGTACAAGATAGGGCCGGGCGATGTCCTGACCATCACCTTCTGGGATACGGCTAAACCTGTGCAGTATAGTACTGAGGTAAGGCCGGATGGGAAAATATCCTATTCATACATGGATGATATTCTGGTGGCGGAGCACACTTCCCATGAGGTGGATGAAATACTGACAAGTGCTTTGAAAAAATATATCAGGATTCCGAGAATTGATGTTATTGTAAAGAAATACAAAAGCAAAAGCGCTCTTTTATTTGGACAGATCAACGTTCTTCAGACAGGGGTTTCAGGGCCTGGAAAATACCCTCTAAAAGGGAAAACGAGAATTCTTGACCTTATCGTAATGGCAGGAGGGCCAATTGCGGGTGAGGAATTTACAAACGCAGATCTCAGGAATGTTGAAGTGGTAAGACGCGGGAAAGGTTATACAGTCAATCTCTACGAGGCTATGTTTAAAGGTGACATGAACCAGAATATTGTTATAGATAATGGCGATATAGTAACGGTTCCGGAGCTTCCAGCTTATGCAGAGAGGGTATATGTCTTTGGCGAGGTAAATACACAGGGGATATACAGGCTGAAGGATGCATACGATCTTCTCGCGGCCATATCCAAGGCTGGCGGTACGACGGGAGTAGCTGTGGATTCGGATGTAAAAATTATCAGAGGCTACGAGGAAGACCGGAACAAGCCGATTATACTTGCCGCAGACCTTGATGAGATATTAAAAAGAGGAGATATGGCCCAGAATATTCCCCTTCAGAACGGTGATGTGGTTTATGTTCCGAGGACAGTGATAGGCGATCTTAATGAGTTTATCAGAAATACAGTGCCGCTTCTGGATTATCTGTTGTATCCAGACTCGTACAGAAACGCGTATTTTAACCCGGACACAATGCTTCGTTTCAACAAGCTTCATTAAACGAATATTCGATTACCCGACGAGGCCTTAATATGGCACAATATGACTTAAACCTCAGAGACTACTGGCGTATTGTAAAGAAGAGAAAATTTATCATCATCTTTACCATTATTGCCATGGGGTTATTCAGTACGGTATCCGCAATTCTGAACAAGCCCATTCCTTTATACAACACAAGTGCCAGCGTGAAGATTGAGAAGACCAGTTCTTTAATCAGCCCTTATTCCCAAATCAACTCCTGGTCTCAGACCGATGATATGGAGACCCAGGCGGCCGTAATAAAAAGTTATTTTATAATAGAAAAAGCAGCGAGGGAACTGGCTTTGATACCCTCTGATCTTTCCTCTGAGGAGGTGCGGACAAACAAGAAGTATCTTGGAATTATATTAAATCTGAAAAGCTCTATGGAGACTGAGCAGGAGGGATACAGTAATATAATCAACATCATGGTGACTTCTCAGGACCCCAGGTTCGCTCAGCGTTTTGCCAATACTATTGCCCGTGTTTACAAAGAGGAACGATTTCTTGATCTCAACAAAAGGACTATTGACGCTAAGAAGTTTATAGAGAACCAGCTGAAGAAAGTAAAGGAAAGGTTAAGAAAATCTGAGGAGAGTGTAAAGGATTTTAGAGAAGAAAATAAACTGATTTCATTAAGTGCTCAGACCTCCACAATGCTGAGTCAAATGGTTAAGTTGCGGGGAACCTATGAAAAGTTGGCGACAGATAATGAAAAGATAAATAAGGTACAGGTATATCTTAAAACGGCAAAAAACAAGACTCTGACTTCAGAAACCAGTTTTTATATCAATGAAGCTTCAAGCCTCTATAAAAGCCTTAACGACAAACTTGTTCAGCTTATGTTGAAACGAGACACCCTGCTTCTCACTTACACGAGAAACTATCCACAGATTGTAGAGATAAATCAGCAGATTGGTGAGATAGGGGAGAATATGAGATCCCAGCTTTCTTCCCAGGAAAAGACTGCCACAGCAAGCATAATTGCATTGAAGGAAAAAATCGCTGAATTGGATGAACAGATTAAAGTGCTTCCGGAAATGGG
>CAZINZ010000113.1:0-2615 GCA_964540715.1 uncultured Syntrophaceae bacterium | reverse complement strand
CAATAACCAGCGTGCCTGCGAATATATCACCCGTAACATAATGAAAGATAAAATGTCTTTGTGTGTGCATGTCAACAACCATGCGGAGGAGAAACTATAACCTGTCAATGGTCAATGGAGGAGACCTCAGTTTTTGAGGCCTATCATTTTCTTAACCTGTTAATTGATGACGGCATGTCAGCAATAATAGTGCAGACAAAACTGCTGAATATAGATAAGGACGGATTTACGGTTCGGCATGCCTGTCATGGGATATATCGTCCAGCGCGATCGCCCGCCTTACGAAAATATACAAGGTTGAAAGAATTCCACTATTGATATATCCTCACACATATCTGAATGAAAGGAACATATCTTATGAGAAACAGTATGTAATGTTTATCATGGATATGCAGTATGGAAAAGATTTCCTGGACTACATGAAGGGAAGACTGAAGGCAAGGATCAGATTTTTCATCAGGAGATACCTGACAAAATGAACGACATTCCGCTTTACAACACAGGAAGCATAAAGATCTTCACAGAATATATAAACCAGCAGTATCCCGGGATAGATATTGAACCCATTCTGGAATACGCGGGGATTACCACCTATCAGCTGGAAGATGCCGGGCACTGGCTTACGCAGGATCAGATTGACCGCTTTTACGAGATCATCGCCCGTAAGACAGGCAATTCCAACATCGCGCGAGAGGCGGGACGTTATTCTGTCTCCTCAAAGGCAGGACTGCCCTTGCAGCAATATGCCCTCGGATTTATCACCCCCGCGACCGCATATGCGGTGATGGAAAAATTGTACAACAGGGTAAACCTGGCATGCGCACTCACAACAAAACGCCTCGACAAGAACAGGATCGAAATAATCGTAACCCCGAAAGAAGACGTTGTCGAAAAACCCTATCAGTGTGAAAACCGGACAGGAATATTTGAGGCAGTGGCCAAGATTTTCACAAACCAGTTTGCCGAGGTTGACCATCCTGTATGCATGCACAGAGATGGGGATACATGTTCATACATTATCACATGGGAACAGGCCCCTTCATTCATATGGAAACGCATACGTAACTACACGACCATTCTCAGCGCCATATCATGCCTTGGTCTCTTCTTCCTGCTACCGGCCATCTACTGGATAATCCTGACGATTTCATGCTCCCTGCTTGCAACAGGCATTTACGCTTACTCGGAACACCTGGAAAAGGAAGATCTTCACTTGAAACTCAAAAGCAACAGCGAAGTGGCTCGCGACCTTATGGAACAGACCGATGCCCGCTACAACAACGCCCTGCTCGTCCAGGAGATAGGTCAGGTCACATCCAGCGTACAGAATACCGAAGAACTCATATCCTACGCCATGGATATCATCCAAAAACGTCTCGATTTCGACCGCGGAGCAGTTATGCTTGCCGACGAAGAGAGACAACATCTCGTATATACCGCAGGATATGGATACAGCCCCGACCTGGAAAAACTCGTCCGAAATATAACATTCCACCTGGGCAACCCACGGTCACTCGGGCCGTTTGTTGTGGCGTTTAAGGAGCAGAGACCCTTTCTGATAGACAATGTTGAAAAAATCAAAGATGAGGTTACGCCGAAAACACTCGAATTTCTAAGAGTGCTTGGAGTAAAATCGTTTGCCTGCGTGCCCATAATATACGAAGGAAGGTCGGAGGGGATACTGGCTGTGGAAAACCTGCAGACAAAAAGGCCATTCAACCAGAGCGATATAAACCTCCTTATGGGTATAGCGCCCCAGATCGGTATCAGCATGAACAATGCCAGGACATACCAGAAAATCAGACAAAGCGAGGAACAATTCAGGTCTCTGGGAGAAAACGCGCCCGACATCATCTATACACTGGATGCCGACGGAACATTCGAATACATCAATCCCGCGTGGGAGAAAATACTGGGATACAAAAAAGAAGAAGTTATAGGAAGGTATTTTATAGACTTCGTCAGGAAAAAAGATGTCAGTCGCTTCATATGATATTTCAAACGGGTAAGGAACGACAAGGAAGCCCTCAATAGCTTTACAGGTGTACTCCTCACCAGAGATGGGGGTGAGCGTCTCTTCAATATAAGCTGTTCTCCAAACCTTGGATTAACGGATAAAGTGACCGGGGCAATAGGAACTATAAAAGATATTACCGACATTGAAAAAAATGTGGAGAGGCTGGGAGCGGCCCTGCAGAGCACTATCGACGCCATGGCGGTCATTGTGGAATCGAAAGATCCTTACACATCCGGCCATCAGAAGAGGGTGATGGCTATCGCCGTTGCCATTGCTGAAGAGTTGAATCTCGACGAGGATAAAATAAGCGGCATTCGAATGGCCGCCATGATCCATGATATTGGAAAGATAAGTGTTCCGGCGGAAATCCTCAGCAAACCCGGACAACTGACAGATATCGAATTCGGCATGATAAAGGCCCATCCCGAAGCAGGCTACAATATCTTAAAAAACATAGAATTCATGTACCCTGTAGCCCAGATCGTGTATCAGCATCATGAAAAGATGGATGGTTCGGGCTATCCACGTGGCCTTTCCGGCAATGACATCCTTGTGGAGGCAAGGATTATAACAGTCGCGGATGTAGTGGAGGCCATGG
>CAZINZ010000112.1:0-2657 GCA_964540715.1 uncultured Syntrophaceae bacterium | reverse complement strand
AACTATATCAAACTCCTTGACAAAAATTTTTGAGGGTGTACAATTTTACTACTTTCCGTGGGGGGTGTTTTCATCTAAGACAAAAAACCGTATATGACGAATATCCAGGAATATCCTTCCCTCCCATGAAGATCGCTTGAAATTGACCTCATTTGAAGCTGCTCATTAAATGTCGACTGTAATGCAGAAGGGATTACCAGAGCATGTGGATATCTCCATCTTCATTATAATCTTAATTTTGACATGATATCCGGAAACTACAGACTAACTTGTTAGCTGAACAAAAACAATAACCAAAAGGAGGACAATGATGAAAGACGACAAAAAACTCACAACAAACGCCGGAGCCCCGGTACCGGACAACCAGAACGTCATGACTGCTGGCCCACGCGGCCCGCAACTCCTGCAGGATGTCTGGTATCTGGAAAAAATGGCCCATTTCGACCGTGAGGTTATTCCGGAACGTCGGATGCACGCCAAGGGCTCCGGGGCCTACGGCACCTTTACCGTTACCCATGACATCACCAAATACACCCGCGCCAGGATCTTTTCCAAGATCGGCAAGAAAACCGAGATGTTCGCGCGATTTTCCACCGTGGCCGGTGAACGCGGTGCTGCCGACGCCGAGCGCGACATCCGCGGTTTTGCGCTTAAATTCTACACCGAGGAGGGCAACTGGGATCTGGTGGGCAATAACACACCGGTCTTTTTCCTCCGCGACCCGCTCAAATTTCCGGACCTAAACCATGTCGTCCATCGCGACCCTCGCACTAACCTGCGCAGCGCCAAAAACAATTGGGATTTCTGGACATCCCTGCCCGAGGCCCTGCATCAGGTAACCGTGGTCATGAGCGACCGCGGCATTCCGGCAAGCTTCCGAAACATGCACGGGTTCGGCAGTCACACCTTCAGCTTCATCAACGCAAACAAGGAGCGATACTGGTGCAAGTTTCACTTTCGCACCCAACAGGGCATCAAAAACATCACCGATTCGGAGGCTGAGGCGGTGATCGGCAAATGCCGTGAGAGCAATCAACGCGACCTCTACTACTCCATTGAGGAAGGCGATTTTCCGCGCTGGACCCTGTACGTCCAGATCATGACCGAAGAGCAGGCCGTCACGCTCCCCTACAATCCTTTTGACCTGACTAAGGTTTGGTACAAAAAGGATTATCCCCTTATCGAGGTGGGGGTCATGGAACTTAACAAGAACCCGGAAAACTACTTTGCTGAGGTCGAACAGGCCGCCTTTAATCCGGCCAATGTCGTCCCAGGCATCAGCTTCTCTCCCGACAAGATGCTTCAGGGCAGGCTCTTCTCCTATGGCGACACCCAGCGTTACCGGTTAGGGGTTAACCATCACCTCATCCCGGTCAATAGGGCCCGCTGCCCCTTCCACAGTTATCACCGCGACGGCCAGATGCGGATGGACGGTAACTATGCCTCAACCCTCAGCTATGAGCCCAACAGCTATGGTGAGTGGCAGGAACAGCCCGATTTCTCCGAGCCGCCTCTGGCACTGAGCGGGGCCGCGGCCCACTGGAACGCCCGCGAGGATGACAGCGATTACTATACCCAACCGGGCAAGCTCTTTCGCCTGATGAACAAAGAGCAACAGGAGGCCCTGTTCGGCAACACCGCCCGGGCCATGGACGATGCGCCGGAGATGATCAAAATCCGCCACATCGGCAACTGCCTGAAGGCCGACCCTGCCTACGGCGAAGGGGTGGCCAAGGCCCTGGGTATCCCGCTGAACAAAGTTTCGAAATAGACAACTGTCAGCTAACACATATGAGCGTTAGCTTTCAAAATATCTTGATGGAGAATTACATGTATCATCGGGATAATTCGGGGGACACGATGCCAAATTATTTGACAATATTGGAATGAATTATTTAAGGTCGTGCTTCAAGAGAAGGAATATCTGGAAATTCGTCAGCATGAACGAACAGGCAGACCACTTAGCAGTGATTTGCTTATTGATAAGCTTGAAGCACTGTTCGGGAAACAACTTCGGAAGAAAGTGACCGGGGCAAAAGATCCATGGAAAAACATGGAGACGTGAATAATTTAGTATTGTGTCTCCGGAATGTTAATTTCCCCGGAATGTTTCCACAAAATAAAAAACCCCGAAGGTTTTCAGAACCTTCGGGGTTATGGTCGGAAATCACTTTATTTGAACATCTTATGACCTTCTTTTTTAACGGCTTTCAGTTCGCTAATCGCAGCCGCTACGCCCTCGGCATTTTCCTCGCCGCAGGCGCCGATTCCTTTAAACGCGGCTTTCAGCATGCCGTTCAGAATCCGATTCCATTCTGCTTCCGACCCCTTTTTCGGAGACATGACCATAAGGGACTTGAACAATGTGGCATTTTCCATCAACTTTTCGGCCGCCAAAAAGAAATCATTGGCTTCGACCGCATTCGAGGTTTCACCTAACAACGCCGCATGCGTCCGCATGGCTTTCTTCACCGTAGCGCTATCATAGGCGGCAAAGGCCTGGACGGCAAACAATACCAACACAACGATACTCACGACTAGAAAAGATCTTTTTTTCATAAAAATATCCTCCTTTATGTTGTTACCTGCTGCCATTAATCGAATTGGTTACAATTATATCTTCCTGTCTCGATGCTTGTCAAGAATGAATATCGAAT
>CAZINZ010000111.1:0-2738 GCA_964540715.1 uncultured Syntrophaceae bacterium | reverse complement strand
AATTTGCAGGAACAAATCCATATTTTTTTATTATGACGAAATCAGCAACCAAAATTCCCATCGCTTCAATCATCCTCGATGAAAGTATCTATCCGAGGAAGGGGATCGATCACCGGCGTGTCGGCATGTTCGCCGAACACATCAGGGACGGCTTCACCTTCGAGCCTATCGAAGTGGAACCAGTCCCCGGAGAACCCGGCAAATATCGCCTCCTCGATGGGGCGCACCGGTGGAGCGCCTACAAGTCAGCGGGGGTCACAGAAATAGAAGCAATCATAACAAACCTTGATGGGAGAGACCCACTGCTCTACGCCGCACGAAAAGCCATCGGCCCCAGACAGTTGACAGAAGACGAGGCAAGAGAGACTGCAAGGCGCGCATACAGTAAAAACACCAGCCTCAGCTCCGCAGATATCGGAAAGGCCATCGGCCGCGCGAGACGAACAGTGGACACATATATAGCCGACCTCAAGGCCGTGACACAATTGGACATCGACCTCAAGATATTTCGCATGAACCGTCTCGGCATCCCACAGGACAGGATTGCCCAGCGATTAAATATCCCACAGAGGACGTTATCCGGCCATTTAGCGAAAATGGCAACGCTGCCAAATCCGCTGAATAGCGACCTGTCGAGAGGCTTCACCGTCTCTCAGGTAGCAGAAAAGCACAACTGGACAGAGCCGATGGTCTGGTCGCTGGCCCTGGAAGATAAAGAAGACATTGAACGATTCAAGGAACTTAACTGGGGACTGAGGACATGGGACCAGTGGGAATGGAACGATTGCGACAAAAGATTCGGAGACGACTGGCCGGGTCGCATCCCCGCGCAATTGATCGCCCACATCCTCTTTTATTTCTCAAAACAGAACGACCTGATCGTCGACCCCATGGCCGGCGGAGGCGTAATCCCCGACACCTGCCTTGCCATGAACCGCAGATGCTGGGCCTTTGATATGATAGACCGGCCGGATGAGCGCCCCGAAATCGAACCCCATACCTGGACTATAACAGCAGCCAATCAGCTCAATAGCACATCAACTGATAAGCTAACCGGCTCAAAAGAAAAGCCCGACCTCATCATCTTCGATCCGCCATACTTTGACAAAAAGGCAAGCGACTATGACGAGAAAAGCATATCCGGACTGCCGAAGAAAGAATATCTTCAATTCCTTGAGGCCTTCTTCGCCCTCCTGAAACAAAACGCAAAAAAGACAACAAGGCTTGCCTTCATCAACGCCGACTGGCGAGATTTTCAGAACAAACCGGCGTCGGAAGAATCCCGCAAAGGGGCAATCCTGATAGACGCCTACCTCAACATATTAAACAAAACCGGCTGGTGGCACACCCACTTTATCCAGGCCCCCATGTCCGCGCAACGCTTCAGCGCAGTAGTCGTCTCCGCAATGCAGAAAAAAAGAATACTTGGAGTCATATCCAGGTATGTGATAATTCTAAAACAGTAGTCAGCCACGAATGGGTGAATATTAAAAATATTTGGAGTGACAAATTTAGGGGAGTATGACATATGCCCCAGGTATGTGATAGTCCTGCGGTGAGAATAGAGCTCCTTAAAAAGAGGGCACACCTATTCTATGAGCAACCTGAATAGTAATAAATTGTAATAGGTTGCGGTTGGATTGTAGAGCCTGAAAATCCACAACAACTTGCAAAAACAATTAAATATGCTTATGAACATCCTATTGAAGCAAATGCAAGACAAACGGACGTGAAGGAATATGATCAGTGAAAAAATTATTAGAACAATATTTAAAAAAACTCACTGATACTACCCGTCGCGGCGATGCACGGGAAGAGAGTTATTACAAGCATCTCGATGAGTTAATTAAACAGTATGCAGAAAATCAAAAGATAAAAAATATCGATGTAACCATCCTTCCCAAAAAGACCGAAGCGGGGAATCCCGACTTCCGCATCTGGGACGGTAAGAACCATATCACCGGTTACATCGAAGCCAAAGCCCCTTCCATTACAAATCTTGATTACATCGAAGGCACGGAGCAATTAGAACGCTATTTGTCAACCTTCCCGAATGTGATTCTTACTAATTTTTATGAATTTCGATTGTATCGCGACGGCCAGAGTGTCGCCCATGCAATGATCGGACGACCTGTTATTGCCCAAAAATTGCAAACCACCCCACCAGTTGAAAATATCGATAAATTCAAAGAATTGCTCGATCTGTTCTTCTCTTTCTCTCTGCCCAGAGTTCAAACGGCACGTTCGCTGGCGATTGAACTGGCTAAACGCACCCGCTTTTTGCGAGATGAAGTCATTTCCGTGGAAATGGAAGAAACCGACAGCAAAGGCCATAAACAGATCATCGGTTTTTATGAAGCCTTTAAAAAATATCTCATCGGAACCCTGACCGAAAAACAATTCGCCGATCTTTACGCGCAAACCATTACCTATGGACTGTTTGCCGCCAGAACCAGGGTCCCGGCAGAACGCGAAGAATTTAACCGCAGACTGGCGTTTGATTATATCCCGCATACTATCGGCATCCTGCGCGATGTATTCCGTTTTATATCTTTGGAAGAACCACCCAAGTCACTACAAATTATTGTGGAAGATATTGCTGAAATATTACACGTCGCCGACGTCAATAAAATACTGCATGAATATCACCGGACAGGAAAAGGCAGAGACCCCATCATTCATTTTTATGAGACTTTTCTCGCGACCTACGATCCCAAAATTCGTGAACGGCGTGGCGT
>CAZINZ010000110.1:0-3126 GCA_964540715.1 uncultured Syntrophaceae bacterium | reverse complement strand
GGCATGGGATGCAGGGAAAATGGGTGCGTCCTATTCTCCATTGATCACCACCGGGGTTCGGAGGAACAGCAGCCGGGAGAGGAATATTTCGATCCGGATCTGCTGGATAAAGAGACCGGCCTGATAGACACCCTGAGGATATTCAGAAAGACCATAGGCGATCTCGGGCTGGAAGACACTGTGATCCCCATAGTCGCCAGATCGGAAGTCGTGGCCGGATCATGGGCCACACCGCTCGGCATGGTGTTTATCGACGGCGGTCACACCTTTGAGGCGGCCCTTGACGATTACAACTGCTGGGCCTCACATATTCTTCCGGGCGGATTTCTCGTCATCCACGACATCTTTCCCGACCCGTCAAAGGGAGGGCAGGCGCCCTGGCACATATACAACCTGGCCCTCGAATCGGAAATCTTCACTGAACTGCCGATGGTAAACACCTTGGGAATTTTGAAAAGAAAAGAGGTCAGGCCCTGAAGCTCAACCGCAGGGAACGGGTGGCAGGAGGCGGCGAAGCTGTGGGAGAATATTGAGCCTTGAATCGTTGGCCCATAAAATCTGTTAATCAACAGAATCATTTATGTCAATTCGGTTATTATGCGTCCAGTGCCACGCAACGCAGTCTACCCTTCGCTCCGGCTTGATATAGCCGGCATCGATAAAATCCCCTATGGTCTTGCGAATCAGTCTGGAATCAACGCCGGTTATCTCTTCGATATTCCCGCACAGCATGTCGACAGTCCCATTATCTGACACCTGATTCATGGGAAAATATCCACATGTCTCAATAAGATCCTCGGACAGAAGCCTGTAGACAAGCTGCATCCTGAAATGCCCTTCAACCCTGAAGTTGTCTTCCGGCAGCCCCCTCTCCTCTCTGTAATGGCGCACCTGCTTTTCCCATTCATCATTTATTTCCCTGTCAAATGCCGCCACAAATTCTTCGATATCTTCGGGTGAAAGCGTTGATGTCCTGACGATCGCGCTGTTCGCGTCATAACGAGACCAGTCGTCAGTCAGGATTTTAAGGTCGTATTCCTCAATTTTTTCACGCACGGTAGTCCCCGGAAAAGGCGCAAGAAAGTGATAGCCATAGGGTATCCCGAGGCTTTGTGAAAATTCTTGCGTGTCTCTGAGGGTTTCAGGCGACTCTCCGGGGAGACCCACCATGAAGGATGCGTGGGCGAGGATTCCCACTTCTTTGCATATCTTGACCGCAGCTCTTGCCTGATCAAGTGTTATACCCTTTTTCACGCGCTTGAGCATCTCCGGATTGCCGGACTCTATGCCGAAACTGACGCCGTCACACCCGGTATCCCGCATGAGTTCAAGGATCTCCCGGTCAACAGTGTTGACCCGCGAGAAGGCGCTCCATTTGAAATCAAGCCCGCGTTTTAAGATCTCTCCACATACCTCGCGAACCCTTGCCTTATTTGATGTGAACAGGTCGTCCGCTATATTTATCCTGGAGATGCCGTAAGACAGTATCTGCTCTATCTCATCCATAACAAACGCTACCTTCCGGTAGCGGACCTTTTTCCCCACCATGCGTCTTCCCTGGCAGAATATGCACGCATTCGGGCACCCCCTGCTCGTTATTATACTGACGGGAAAGCCAAGCGCCCGGTATCTCGACATGGGGAGCAGATGCCGCGCTGGCATGGGAATCGAATCGAGATCGTCTATCAGCTTCCTCGGCTCCGTGACAACAATACCACCGTTCCGTCTGAACGCGAGTCCCTTTATATCCGGCCAGCTGCCGCTATCCATCAGATGAGGAACAAGCTCCATGATGGTCTCCTCACCTTCACCCATAACCAGCAGGTCTATCTCCGGATATGATTCAAGAGTGCCTCTCGCATCGAATGACACATGGGGGCCGCCCATCATAGTCAGGATGGAGGGCCGATGCCTCTTGACGGTCCTGATTATATCCGCGGCTTCGGGAAAGTTCATGGTTACAGAAGTGGAACCGACGACATCCGGGTTGAAAGCGTCGACCTCTTTCTTCAGCTTTTCCGGTGTGTAGCGGGATACGATATAATCGATAATTTTTACATGGCAACCGGCCGCTTCAAACACGGCTGCAACGTATGAGACGCCCAGGGGCGGGGCGGGGGCTTCTTCAAGCGGATATGGCGGGGCAATAATAGCTACTTTCACAGGCAGACCGGAATTTTCAGGAATCTCAGGGGCTGAACCCCGTTATTTTTGTTAAGCGATTTCATGTTCTCTCGTGAGCCTTTCTATCAGTTCATCCTTTTCGTGCCACAATTTGCTCACCCAGTCCTGGAACCGTTCTCTGAAATCAGGGTCATCCTGATAATTTCCATATAGAAATTCTTCCGGTATCACAAGCTGTTGTACTCTTACAACAACACGGGAAAGACGCCCGCAGAGAAGGCCCCAGAAATTGACGGGGCCGTCAGGATAGACTACCGTCACGTCAAGCATATTGGTTATCTTCCCTGACATCGCGCTGATGGCAAAGGCGAATCCGCCCGCCTTGGGGCGCAGCAGGTGACGGTAAGGGGATTCCTGTTTCCTGTGTTTTTCGGGTGTAAACCGTGTTCCCTCGATGAAATTCAGTACGGTAACGGGCGAATGTTTATACCGCTCACACGCCTTCCGGGTCACTTCCAGATCCTTGCCACGAAGCTCGGGGTGTTTTTCAAGAAAGGCCTTTGAATAGCGCTTCATGAATGGGTAATCCAGCGCCCACCACGCGGTCCCAATCATGGGCACCCAGAAGAGTTCCTGCTTGAGAAAAAATTTCAGAAAAGGAATGCGGCCGGTAAATATCTTGATCACAACAATGATGTCCGTCCAGGACTGGTGATTGCTGTTGACGAAATACCACTCATCGAGGCTCAGATCATCTATTCCTTCCACATCCCACGAGATCTTCTGCGTCAGCTTGAGTATAAATATGATCCCCCACATCCAGCCTGTGGCTATCCTCATCAGCATGCGCGCGCACACCCGCTGCCAGGCGGGCAGACGTATGATAAATTTCAACAGCGACAGGATATAGACTGGGATCATAGCCAAAAGCAAATCCAGCACCATAAGCACAATCGTCACAACACCCAGAAGGTTTGATCGCAAAAAAGACAGCATGGTGGC
>CAZINZ010000109.1:1285-3135 GCA_964540715.1 uncultured Syntrophaceae bacterium | reverse complement strand
TCGGTAGCCGCATCGAGTCCGAAGATGACCTTTTTCAGGTATGAAACCTTGCCGAGCTGTTTGAGTATATTGGTAAAGACGGGATTGTTCTCCGGGTCGGTAAACTCTGTTGCCAGTGTCGGGATAACCAGGATCGCTTTTTTGCCCCGCACGCTCGCTCTCAGTTTGGAGGCAAGTTTCTGCTGGTTTTTGTCGATAAGATACAGGGTTGTTATATTCCTGCACTTCTGCGAAAAGTTTATCATATCTTTCCCTCCTGAACGTAAGGTCTGTCATGAAATGATTGATCTCATTTGAAACTTTCTTTACAGCAGTATACCCGTTGCTATGGTATCGACCAGCAACCCGTTATTGTCAGCGTTTAAACGATGGATTCCAATGATCCGGCAGTATCACATAAAGAAATGGAAGGGAGTCACAGAATCCCGCGAGGTTTGTTAAACCATCGAAGGATAGGATGTTCATTATCGTTGAATGTGCGCTTGCATTAGTACATAATTTCGACTATCAGATTTTTGCAAAGATGGCAACGTTCCATTCGTTTTCAATTCGCTTTGTCTCAATTTCACCTCCATCGTCACCTCCCTCTAACGTAAATAGAATAGAGTTGTTAAGACGTGACACCGAGAAAGGGAGGCGGGGCGCGCATTGGTCCGGTCGCGTGCATCGGCTGTGGGTACTGTTGAAAGTGGGAATTTCATAAAAAGGATGAGTTGGCATAAGTGGTTTTAATACCTAAAGAATATTATCACTAAGCTTTTGTTGAGCCAATATTCCTGTTAGCTATATATTCCTTGACAAGTCATCACAATGGAGTTACTGGGACGAGTGATCCTACTTCATCTGATCTTCAAATTATTGTATGTGCTTTTGAAAAGCTTTAACTTGGAGAGGTATGGTCCGATAATCCAAAGCTGTTTCTCCTGTCCTAATGACCCGATTTACCCACGATTACCAAACGATTTTTTAATACTGTTCGTGGAAAGATCACAGAGTGTATATTGTTGATAGAGTGCACTCCGACAAAGAAAAGGTTTTTGGAATCACATGCAATGAACGAAATCAATAGGGCAAGTTATCGCCGTTTTATTATCGTGGCGGCCATGGTGGCAGCCTGTATCTGGATGGAGTATTATTTTCATGTGATCCATGGCGTAACCATTTTCTACACCCACCTCTTTTATCTGCCCATCATTACGGCCTCCTTCTGGTGGGGTTTGAAGGGCGGGCTTTCCGTAAGCGCTTTTCTGTTTCTGATACATATACTCTTCAGTCTCCCCTCTATCTGCATGGCCGACCTGGCCAGAGGCCTTATGTTTGTCTTCGTGGGCGCGACAGCGGGAATCCTCTGTGAAAGACACCGAGAGGCGAACGAGGCCCTGCGCAGTCTCTCCGCCCTGCTTAAAGATAAGGTGAAAAGGCGCACAACAGAGCTTGAAAAACGCGCGCTTGAGCTGACGACCGCAAATGAGGCCCTGGACAAAGAAATGATCCGGTGCAAAAAGATTTCGAAGCAACTCCGCAAAGCCCTGCAAAACAGGGAGACGCTCCTCTCCGAGATCCATCACAGACTAAGGAATAATCTGCAGGTCGTTTCAAGTACGCTGGATATAGGCAGCATGCAAACCCGCAGCAGTGAGGCGATCGGTGCAATAGAAGATGCCCGATCCAAAATCCACACGATGGCGCTTATCCATTCGCAGCTCTATGACAGCGGAAACTTTGACCGGGTTGATATGGGGCTGCATATCCGGGAGATGACGGACCTCCTGAAACATATCTATTCGGAGGGAAAGATGGTAAACTTTAGTGTTCGTGCCTCTGGCATCTACCTTCCCATAGGGCAGGCC
>CAZINZ010000109.1:0-1185 GCA_964540715.1 uncultured Syntrophaceae bacterium | reverse complement strand
CCTCTGGCATCTACCTTCCCATAGGGCAGGCCGAGCCCTGCTCCCTCGTCCTGAACGAACTCATTGCCAACGCTTATAAGCATGGCTTCGCGGATGGGGAGAAAGGAACTATTCAAGTTACGATGGAGATTACGGAAGGGGACAAAGTCCTGATAATTGTCAGAAACGATGGCAGCAGCAGTTCTTTTCTGACAGGAGATGATTTTTTAAAGGATGACAGCCTTGGTCTGAGGCTTGTCAGAAATCTGGTTCAGAAACAGTTGAAGGGCACTATTAAACTTAACCTGGACAAAGGAACAGAGTTTACCATAACATTCAAAACAAAGATGGGGGGCAAAGATGGCTAAAATTCTGATAGCCGACGACGAGGTGGCGGTAACCACACAGATGGAGGAGCGCCTCGCGAATATGGGATACGATGTCACGGAGAGCGCCTCTTCCGGGGATGAATCGGTGGACCTTGCGAGGCGTTTCCATCCCGATGCCATCCTGATGGATATTGTCATGCCGGGAAGGATGGACGGCATCTCCGCCGCCAGGAAAATCAGGGAAGAGATGGATATCCCGGTCATATTCCTCACCGCCTATGCCGACGACAATACTGTAAGGAGGGCAATCAAAACAAATCCCTACGGATACATAGTAAAGCCCTTTCATGAAAAAGGGGTAAAGGCGGCCATCGAAGTTGCCCTTTACAAAAAGAAATGGGAGCAAAGCTTGGCGGCTGCGAATAAGAAGCTGAAAAAGGGCGAACAGATGCTCCGTCTGATTGCGACAAATATGAATGATCTGGTTTTCATGACAGACCTGAATGGGAATATCCAGTATGCGACCCCCTCGCTTAAAGATATTCTCGGATATGAAACTGAAGAAAGGATCGGAAGACCCTCTTTTGAGCTAGTTCATCCGGAGGACATCGAAAATTTAAAGACAATATTCGCCAATGCCATCGCCACCTCCACTCCGGCCAAAGCACGATACAGGCTAAAACATGCCGATGGACACTATGTATGGGTGGAAGCCGCAGGAAATTTTATCTTTGACGATGATGGCCAGGCAGTTGGAGCCATATTAAATATTCGTGACATCACCGACCGCAAGCAGGCCGAAGAAGAAATAAAGAACCACCAGGAACACCTCGCCCTCATCAACCAGATCCTCCGCCACGACCTGACCAATGACCTC
>CAZINZ010000108.1:0-3149 GCA_964540715.1 uncultured Syntrophaceae bacterium | reverse complement strand
CCATTAGGATTGTTGACAAACTCAAACCTGATCTCATTCTGATGGATCTTACTATGCCCAGGATGAATGGAATGGAGGCCATTGGTGAGATAAAATCCTGTTCTCCTGAAACCAAGGTGCTGATCCTGACAGTACACAAAATAGAAGAATATGTCCGTGCCAGCCTCCAGGCTGGAGCAGACGGGTATCTCTTAAAAAAGTCATCCCACGGCGAACTTTTAAATGCCATTCATCATGTCATCTCAGGAGAAAAATATCTTGATCCGGGTATTTCCGGCAGGATAATCGAAGGCTATCTTACGGAAAATACAACCGGGACGGATGAATCTCGCTGGAGCATACTCACCAAGAGAGAGCGAGAGGTTCTCAAACTTATTGCCGAGGGATATAAAAATTCAGAAACTGCGCAGCTTCTCTGTATAAGTATACATACGGTCGAGACACACAGGGATAATCTCATGAAAAAGCTCGATTTGCATAATACAGCGGCACTGACAGCCTTTGCCATTGGTCAAGGGCTAACAAGCAGTTAGCGTTTCACGCACAGGGCCATGACGCCCGTATTGTTGTTCCTCCTCCCCTAGCGGCCTCGACGATGAATTTACCGCCTGAATAACTGGTCCGTTCTTTCATGCTTCTCAGCCCGAAGCCCCTGCGGTCCTCCTGGTTGAGAAGCGTTTTTTCCCTGACATTGAAACCGATCCCGTTATCGGAAATAGTCATTTCTATTCTGCCGGCTGTCTTCGCCATGTCTATCTTGACACTGGATGCCTTAGCGTGACGAGCGACATTATTCAGTGATTCCTGCATAATCCTGAACAAATGTATTCTTATATTCGCGGGTACGTTACTTTCCTTTATCTTGATTCTCTTAATCAGGTCAAGATCGGGGTAGATCGATTGGTACTCCCTGCAAAACCAGGAGATAGTGGCAAGGATTCCCAGATCATCAAGGGTCGAAGGTCGCAAATCCATGGAGATCCTGGATACCTCGTCTATCGTGTTCTGGATTGTTGAACTAAGTTTCTCCAATGAAGAACATCCCATATCCGTGTGCCCGGCGTGTATCTGGCTGATGGCCTTTTCTGCGATATACTTAATGGAGCTCAGGTGCTGACCGATACTGTCATGCAGCTCCTGCGCAATGTATTTACGCACGTTTTCTTCGGCCTTGAAGAGCTGCGCCGTCAGATCCCGCAGATCTTTCTCCGAACGCCGAAGCTTTTCCTCGGCCAGTTTTTGTTTTGTGATATCTTCCATGTGTACAAGGATCATATCGGGCACCACGTAGGTACAGGTAAAGGCGATGTATTTTGTCTCTTTCGTGGTAAACATACGGTAAGGGGTTTTACCTTTGCGGATTGTTTTGTTATCGAATGCCTCTATGATGTTGTCCAGTATTTCCGGGTTCTCTTTATAGAGCATATGGGCTTTTCTGCCGATGAATCCTGATATCTGCCCGTCAGTAAATTCATCTGCAGCCGGGTTGAAATCGCTCAGAATAAATTCGTTACCGATCTTCTGCCATGTATATACAGGCATAGGCATGCCCATGTATTGGGCCCTGAGTCGTTTTTTGCTCTGCGTGAGTGCATCTTTTGCCTGCCTGCTTTCGTTAATATCGATATGGGTGCCTGTCATGCGGACCGGATTTCCCTGACCATCCCAGTCAATCACCTTGCCCTTTTTCAAAATCCATTTCCATCCGCCGGATTTTGTCCTCAAGCGCAGTTCTATTTCACACATGCTTTGCTTACTGGCAATACAATCGTGCAGCCGCTTTTCAACATCATCCCTGTCATCTATATGTAACAGCTTTATAAACTCATCATACGACGTAACAACTTCTGGATATGCCATATCCGATTCAGATGGAGCGTATCCCAGCATAGTAAAATACGCGGGACATGTTATAATCTGACCGGTCTGAATATTCCAGTCCCATACCCCGTCACTGGTTGCCTCAAGGGCCTGAAGGCGACGTTTTTCACTTTCATGAAATAATGTTTCAACATTTTTTCTCTTTGTTATGTCATCATAATAAGTGATTACCATATTCGGACTTACAAATACGAAGGTGACTCTCATATGCCTGCTATCATCTGTTGAAAACATCCGGTATGGCAGCTCACGCCAGATGGCAGATTTTTTCTGTACGCACAGATCAAACTCTTTCAGGATTTCAGGTTGGTCTTTATAGAGCTCGCGGGCCTTTCTCCCTATAAATTCATTTATTTTTCCTTGGGTAAACTGTTCCATGGCCTTATCATACCCAACGATCACATAATCCTCTTTTTCTTTTTTCCACGTTATGCAATGGGTACGAGAAATTTCATCAAAAATTCCATCTGGTCCTGTAAGCTTCTGCTGGTCCCAGTTTATTTCCTTAATATCAATGGCATTAAACAGTGCTACCCTATGTCCATTAAGAGTGATAATGCGATTATTGTACTGAACGGGGAAGATCTGTCCGTCTCTTCTCAAGCAGCTCAACCATACATATGTACTACATGATTCGTTAAAAATATCGAGATAACTATGATTCTTTCCCCTTGGCAAAAAATCTCGGGCTCTCAGTAGCAGCATTTCCTTCTTTGTATAACCAAACATCTCGCAGGCGCCTTCATTGCAATCGAGAATAAGACCATCCAGATCCACGACAAAAAGTGCTCCGGGAGTGAGATCAAAAAGATCTTTGTATGTTTCATCTGATATTTCTTTGTTGATGGTCGTGTTGTTTTCTTTCATGATGCCTCCCTTGCTCTATCAATATGGTTGATCCGTATTTAGCATGTCCTGAGCGTGTTATTTAAACAATATGCTATTCTAACTTGTCTTATCAAGATCCATCCCTGGCATGGATTATTGTGATAATCGATAGTAGGATTTCCAAACCGAAAGGATTGGTTCTCGGTGAAACCGGGCTTTTTGATCTCATTTTCATTGTTGAGTCCAACGCTATCTGTGTTAAATATACAGGACATATAAAAAAGGTCTATATCAAATAAATCATTGAAGGACTTGCGATAATCGACAATCAGATTCAGGTTCGAGGTGTTGATGCAATTTTGGATTGACGCACGAAGAACGGAGTCGCTACGTGAACAACAGATTTTCCTATGGGGTTTCAATAGGGGTCTCTCCCCTAC
>CAZINZ010000107.1:0-3564 GCA_964540715.1 uncultured Syntrophaceae bacterium | reverse complement strand
AGCGGTGGAAGACAAAAAAAACTCAGGCGCCGGCCGACAGGCGGTAGAGAGTCTGGGACTTGAAACCCGTAACCCGTAACGCGTAACGCGAAAGTAATATGCTGAAGGTCAGAGAATCAAGAAAGCTCGTTCCTGAAAGGGTTGGAAATATCCTCATAAGGGGGGCAAACTGGGTAGGTGATGTTGTAATGACACTGCCTGCCGTTGCGGCAGTCAGGGAGACCTTTCCCCACGCAAGGATAAGCGTGCTCGCGAAACCCTGGGTAGCCGAGGCCTACCGAATCTGCCCGGAGGTTGATGAAGTTATCACCTATCAGGACCCCGGTGTTCATCATGGGATCACCGGGAAATTCAGGCTCGCCAGTCAGCTGAAGAACATGGGTTTTGACCTGGCCATTCTGCTCCAAAACGCCATAGAAGCCACCATTATTGCCTGGCTCGCCGGGATACCGATAAGGGCCGGATACAATTCCGACGGGCGTGGCATCCTCCTGACTCACTCAGTCAAAAGAACAGCCAGAATTAGAAAAATTCACCAGGTCCATTACTACCTGGAAATGTTGAAGTCACTCGGATTTCAATCGGCAGGAAGCGATATCAAGCTGACGCTTAACGATGATTATCTTACAATCGCCGAAGATATTCTGGATAAATATGATGTCAGAAAAAATGATATCCTGATCGGCATGGCACCGGGGGCCACCTTTGGACCGGCCAAGATGTGGTTCCCTGAACGATTCGCCGCTGTGGCGGACAGGCTTATAAATGATTTCCCTGCCCGGGTCTTGCTTTTCGGAAGTGGAGGAGATGGAGAAAGGACCGCTCTGGTTCGGCAGCATTCAAAAAATGACCTGATAGATATGGCAGGCAAAACATCCCTAAAAGAGGCAATAGCGTTGATCGCCAGGTGCGATCTCTTTATCTCCAACGATTCCGGATTGATGCACCTTGCCGGAGCCCTGGGTATTCCCCTGGTGGCTATATTCGGATCAACAAATCCCGTTACAACCTCCCCGGTGGGTGAAAAAAGTATAGTCATTTACAAGGATGTCTCATGCAGCCCCTGCCTGAAGAAAGAATGTCCCTCCGATTTCCGATGCATGGATCTGATAGGAATCGACGATGTCTATGACGAGGCAAAAAATATTCTGGATGTGAAACAATGAAAAAGACAGGGGCCGTATTTCTGGATAGAGATGGAACGATCAATGAAGAGGTGGGCTACCTTGACAGCCTGGAGCAGATGAGAATAATCCCGGGGGCATTTGACGCCGTACGGATGATTAATAACGCGGGAATGAAGGTGGTGGTTGTCACGAACCAGTCGGGTGTGGCAAGAGGATTCTTTGATGAAGATTTTGTGAACTCCGTCCATGCAAGGATGGATGATATGTTTCGGGATGAGGGCGCGTTTATTGACAGGTTTTACTATTGCCCCCATCATCCGACGGAAGGGATCGGCGAATACCGGTTGTCATGCGATTGTCGCAAGCCCGCGCCGGGGATGCCTGTAAAGGCGTCTGAAGAGCTGGGCATTGACCTGTCATCCTCCTACGTGGTGGGCGACAGTGTAAAGGATATAGAACTCGCGAACAATGTCGGGGCCGGCGGGATACTCGTAAGAACGGGTTATGGGAGAAATCCGGCATCTTCCGATATTCATCCGGTCTGTATCGCGGAGGATATTCTCGCAGCGGCACAATGGATAATGAAGGATCGGGGAAAGTGAATATCCTTATAGTTAAGCTGAGCGCCATCGGCGACGTCGTCCACACCCTGCCATCCCTCGCGGCGCTCAGAAGATGTTATCCCGAGGCCCACATTACCTGGGTAGTGGAGGAGGCCTCATCAGACCTCATCAGCAATCATCCCGACCTGGACAGGATCATCATCTCCAGGCGAAAGCGCTGGATCGAAAACCTGAAAAAACTTGACAATGTAAAAGCAACGATTGCGGATATCCGATTGTTTGTCAGGACGCTGAGAGACCGGAAGTATGATCTTGTGATCGATTTCCACGGGCTGTTCAAGAGTTCCATGATTGTTCTCCTCAGCGGCGGGAGAAGAAAGCTGGGCTATGACAGTATGCAGGAATTTTCCGGTCTCTTCCTGACCGAAAGAATTCCCGAGGACATGGAAAAACATGCCGTTGACCGCTATCTCGATTTCATTCGTTATCTCGGCGCCGATGCTGACAACCCGGAATTTAACATCACGGTAACAGAAGAAAATAAAACCAGGGTTGAATCACTTTTGAAGGCCGCCGATGTTGACATTAATGAACCCTTTGTGGCAATAAATCCGGTAGCATTCTGGGATACGAAGCTCTGGGAAGATGACAGATTCGCCGGATTGTGTGACAGGATTATAAAAGAGCTGAAGTGCAGGGTCGTTTTTACCGGAGGCAAAGGTCAAGGGGGTATTGAGCGCATTCAATCCATGATGGTTTCCCCCTCTGTAAATCTGGAAGGTCAGACAACTCTTCGGGATCTGGCATATTTATACAGCCTGTCCCGTCTGCTGATCACCACGGATTCGGGTCCCATGCACATTGCGGCGGCCATGAACACCCCGACTGTGGCGCTTTTTGGACCTACCGATCCATCGAGAACCGGCCCATACGGCAATGGACACACTATTGTGCGAAAGGAAATGCCCTGCAGTCCCTGCTTTTTGAAAAAGTGTGACACGAAAAGATGTATGGAAGAGATTGGTGTAGATGAAGTATTTGAGGCGGTGAAGGAAAGCATAAATCGGGCATCATAAATCGGATATCGTACAGCGAATTTTTAATCTAAAAGGAGTAAATATGACCATAAGCAAAGAATTATTAGATATTTTGGCCTGTCCAAAATGCAAAGGGGATATTTATCTCAATGAAACGGAAGATGGGCTTATCTGCGATAACTGCAAACTGATGTACAGAATTGAAGATGGTATACCAATTATGCTGATTGATGAGGCCAAGAAACTTGATTGAAATGCCTTCCTCAATTATTTACAATTATGATCTTTTAACTTCGCTTGTCTATTTAACTCGCTCAACTTTGCGTATTTGAAAAACTTGTTGATCGAATCTGTAATGGAGAGGGTAAGTCCCTGTGGCCCGTCAAGGACGCCAAGCTTTAAGAAGTAATTCTGAAAAAACGCCCAATTCGCCCTGAATATGGCTGACCAGACTGTCGCCTTTTTGCCTTCAGCAAAGGCCTCCTGAGCACCCAGTGTGGAATAGTGATCGATCTTGATCAGAATCCTGCTCAGATCGCTCTCTGTAAAATGTTCTATGGGTGCATCCAGTGCTTTCACCTGTCCGCTGACTTCCACCGACTCATGGACAGTGGCCGGGGTCATTCGACCGTAATCCTTTTGAAAAAGCCTGACAATCCGATTCCCACCCCACAGATGTTTGATCCAGCGCCCCTGGAACCAGTTGTTCCGTGGGAAACTGTAACCGGCTGCATCATCCGCTTTCCTTAACACAATATCTTCAATAACCAGGGCGGTTTCATGCGGAATGCGCTCGTCGGCATCGAGAACAAGCACCCACCGGTGTTTACACTGATC
>CAZINZ010000106.1:0-3586 GCA_964540715.1 uncultured Syntrophaceae bacterium | reverse complement strand
CATTGTTGAAAAGGCCATGAAGAGCTATGGCGGCTACACCTGGGTTGAGGATAACCAGCCAGAGGGAGCCGTCATTGTGTTGAGATTTAAGAGGGTGAAGTGAGACGGGTTGAGGGTTGCGGGTTGCGGGTTGCGTAGAAGCAGGGACTAGGGATAGCGTTAAACTTGAAACTGGAAACTAAGCGGGTTACGGGTTACGGGTTGCGAGGGGTCACCCACTCAACCACTAACCTACTAGCCCACTCAACCACTCAACCAGTGAGTAATTACATACGGAAGGGGTCTTCAGATGAAACGTAGGATTCTAATTGTAGAAGATGAGACAATGATAGCGAAAGACATCGAGAGCAAACTGCGCAATATCGGGTATGAACCACTTCCTCTTGTTAGCTCCGGAGAAAAAGCTGTCGAGAAGGCCGGGAAACTCAGACCGGACATCATACTGATGGATGTTGTGCTGGATGGTAAGATGGATGGCATTGAGGCGGCCGGTCAGATCAAAACCAGTTTTAATATTCCGGTTGTTTATCTTACCGCTTACTCCGATGACAGTACCCTTGAGCGAGCGAAGGTAACAGACCCTTTCGGATATATCTTAAAGCCCTTCGGGGAGAGAGATTTGCACAGCACCATCGAGATGGCCCTCTACAAACACAGTAACAATGAAAAACTCCTTAAAAGCATGGAGGAGGTGATCGACGCTCTTGCATCAACACTGGAAATACGTGATCCTTATACTGCCGGCCATCAGAGACGTGTGGCAGATCTTGCGAGGGCCATTGCCCTGGAGGTGAACCTTTCCGATAGTGAAACCCGTGGCGTATATCTTGCCGCTCTTATTCATGACATCGGTAAGATACAGGTTCCTACAGAGATATTGAGCAAACCGGGCAAATTAATGAGTGCCGAATTCGACATGATAAAGACTCATCCCCAAGGCGGTTACGATATCCTGAAGAAGGTAGATTTCCCGTGGCCTATTGCCGAGATAGTCCTTCAGCACCACGAAAGGCTTGATGGCTCGGGATATCCGTGTGGTCTGAAGGGAAAAGAGATCCTCATGGAGGCGAAGATAATAGCGGTAGCAGATACTGTGGAGGCCATGTCTTTTCACAGGCCATACCGGGCGGCGCTGGGAAAGGAGAAAGCGCTGGACGAAATTTCCACCCACAGAGGCACACTTTACGATCCGGACGCAGTAGATGCCTGCCTGAAACTCTTCAGGGAAAAGGGCTTCAAATTCAAGGCTTAAAGGCGTCTTTGCCCGCGGTCAGCATCAACGTCAGCGGCATTACCTTCTTGCCGAGTTTTACCATTCTCTCGGCCGTTTCCCTGATGTCCCACTGGGCATGCATGTCTTCGCGAAGGCGGGAAATATGGTACAATTCTCTTGCATTCACCTTCAGCGCCACTCTCTTCCTGTGGGAATTGGTGAGGATATATGGCGCCGCCTGCGGCGACACTTCTCTGATCCGGCCGTATACTTCCTCCGTCCCGGATATAACCTCCATGAAACGCCCTTCCATTCCGATCTCGCGTACTGAATCCGGTATGGTAACGCCGAGAGAAGGGTTATAATCCTGACTCATTATTGTGGCCATCCGGTGCCTTTTCAGCTGGGCGAAGCAGGAAGCGCTGACAGTGACTTCGAATGAAAACCCGGCATTTTCAAATTCTCTCAGCGGCGGGTCATACGATCCCATATGGCGACAGGCGGTTTTGATTATCCCCTCTTTTTCTTCACCATCCATCTTATGAGCAGCGGCCAGGCACCCGGCCATTGGAAGATCGGAAGATGAGTGTATTATGGACGCAATAATTTTTTCGTCTCCGTCCGGCGTGGCGTGCGCAAGTGTCACATTCCCCTCTTTCGCGATAATCGAACTTTCATCGAATGCACCCATTTTTGCCATCAGACGTTCTGTTGTTTCTCTCAGGCCTTTTCTTGCACCGAGGTCAAACGGCGTTGCCTCGGTGTACCTGATCAGCGAAGGCGCGATATCCCCGGTCGCGTCGTAGAGTTTAATCCCGTATTCGTTCACCTCTTTCAGGGCGTGCGCAGCGCAGCGCCTGAGCATCAGCTCAAGGTTCCTCGCGTTCAGGGTCATGCCGAGCTGGGCGTGAGTTGCCATTGCGACTATGTACCTGGCGTCCTCTTTCGCCCATCCATCCACTGTGGAACGGTCCTGCGGGTCGGACAGCATCTCTCCATGCCTTTCAAACATGTATTCCTTCAGACCGGAGTAGAGTTCATGATACAGGCTGTTCTGTTGTTTTATTGTCTCGACAAAGACATCTCTCAGACCGCCATCCCGCACTTCACGGGGGATAACAAAATCATCTTCCAGCCGGATATATCGCTGTGATTTTTCCGTGTAGGAGCAGAGGCGAAATTTTTCTATCTCCTCCACGATAAGTCGCGATACACCAAGGATATCGATATTGAAAACAGCATGCTCGGCAATGGAACTGTGCCCCATATCGAAGACGATATTACGGTTGGATTTTCTCGCCTTTTCGACCTCAGTCCTCGCGATCTTTCTCAGTTCATCGACCGGCAGGGGATTTCTGCTTATACGGGCGTAGGCGGCGGAGACGGTCTCCGGGGTCAGGCGCTCATCTCCATCAAGAGATTCGCGGCACTCTTTTATCACCTCATAATCAATGTTATGACCTGCCAGTATGATTTTCACAGGTTTTGCCTTTCAGAACAGACTCCCTGCCCCCGTATCAGGTAAGGGAGAAATAGATGGATTGCAGTACAGCCCATAACAGAATACCCGCGGTCAACAACATACAACTTGTCGAAAGCACGCGATGAAGCTGATTCTCTCTGCGCTTGTCATTATACCCCATAATAAAAGCCAGAAGAACGCCCGCGACTATGCCTCCCCCATGCCCCCAGTTATTGATTCCGGGAATCATGAAACCGAACAGCGCCAGGCCCACTACCCATCCCATCACCTGCTTGTAGATTGCTTGTCCATAAATATCCCCCCTGCTTTTTCCATAATAGAGGGTCGCCCCTATAAGTCCGCAGATGCTGGCAGACGCGCCTATAGTCAGTGGAACACCGGCAAGATATGAAAGGTAGAATCCCGCTATACCGGTTATCGTGTATATTACAAAAAATCGGTAGAGACCGTACTCGCGCAGCACAAACGGTCCGAGCTGCCGCAGGGCCAGCATGTTAAACGCGATGTGAATCAGCCCGCCATGGAGATATGAGGCCGACAGGAGTGTCCACCACCTGTGCAGTCTATCTATCGGGATAGTCCCCGTTGCACCGAGAAGCAAAAGACTGTTGTTGGAGGGCGACAGGAATGAAAGGGGATTGGAGGACAGTCCAAGTCCCCTGGGATTTAATAAGAGGGCAAGGACATAAAACGCAATGTTAACATATATTATGATCTTTATCATATCGTAGGGGCTGCTCAGCAGGTTTGATGGGAGGGTCTTCCTCCATCCCGATCCGGGTCTCGAAAGTCCGCAGTAGGGACAGTTTGGATCGTCATGATTGATGAGTTTCCTGCAGTTGGGGCAGAGTATGGATTTTTTCTCAGGGCGCTGCATGTTACGTCCTCTC
>CAZINZ010000105.1:0-3644 GCA_964540715.1 uncultured Syntrophaceae bacterium | reverse complement strand
TGAATCTGCCGGCAAGGTCAAGCTCAGCATAACCTTCTGACTGGCTTTCAAAGATAGTGCGGAACCTCTCCTCGCTTTTCCGCATCTTTTCTTCAGCCTGTTTGCGTTCGGTGATGTCGCGAATATTTAATATGCCTCCAACTGCCTGTCCATTATCGTCAAAGATAAAATCTCCTATGGCTTCCACCCATATATAGTGTCCATCGACATGTTTTGCCCTGTATTCTGCCTTACCCGGAGTGGAAGTGGCGATGGCATTGGCGAATATTGCCTTTACATTTTCGATGTCTTCCGGATGAACTATTTCGAAAGAAGGCCTGCCGATCCTTTCTTCGATTTCATATCCGAGAATACCTTTAATGGAGGGGGCCGTATACTGGACATTCCCGTTCAGGTCTATCATGAAAACGAGATCCTGCATGTTTTCCGTAATCAGGCGGAGCATACGTTCGCTTTTCTTCAACTCCTTTTCCATCTTGTGTTTATACAAGGCCATTTTTACGGCGGCTTGCAGCTCCATATCCTCGAAGGGCTTGAACAGACAGCCGAAGGGTTCAGAGCGGGCGATATCTTCAAGCCGGGCATCGCTGATATTGGCAGTGACATACACAACGGGAATGTTGAAACGGGCATGAATCTGACCAGCCGCCTCCACGCCGTCCATCTCTCCCTGCAGGATTATGTCCATCAACACCAGATCCGGGTACAGTTCCTCGGCCATTCTGACGGCCTCTTCTCCCGAAGAGACGATGGCAGAAACATCGTATCCCATGGACTCAAGCTTGCGCCTCATTTCCAGAGCGATGATCCGTTCATCTTCAACGATCAGGATCTTTGATTTTTCATCCATTGTTTAACTTCCTTTGTTCGAGTGGTTGAGTGGGTTAGTGGGTTAGTGGTTGAGTAGGTGACCCGTAACGCGCAACACGTAACCCGTATAGTTTCCAGTTTCAAGTTTCACTCGACCCTCTGCGGGCAACTGTTCATGTGGGGGACAGAGCCCCCACGCTACTCCCTGACCCCTGACCCCTGACCCCTGACCCCTGACCCCTGATCCCTGATCCCTGATCCTTGATCCCTGAGTATCATATCCTCTTCCTGTACTCCTGTTCCTTGAATGTGATTCTGAATGATGTTCCTTTGTTCCTGTCAAGTTCCATGGTGCCGTGAAGCTGCTCGGTGAGCATATTCGCCAGCTGCAGGCCGAAGGTCTCCGTGTTTTTGTAATCTGTCTCTTCAGAAAAACCGATGCCGTCGTCTGCGACGGTCAGTGTGTATTCTTCTGTCTTCTTGTTTCGTGTGAGTTTTACGGCAATGTTCCCTTTTCCGCCTTCGGGGAAGGCGTGTTTAAGAGCGTTTGAGATAAGTTCGTTTATGATAAGTCCCAGTGGTATCGCTGTTTCGATATTGAAGAGGACGTCTTTTATCTGTGACGAGAACCTTACGACCCTTGAATCCACTCTGTGGACCTGAAAGAGACGGGCTGACAGATCTTTCATATAATCGTGGAAGTCAATCTCGGACAGATCCTTCGAGAGATAAAGTTTCTCATGGACAAGAGACATGGATTTGATGCGATTCTCGCAGTTGTTGATCAGTGAAAGGGCCTTTTCGTCTTCTATGTATCTGGACTGGAGGGAGAGCAGGCTTGAGATTATCTGCATGTTGTTCTTGACCCTGTGGTGAATCTCGGCAAGGAGGGCCTCCTTTTCACGAAGAGAGCGCTTGATATTGTCTTCGGCGTTTTTCCTCTCCGTTTCATCTCTGATTATCCCCTGATATCCCGTAACATTACTCTTCGAATCATGTGTTTGAACAGCAGTAATGCTTGCCGGAAAGACCGTACCGTCCATCCTTTTGAAATTGACCGCATGGGATGTCACATATCCTACTCTGCCTATTATTTTCATAAAGGTGGCCCTGTCCTCAGGATCTGCATACATATCCCCAGCGATATCCATTTTATCCAGATCTTCGCTTTTACTACCGAAAAGCTTAAGGCCGTAATCATTTATGTCAAGAACTTTGCCGTCCACGCTTGTTATTAAAACAGCATCTTTTGAGGCAACAAAGAAGTTCCTGTATTTTTCCTCGCTCTGACGCAGGGACTCTTCGGAGCGCTTGAGGGGTGTTATGTCCATCAGTGAGGCAATACTCCTTTTGGTCCCGGGGATTATGTTCACTCTGATGAAGATATCCCTTATGCTTCCATGCCTATCTGCAAAGCGGAAGGTGTACTCTGTCGGTGATTCATCTCCATTTTCTCTCCGTCCGGCATGATATTCCTTCATTGTTTCCAGGTCTTCACTGGCTACGAATTCAATCCACTTTTTCTTTCCCTCAATTTCTTCTCTGGAATAACAGCTGAGTTTCTCGAATTCCGAGTTTACCATGGAGATAGTCTTATCTTCCTCAAGAATCAAGGTGGCCGTTCCTGTGTTCTCAAATACACTGCGGTAGCGTTCTTCGTTTACCTGCAAAAGCTCTTTCCCTACCTTGAGTTCTCTTGTCTTTCTTTTTACCTGTATTCTTGATACGATGATTACAAGAATAAAAACAAAGAGTAGAGTCGCGATGATTTTTGATGCCCTGCCAAGCCACAGGGGGAATACTTCAACCCTCTTTTCAGCGATTTCTGCCTCAAAATATTTTTCCAGCAACCGGTAATAGATTGAACGTTCATCCTGTTTAAGCTGCTTTATATGATAATTTATTCTTGCGGGAAAATATGGGGTTGATTTGGCATATTTTGGAAAGGCAAATTTCATATTTACCGGTTGGAAAAGAATCGGCGTCTTTTTGACTTTAAAATTCTTCGCGTTTTTATTCCCGAAGTTCCTGTTTGTTATCCCGGCATCGGCCTTGCCTTCTTCTACCGCCCTGAATACTTCAGTGTAATTATCCAGTTCCAGGAAGGTGCAGTTTAAATTAAATCCGTGGGCGATTTCTCTCAATCCGCCGGCCCCTTCAAGGTTCACGCTTCCTTTGAGCGCGGCGATCTTTTTGTTTTTCAGGTCGGTGATGGATTGGATTTCCTCATTCTCTTTATTGGCATACATCCTTGTCCAGCTCATAAGGACAGGGGCTTCGGAGAAGGCGTAGAGTTTGTTGCGCTTTTCCGTAAATGCCACATCCGGCATTATATCTATTTCTTTATTTATTAAATGGTCGAGCCCATCACTCCATGTCCCCCAGACATATTCTATCTCCCAGTTTTCTGTTTCAGCTATGTCTTCCATGAGGTCAGGCCAGAATCCGGAAACTCTGCCGTTATCATCCATATAAATTTTAGGGTGATTCGCATAAGCGCCGACCTTTACCGATAGCCGTTCCTGCCCGGCAGCGGCGGCAGAAAAAAAGGCGGCTGTAAAGATGAAGACAAAGGCGAGAAGCAGAAGAAGGAATTTACGATTTATGCCTTGAACGTATTTTTGATAGTTTATGAATGATTTCATCTTCTGCATAAAACCTCCCAGTCTAGGTTAAATAGTCGATGTAACTATTTAACCCGGCCCCTGATCATTTAACCATCTTGAATCTCAGTATAATGACGGCTCCCTTTGGCTCGTTGTCCTCAACCCAGGTGTAACCGCCATAGCTCTTCATGGCCTTTTCAACAATGTGGAGGCCGAGGCCGGTGTGGC
>CAZINZ010000104.1:0-3685 GCA_964540715.1 uncultured Syntrophaceae bacterium | reverse complement strand
CTGGCTTTTTTCCTCATCTACGGCGGGGTTCACCTTTATTTGTTTCTGGGGGCAAAAACATCTTTCGCCCTTGGAGTCAGGGCTTGTGCCGTCGTTGCGCTCTTCATGATCATCATGGTCATCTCGCCCGTTATCGTTCACATATCGGAAAGAAACGGTTTCGAATCCCTCGCGATCTTTTTCTCCTGGACAGGATATCTATGGATGGGCTTTGCGTTCATGCTGTTCTGTCTCTGCATTGTTTTCGATTGTTACCGACTGCTTGCGCACCTCGGCGCTCACATCTTTTCTTTTGATCCTTCATCAGTCATTCCCTCACCCCGGCATTGCTTTGTCGCTCTGATTTCCATCTCATTGGCCATGGCATTATACGGCTATGTCGAGGCCTTGAATATCCGCAGCGAGAAGGTTACCATAAGGACGTCAAAGATACCGAAAGAAATCAAAAGGCTCAGGATCGTACAGATTTCCGATCTTCACATCGGTCTTATCGTTCGGGGAAAAAGACTGAAGCGCATATTGAAGAAAATCGGGGATGCCAATCCCGACCTGCTCGTATCTACCGGCGATCTGATTGACGGGGAGGCGGACAACATGTCAGGAGCCGTGGACCTCCTGCGGAAAATAAAACCCGCATACGGAAAATATGCAGTAACCGGAAATCATGAATTTTACGCCGGACTTGCTCAGGCGATTAATTTTACTGAGGGGGCGGGATTCAGGGTGCTCAGAGGAGAAGGAACAAACGTGGGAGGGTTAATTAATATCGCAGGCGTAGACGATTCAACTGCGAGAGTATACGGCGCAATCGAAGGAGTCCCAGAGGAAAAACTGCTTACCGGGTTTTCCGGCGACCAGTTTACCCTCCTCCTCAAGCATCAGCCGGTTGTGCATAAAACATCTCCGGGTTTTTTCGACCTCCAGCTCTCCGGCCACACCCACAAGGGACAGATATTCCCCTTTACCCTCATCACACGCCTGGTATTTAGATTCAACAGCGGATATTATCATCTCAAAGAGGGGTCTGCCATCTACGTCAGCAGGGGAGCGGGAACTTGGGGACCTCCCATGCGTTTCATGGCGCCTCCAGAAATCACGATCATAGACCTGGTTCATGACGGGTCGTGATACCGTCCCGAAGCCGGCATTGAGGGAGACCTTTTTTGCTTGTTGTAAAACCCCTTCAAGTAATATATAAAGGCTGTTTTTTAAATGGGGAACCCGTTTGATCAATCAGGAATAAGGAGAACAAAAACATGGGTAAACTGTTCGGCACAGACGGAGTAAGAGGTGTTGCAAACGAATACCCGATGACTGCGGAAATGGCTTTGAAGATTGGTATGGCAACTGCCCACATCTTCAAGCGAAGCGGGCACCAGCCGAGAATAATAATTGGGAAAGACACCCGGATTTCAGGATACACAATCGAGCACGCCCTTGTTTCAGGGATCTGTTCAATGGGTGTGGACGCATATATGGTAGGTCCGATGCCGACGCCGGGGGTCGCTTTTCTGACCAACAGCATGAGAGCTGACGCCGGTATAGTCATATCCGCCTCACACAATCCTTTTCAGGACAACGGGATCAAGATATTTTCCGACGATGGCTACAAGCTTCCAGACGAAAAGGAGCTGGAGATAGAGGAGATGGTCCTTTCAAACCACATGGAAGAGCTTCATCCATCGCCGAGGACGCTGGGGAAGGCGTATAACCTCGAGGGCGCCAGGGGACGTTATATAGTTTTTCTGAAAAATACATTTCCAAAGAGTTGCTCGCTGGAGGGAATTAATATTGTGCTCGATAGCTCTAATGGAGCGACCTACAGGATCGGTCCGAAACCCTTCTTTGAACTGGGTGCGGAAGTACACACCATCTTTGCAAACCCTGACGGCGAGAACATCAATGCCGGTTGCGGCTCACAACATCCGGAGAAACTGGCCGAAGAGGTTGTAAAAAGGGGTGCCCATGTGGGCTTTGCCTTTGACGGAGACGGCGACCGTCTTATCGCCGTTGATGAAAAGGGCGGCGTGCTTACAGGAGACCAGGTTATCGCCATATGCGCCAAGGCGATGAAGGATGAGGGAACCCTCACCAATAATCTGGTAATCGATACGGTTATGAGCAATATCGGTCTTGGCCTTGCGCTCAAGGATCTGGGGATAGAAAAGGCCACCGCGTCCGTGGGAGACAGGTATGTCCTTGAAATGATGAAAGAGAAGGGTGCCTCCATTGGAGGTGAAGATTCCGGACATATTATCTTCCTCAATCACCATACAACGGGTGACGGTATCCTTTCAGCCCTGCAGGTTCTGGCGGCGATGAAAAGAGAGAATAAGCCCCTTTCCGAACTTGCAGGCATAATGAAGGTGTTCCCTCAAAAACTTATCAATGTGGATGTAACCTCGAAGCCGGAAATATCGACCATCCCGGAACTTGTGAGGGTCATTGATGAGGTTGAGGGAAAACTCGGAAATAAGGGGAGGGTTCTGGTTCGCTACTCCGGGACACAGAACATGTGCCGTGTCATGGTCGAGGGGCCGACGAAAGAGGAAACAGAAAAATATTGCAGTCAGGTTGTAGCCGTGGTGAAAGAGAAAATGACCTGACGGGGTATCAGTTTTGAGTTTCAAGTTAAAGGAGGTTGCCAGCATGTTCAAAGTAATTATTACACGTGATTTTGACCACATGAGCGAAGTGGCTTCCCGTCTTGTGGCTGAGGATATAAAGGAAAAACATAAAAGCAGGGAAACTTATATGCTCGGGCTGGCGACAGGCAGTTCCCCGACTGGTCTTTATAAACATCTGGCCGGGGCGGCTAACGCTGGTGAATTTGACCCCTCAGAAATAGAAACCTTCAATCTTGACGAATATGTCGGCCTTCCGGGAGAAAACGCTCAACAGAGAGCGCTGCACCCCGAAAGTTACAGCTACTTCATGATCCAGGAATTCTTCGGTCACCTGCAGAATAAGTTCAGTGAGACTTATGTTCCCTGGGGTACCCTTATCGACCAGGACGAACTAGTGTCCGAACTCCAGGCAAATCCGGAAGACTGGGAGGAACAGGGGTCGGATAAAGGGAAGGCCATTGTTATAAAACCGGATGCAAAATCCGATTATCTGCTCTGGATCAGGAACGAGATACTTGACGCCTATGCGGAAAAGATTGCAAAAAAGGGGGGTATCGATCTCCATATTATAGGTGTCGGCGGCAGAGGGCATGTGGCCTTTCACGAATCGGGAATTCCCTTCGATGGAAACGAGATGCTCCTGGTAAAGCTCGACGAAAATACTGTGTCGAATGCGTTTGAGGACGGCCATTTCGCGAGAAAGGAAGACAGCCCCTGGTACGCTATCTCCATGGGGGCCGAGCTTGTCTACAGGGCAAAGAAGGTGATTCTTCTTGCGAACGGCAGCCGCAAGGCCGGGCCTGTCGCGGAATCCCTCCTTAAAGATCCCTCTTCACTGGTGCCGATCTCATACGGCCAGATATTTTCCGAAAAGGGTGGAAAGATGATATATGTCATCGACAGGGCCGCCGCGGAGCACATAATAGATAAATCTGACGAGTTGAAAAGACGCGGCATCGAAGTTGAAGACATCAGTGGATGACACGCCTCGCCGCAGTGACGAAGGATGCAGCGGAACGCAGGAGTTGGACTTCTAAGTAACTTAATTTCGCAAACGC
>CAZINZ010000103.1:0-3755 GCA_964540715.1 uncultured Syntrophaceae bacterium | reverse complement strand
TTTTCTTCAGTGAAATCGGGACAGAACTTCTTAAACTTTTCTCCGAATTTGACCAAAATTCCGAAAAAATGAGGGAAACCTTATCTTCATGTATGGATTGGTATGATGAACAATTTCAAACCGCATTTAAAACATGCAAGAATTATGAGTATAATATTGATATCGATAAAAAAGATGTGGGGGAGTTAAAAGACTTGCTTATAAATAAACGGCACTTCCTCGTCACACTCCTACAAAATCCCACTTTGCTCGAACATGAAACTTTTTCCGACCTCCTCTTGGCGGCGTTCCACCTGACCGAAGAGCTGGCATACAGAACTGACATCAAAGATTTAAATGATGTCGATTATGAACATATCACCAATGACATGAAGAGGGCATACGTCCTGTTAACCTCCGAATGGCTGGTCTACATGAAGCACCTGAATGGCAACTACCCCTTCCTGTTCTCTCTTGCCATGAGAACAAATCCTTTTGATCCGAATGCCTCACCGGAAATAGGATAACGGTATGGTAAAAGGTCTCATGATGTTGACACTTGTCTTAACTCCTGTTAGGTTGCTTGTGTTTTACTGACAAAGGGGAGCCCGGCCAGGGCATATCAATCCAAAACCAATGACATACAGGAGGAACATATGGCTACTAATCAGTGGGATAACCCGCCAGCAATGCAGATTGACCAGGAAAAGGACTACCGGGTAACAATGGAAACCGGAAGGGGCGTTATTGAGCTGGAACTGTACGCCCGGCATGCACCCAAAACCGTTAACAACTTTGTCTTTCTGGCACGGGAAGGATTTTACGATGGAGTAATATTTCACCGGGTAATCAGTGATTTCATGATCCAGGGTGGAGATCCGACCGGCACCGGACAAGGAGGACCAGGCTATCAGTTTGAGGATGAAACAAAAGGAAATCCTCTGAAGCATGAAGGTCATGTAATATCTATGGCGAACTCAGGGCCAAATACAAATGGGAGTCAATTCTTCATCACGCATTCATCGCAACCGCACCTGGATGGAAATCACACGGTCTTTGGAAAGGTGACAAAAGGTGAAGATGTTGTGGACGCGATCCAGCAGGACGACCGGATAGAACACGTGGAGACAACGGAGTGTTAAAGTGATAGAGACGAGAGTAACCAAAATCCTGGGCATCAAATATCCTGTTATAAAGGGAGGCATGGTGTGGGTATCAAACGCGGAACTTACAGCCGCCGTGTCCAACGCCGGAGGACTCGGCGTCATGGGTATCGGTGCTATGGACACACAGATTCTTAACGCGGAACTGGACAAACTCCAGTCACTTACAGACAAACCCTTCGGCATAAGCTTTCCTCTGATAAGACCGGATTATGAGACTATGATAGGCGCGGCGCTGGATAAGGGAGTAACGATTGTTGTAACCTCTGCCGGAAATCCCGCAAAGATATATAAGATGCTCGAATCTGCAGGGGTCGTCGCTATACACGTGATAGCAAATGTAAGGATGGCTCAAAAGGCCAGGGATCTGGGATATCACATGGTAGTTGCCGAGGGTTTTGAGGCAGGAGGACATGATGGGAAAGATGAGATTACAACCTTTTCCCTGATCCCGCAGGTGGTCGACGCTGTCGATATACCGGTTATCGCGGCAGGGGGCATCGCGGACGCGAGGGGCATGGTCGCCGCGTTTGCCTTGGGCGCGGAGGGTATCCAGATGGGCACGAGGTTTGTCGCAACAAAGGAATCCCCTGTCCATGAAAACTTCAAGCAGGCCATCATCAATGCCATGGACACAGACACTACCATTACCGGAAGGAAACTGAATGATCCTGTAAGGGTGATAAAGAACAAGCTCTCTCAGGAGATTCTGGACGCAGAGGCCACGGGGGCATCCCCCGAAGAGATATTTGGCATAATAGGCCCGGACAGAACCCATATTGCATCCATAGATGGTGACGTAAAAGATGGCTCGGTGATGAGCGGCCAGATCGCGGGCATGATAAAAGAAGTCAAAAGTGTGCAGGAGGTTTTTGATGAGCTGCTATCAGGGATCGAGCCTGTCATCAACGGAATAAAGAAACTATCAGGAACACAACATGATAAAGATAAATGAAAATTACCTGAAGCTCCAGTCATCCTATCTTTTTTCGGACATCGCAAAGAGGATAAAAGGCTTTGCCGAATCGAACCCCGACAGGGAAATAATCAGGCTCGGGATCGGCGATGTAACACGCGCCCTGCCCGGAGCATGCATAGCTGCCCTTCACAGGGCCGTCGACGAGATGTCAACCGACAATACCTTCCGCGGCTATGGCCCTGAGCAGGGGTATGAGTTCCTTCGCAACGCCATTGCGGAAAATGATTTCCAGGCATTCGGGGCTGACGTCAGTCCAGACGAGGTGTTCGTAAGTGACGGAGCAAAATGCGATACCGGAAACATTCTGGAGATTCTATCTCCCGGCCTGAAGATTGCCGTGCCCGATCCGGGATATCCCGTGTATGTTGATACAAACGTAATGGCCGGAAGAACAGGTCCCTGGAATAACGGGCGATATGAGGGATTGATTTATCTCGAAGCCACTGAGGCAAACGGTTATGTCCCGGCTATCCCGGACGAGCCGGTTGACCTGATCTATCTCTGCTTTCCCAACAATCCCACCGGGGCCACCGCCACGAGGGAGCAACTCTCTCAGTGGGTCGAATACGCGAAAGAAAACAGGGCATTGATACTGTACGATGCCGCGTATGTGGCCTTTATCCGTGATGAATCAATACCAAGAAGCATCTATGAAATTGAAGGCGCCAGAAAGGTGGCGATCGAATTTCGGAGTTTCTCAAAGACCGCGGGATTCACGGGAACACGTTGCGCGTACACCGTAGTGCCGAAATCATGCGTCGCCTGCGACTCGCAGATGAATAAATATGATCTGCATTCCCTGTGGAACCGCAGACATACCACTAAATTCAACGGCGTTTCCTATCCGGTGCAGCGTGCCGCCGAAGCTGTCTATTCCGATGAAGGCAAAAAGCAGGTACGCGAACTGACGGATTATTATCTGAAAAATGCCTCTCTGATTCGCGAAAAGATGGCGGGGCTTGATTATAACTGTGCCGGAGGTGAAAATTCGCCTTACATCTGGGTCAAAGCAGGGATGGACTCCTGGGAATTTTTTGACGTGCTTCTTGATAAGGCCGCTGTTGTATGCACTCCCGGCAGTGGTTTCGGAGCATGCGGTGAGGGATATATCCGTCTCAGCGCATTCAACAGTTATGAGAATGTTGATACCGCGATGAACAGGATCGCCGAGATGTCGAAGGGGTAATCAGTACTTTCCTTTCCCCTCCCCTACCCGACAACATCCTTCAAAATTTCCAATGTCAGATCGATATCCTGCGCGGTAATCCCTTGATGAGTGACCATCCTGAACTGGCATGACCCCCGGGAGAGAAATTTTATTCCCCTCTCTTCAAGTCGAACCATAAAATCCTTTTCGGTCAAACCGTTATTCTCAAGGCAAAAAACAAGGATATTGCTGCGCACATTTTCAAGATCCACCCTTAATCCGGAAATGCACGCAATTCCCTCTGCAAGACGGCGCGCGTTTGAGTGGTCATCCACGAGGATCTTTGTCATCTCTTTGAGCGCTACGATACCCGCAGCCGCAATAACACCGGTCTGACGCATACCGCCCCCTAGGATCTTTCTGACCCGGCGCGCCTCGGAGATAAATTCACGAGAAGAACAGACCATGGAACCCACCGGGGCCGACA
>CAZINZ010000102.1:0-3959 GCA_964540715.1 uncultured Syntrophaceae bacterium | reverse complement strand
TTGTCTTGTTCAGCCAGGATGTATATGATGTATTTTCGTATGAGCTGAAAAAAATCATATGACTATTCATTGAGTTGGACTATCACAACGAGGCGGGATTAGTCTTAAGGCAGACAGCTTACTGCCTGCTCTTCTGAGGGGGAAAGCGCCCGCCTATTCTCTTGACATGACAAACCGATAAATATAGCATTCACAATTTCTCATATATCTATTTGGAAGGGTAATAATGACAAAAGGTAAAAAGATCAATAAAGTTCTGGTTGCCAACAGGGGTGAAATAGCCCTGAGGCTGATTCGTACGATCAAAGAACTGGGACTCGGGTCCGTAGCTGTTTATGAGAAGCCCGATAAAGAAGCGCTTTTTATCAGATTCTCGGATGAGGCGATCATGATAGGTGATGGGCCGAGAAAGGATTATCTTGATATTGACAGGATGATCTGGGCGGCTCGCAAGAGCGGTGCCGACGCGATACACCCCGGGTATGGATTTCTGGCGGAGAATCCTGCTTTTTCCAGCGCCTGTGAAAAGGCCGATATTGCTTTCATCGGTCCTCCTCCCGACGTTATCCATAACCTGGGCGATAAGATTATTGCCAGAAAAATTATGAAGAATGCGGGCATTCCTATCACGCCGGGCACTGGGAATCTTGCTTCCGGTGAAGAAGGGATAAAAGACGCCATTGAATTTGGTGAGAAATGTGGGTTTCCCCTTATGCTGAAGGCATCCTCCGGCGGAGGAGGGAGGGGGATACGAAAGGTTGAAGATGAAAAAGATCTGTTGGTCCAGATACCTCTGGCAAGGGCGGAAGCCTTACATGCCTTCAATGATGATAATATCTATATAGAGAAGTATATCGAGAACCCCCGCCACGTTGAAATCCAGATACTGGCGGACCAGCACGGAAAAGTCATTCACCTCGGCTCGCGGGATTGTTCCATCCAGCGAAGACACCAGAAGCTGATAGAAATAGCCCCCGCAAACCTTCCGGTTGATGTCCTTGAATCGATGTATGAGACCGCTATCTTGGCGGCCAGCAAGTCCGGTTATATAAATGCGGGAACGGTTGAATTTCTTGTTGATCCCGCCACAAATAAGTTCTGGTTTATGGAGATTAACACAAGACTTCAGGTTGAACACACGGTTACCGAGATGCTGACTGGTGTAGATATCGTCAGAGAGCAGGTAATGATAACGCAGGGGGAACATCTGGAGATTCCCGAAGTACGTTTTCATCTTCTCGGCAAGGCCATCCAGGTAAGAATTAACGCCGAAGATCCTAGAAACAGCTTCATGCCGGAAGGTGGAAAAAGGGTAGAGGTATATCAGTCTCCCGGAGGTCCAGGCATAAGGTTGGATGGTATGGCATATCAGGGATACAGGATTCCAACTGATTATGATTCGCTTCTGGTAAAGATGACCGTTCGCAGTCATAACTGGGAGCAGGTTGTGCAGCGTCTCAAAAGAGCGCTGAATGACTTTTTGATTGTCGGCCCGAAGACAACGATACCATTCTTCCTGGCAATCTGTGACGAACCCGATTTCCAGAAAGGTGAATTCAATACATCATATCTGGATACACATGCCGGGGTGTTTGACTACCCGGATAACAAGCGGGAGATTGCCAAGCTTTCGCAGTTGATCGCGGAGATTCATGCGAAGAAAATTAACCCCTACGCGTATTAGTAAGTTAGAAATTGTTTCCTGCGTTTTTTGCAGGGAAGAATTTCGTGAACGCACTTATCCCGCTCGTCGGGGATAGTAAGTTAGAAATTGTTTCCTGCGTTTTTTGCAGGGAAGAATTTCGTGAACGCACTTATCCCGCTCGTCGGGGATAGTAAGTTAGAAATTGTTTCCTGCGTTTTCCCGCAGGGAATAATTTCGTGAACGCATTAGTAAGATAGAAGTTGCTTTCTCGTAGAAGCAACTTCGTTATCGCACTTATCCCCTTTAGTGGGACTTATCCCGTTTATCGGGATTAAGACTTGAAAGGAATTACAATGGTGCAACAGCAGGCCATCACTGAAAGAATTACTCCTCGCGATTTGCGTGAGGGCGGGGCACGACATGTTCTCGACAAGATCCGGGCGGGAGATGGATATTACATAACGAATACGGAAAGAGACCTCTCTCAATCCGACTTCAAAAACCGCATAATGCCGCATACGCAGATTCTGGTCTCCAAAGAGAGGAATAGTTCCGGATACTTTTCTCTTGAGATAACAGGTGGTGCATCTGTCCATGTGGATATGCTGCGCAAACAGATCAATCCCATAGAGAAGCTGTTGATACTCAGTTCATTAATGCCCGACACAATGTTCCAGACCCTTTGCCGGGGGATCAATCTCTTTGGATACAGGCCATATCCCGAAAATGTGATTCGTTTAACAGTCCGGAGTTTCGCCCGTTACGTCCATGTATGGAGGGTATTTGATTTTCTTAATTATGTCCCCAATATGACGGCAGTTTTTGAAGAGGTGAAAGATGCTGGCTGCTTACTTGAGCCCTCGATATGTTTCTCAACAGGGCCGGAGCATACCAACGAATTTTACGTACAGAAGGTTAGAGAAATAATCGATGTTACAGGTGAGGATATAATCCTCTGTATAAAAAACCACGGCGGTCTGGGAACCCCCAAGAGGATTGGAGATTTGACGAAATCAATCCTGGAGAGGTATCCGGATCTTATTATCCACTACCATGGTCATAACACCGATGGAAATGATGTTGGGCGGATAGTGGAGGCAGTGAGAAACGGAGCTAAGATTATTGATGCTGGAGATCACGCATTCACCGGGTTCTATGGGCCTCCGCCGATATTGACGGTCATTGATACACTTAATGAATATGGATGCCGTGCGCTGGGTATCGATAGACAGTCGGTTATTGCTACATCGAACAAGCTGCGTCCGGAGAGAGAGCATTACAAGGATCTTGAATCACAGTTTCTCGGATTTGATCCCACTGTTCAAGCCCATAAACTTCCGGGTGGAGCTACCGGATCAAGCTTTGAGCAGGCGGTCAAAGGTGGTTTTCTTCATTTGATGCCAAAGATCCTGCAGGAAGAGTTGCCTCGTGTACAGGTTGAGCTTGGTAACTGGTGGAGTGTGACACCGGGCTCTCAAATCCTTTGGACCACGGCTGTCAATAATGTTCTTCGCGGGGAAAGATATATAGACGCCAATGATGACCTGAAAAATCTGATGCTGGGAAGATATGGAGACCTTCCGTTCGACAAACCGTCGAGTGACATATATGAAGCGGTATTCGGGTCGGATTGGAAGAAGATAACGGAAGATGAAAAGGGTTATCAAAAGATAGAAGATATCGATCTGGATGTGGAGAGGAGGGTACTTGAACATCGCCTCGGACGGATGGCCACGGAAGATGAATTTGTGTTGTATCTGCAACATCCCAACGATGCAGTGAACTTCTTTAAATTTGAAGAGAAATATGGCAAGACATGGGTGCTGCCGCCTCATATCTGGTTTAAGAAAGGCGGATTCAGTCTTGGAGATAAGTTTGAATTTTCTGATGCATATGGAAAACATCACATCATAGAGATAGGTCCTAAACGAAAAACAAAGACAGGAGATGCCATTACCTATTTGAGTGTAAATTATCATCCCGAGCCGATATTAACCGAACTTGAGCAGGAAGGTGAGGAAAAAGAAAGGAAACTTACACTCTCAGCCAGGGAGATAGAAAAGCTCTCGCAGTCTGGAGACATCAGATCTCCCATAAAGGGAACAGTCAATGAAATCCCTCTTACAGAGATGGAAGAAGTCTCGGCTGGGCAGATACTTGTTGTCCTTGAGGCGATGAAAATGCTCAACAACATAATCTCTGAAATAAATGGAGTGGTTTCTGATGTGCTGGTAACACCCGGAGACGAAGTGGATGTGGGTGATCCTCTCATAGTAGTCGAAAAAAGAGTATAGAAAAAAAGTCAATCTCTACT
>CAZINZ010000101.1:0-4182 GCA_964540715.1 uncultured Syntrophaceae bacterium | reverse complement strand
AAAATGGAAATAAAGATCGTAGTCATCAGTACCAAGACTTGAATAGTTCCAAAAATCAAATTCATCTTTTCACTGTATAAGTATTCTGAGTTGCTCAAAGATGATATTCCGATCTTTCCAGAAATTTCCATCATATTAGCTTCCCAAGGCCCAAGATAAAATGTCCCGAATAAAATAGCCGCTACGGTGACAACCCACTTGAATATTATCCAAGTGTGCTTGAAAAAGCCCCAAATACTGAATGACGAGTAGATTAAACCTGTAACCAGACAGCCAAAAGCACCTGGGATTACAACCACTGCCATATCCACATGATGAACACTCTGATTTATTCCATATAAAACTCCGCCGTCATCAACTCCATTTTTTAAGAAATAAAGCAATATCAAGGCAACAGCACCGCCAACCCAGCAGGAAACTGCAATCATATGAAATCCTTTTAGCCATTTGAGCCCTTTTGCTTTTAACTTTGGCATGTGATCCTCATATTTGTTGGGAAATACAACGCCCGGCATGAGGGGCGCGTGTTTACGAGGGTCCCTCTCCATGCCCTTGTTCGGTCTTCCTCCGCCTCTTGACAGGTGCAGTCAATTGACACATAGCCTCATTGCCCCAGTTATGGTCGGCAAAATACTCAGTCATTTCGTGATTATTCTTCATTTTCTTCCTATCTCAATTTATGGGCGCCATGCTTGCTCGAGGGGTTCCCTGTCAGCGCACTTATCTTTTTCTCCCCGTTACTTACCGATAACCCACTTCTTGAGATCTTCGTCCACGGTCCCGTCGGGTAGGACATAATCGGGTGACACGTATTCCTCCTCTTCGAATCTTTTCTTGCGGACGCAACCCCGTCCTCCGTTCATGCAGTACTCGTCTATCCATTTTTTATCAAGCATACCGATGTCATATGCCCTCTTCATCCCACTGGTGCTGTCGTACCAGCGGCAGCCATTTCTCTCACGTCTAATGCCCTTTTCGTTCATTTTCCGACCTTTTTATACCAACCTTCCTGCGGCATTGAATCAAAGCATGCTGGCTTTGGGTTTATCCATTTGCCTTCAGGTGTGATTTGCCATTTTGTATAAAGATCCATTGGCGAGGCCGTTTTATCAATACGATAGCCCTCAGCATGAAAACCTATTTGGATATCTGTAGCTTTAAATGTTTTATCCATTATGTTTGGTCCTCCTTTTCTTTCAGCCTGCTGACAGGGCATCCTTCGCACCCTAATCAGTCCGGCCGTTGTCCGCGGTGTTCAGGCAGGATTTCAGGACTTGTATTATATCCTCCGCACTCGTGAATAACAGGGCGTAGATACCGACATCCCACGCGCCGTCCAGGGAGTCTTCCCGGTCGTCTATCATCAGCGCCTCGGCAGGCGCGACATCGAGCCTGCGGAGTGTCAGTTCGTAGATTTCCGGTTCAGGCTTCGCGGTCTTCTCCCGGCATGAGAAGGTGAGGACATCGAACATGGGATAGCCCATTTCATGAAAGTGGCGCGCCGCGGGCTCTTCCGCGTTTGACAGCAGCGCCGTCCGGTAGCCTCGTTCCTTGAGATAAGCGACCAGGTCGAACATTTCCTTCCGGGGGACGTACGCCTTTCGGAACGCATCTCCCCAGAGGGACGGGGCGCTTGGAGGGGGCACCTGCAGATCGCCGCACACCCTCCGCCAGAATTCGTCTTCGGAGATCAGCCCCTTCAGGAACGCGGGATAGTGTGTCTCCCTCACCTGCGCGAAACGCTCCGACGGGACTCTCAGCGCCTCGCTGCAATAAGAATCGACGTCGGCGGCGGGGTTGTCGATCAGAACCCCTCCCCAATCAAAGATAATCGCTTTGATGGCTTTCATCGGTCAATTTACGCGGTCTTCCAATAATGTGAAACATACCGGTCGACAACCTCTCGTATCATCTTCTGGTATGCGTTCTTGTTTTTCCCCGCCTCTTCCTTGAAAAAATCGATGTTCGACTTTTTCAGGGAGATGGTGACCTTTAGGGAGAATTCCGGGGACACAATACTATGGAACAAGGGGCCAAGTCTACTGTTGACCCTTAGTTACATTGTTTTGTATTCTCTCTATCTGTTTTTTAATGTTTCCGTCCTGTTTTTTGAGCGCCTGTTTCAGTCAGCAGATCAATAAACACTAAATAATCATGTTTATCTGAAAAGATCGACTCGGATCGCCTTCCACGGTTCATTACGTGATACCAGGCACCGGGATATTCTATTCTAAGTGGACGTGACATGTTTTGATATATAACCCTCCATCTTCTATGGGTCAATAGTAGACTTGACCCCATTTCCCCCTTGTGTCCCCCGAATTCCCCCTGTTCCTTTTATCCCCACGTCCTTAATGGTTCTGTGCGTTGTATTTTTGTTTTAGTTGCATAATTTGTGTGAAATAGCAGTCAATTCATTTGAGATTATTTCGAACTGTGTGAACCCCGTTGAAGCATTCGGAATGTTTCTGAGGTATCCTTGGGGGGTGCTCTCAATAGGAAGCAAAATAAGTCCGTCAATAATTTTTTGAAATTCTTTGCTTGCTTTCTTGCTCTTATGCGCAATGGCATTTCTAATTTTGTGGTATGTTTTGATCTTGCCTTTTTCGGCGTCGTTCAGCAATGTAAATGGTTTTCCACTATTGAAGTATATATTTGCTCTTTTTATGGTATTCTCAGCGTAGGGTAACCAGTCCAAATATGCACGTCTTTCTCCTAAGAGTACAGTCTCAATTTCACTAACTGGTCTGATCGTTATGGTTCTCTTGATAATTGGGTTGTTGGGAGTCACTAAACCCGATAGGATTCCTATGAACAAGTTTTCAATTAGCCCTTCGAATTCTGTAAACAAGTCGAGATATAATCCAGCATATCCTTGAATTATATCAGCATCCGAAATGAGGCGCGTAACAAAAGCATCTTCGAAACTTTGTCGTGTCGAATCTAATGCCTGCACCTTGATCGAGAACTCTTTGTGGAGGGTTTGTGAGTGTTTTGGCATTTTATGATGCTAGATATTTGAAAAGAATATCTCTTTCCTTTGGGTTCGTCGTTCGTCTATCCGTTGCTTCTAAAACTGTATCTGGTGCGGTGCGGTTTTTTATTCTGTCGCTTTTTTGCTTCAATGCTTGAATCCATGTAGACGACACTTTCCTAGGTGTTATTTTCTTATCCACCCCTGAAGAAACTCCATATAAGCTATCATAGATGACCATAAAAAAAGTGTAGAAGACCCTTTTTTGGTAAAAGATAAAATCATTCAGATTACCGGGAAAGTTCTCAGTAATAAAATCCATCGTTTTTCTATATCTGTCTTCAGCAATTTTCCTGTTTGTGTAAATTTCGTCGAATTTCTTATAACATTCCTCTATCTTAGAAGTTGATTTACCCATTACTTTTTTTTCAATCATTGAGATTGTCAATTCGGATGTTAGTTCAACTTCTGCCATTCGTGATATGTCAGTTTCGTTAAATGTTTGCCAATCCCTCCACTGAGTCAACTGCTCTGCTGCAAGGTCGTATTGTGATGTCTTAAACTCTCCAAAGTATTGTGAATTCAACAATTCTTGCTTTTTCAATGCGTAGTTGGTCGAGTTCATCCTTCTAAAAATTTGTATAATATCTCTATCATCTACATTTGATGATAGAATATGAACATTGAACTCGTAATTTCTTATTTTGTCTTGAATTTCCTCATCAAGTAAAGAAAACTTCGTTTCAGCTAGGTCTTTGTTGTGGGTTCTTCTAACAAGGAACTCATCTTGGACCGGGTCGAAGTCCTCTAATAGTTCCGGGGCAATATAAGAAATCAAGGTTCTCAAACGTTGCTGCCCATCTACCACCTCCCGGATTGGCTCGTAAGTAGTTTTATCGATACCCATATCCCTGAGAAAGATTATTGGGACAGGCAGTCCTTTGTAAACGGTATCAATGAGATAAGATTTAGCTCCTTTATTCCAAACCGATCGTCTTTGAAAGTGTGGTGATAGTACAAGGCCTCCCTTTTTTTGCCAAGAGATAAAGTCTGCTACTTTGTAGAAGGTTTTTTGTATTGTCATTAAGCCGCTCATGATTTGTTTTCCCCTTTTTATTGAAATATCTCACCATTGCTACGTATACGCAATTGGGGAACAAGGGGTCAAGTCTACTGTTGACCCTTAGTTCCATTGTTTTGTATTCTCT
>CAZINZ010000100.1:0-4244 GCA_964540715.1 uncultured Syntrophaceae bacterium | reverse complement strand
CCACAGGAATGGTAATACTACGACACACAGAAAATGAGAGCATAAAAATGATTGAAAAAAACGAAAAAAAGGGACCGGCAGCACAGGCACGGGCAAAGAGGAAATTCCCCGTTCGGGCAGCAGCAACCTTTGCCGTTCTGACCCTGGCAATTGGCGTCTGTTTCCTTGTAAGCTGCGGACAGGGCGAATCTCCCAAGATCAAAGAAAAAATAAGGCTCGGGGCCTCGAAGTCGTTCTTGTCTGTTCCCGTTTATATCGCAAAGGAGAAGGGGTATTTTGCAAAAGAGGGTCTTGATGTTACGCTGAAGGAATACGGCAGTGGCAAAAAGGCCATGCGGGCCCTCTTCGCGGGGGAGGTGGACATATCTACCGTGTCGGATATGCCTGTTGTGTTTAACGGTTTCAAGAGAGATGATTTCTGCGTCTTTGCCACATTTACCCATGCATATTCCTTTGTCAAGATAATCGCGCGAAAGGACAGAGGCATCAGGGCTGGCGCGGATCTGAAGGGGAAAAAAGTGGGTGCAAACAGGGGGACATCTGGTCATTACTATCTCGGGGCGTTTCTGATCCACAACCGACTGTCGATCTCCGAGGTAGAAATGATCGATATCAGGACCTTTGACCTGGCAGATGCATTAAAGAATCATGAGGTGGACGCGATATCTGTCTGGCAGCCATACGCCCAGGAGGCAATGAAGATGTCAGGAGACAACGCCATAGAATTGCCGGGTGGGGATATCTACAGCGCGACCTTTAATTTCGCGGCGATGAAAGACTATGCCAAAGAACATCCAAGGGCCCTGAAAAAGTTTCTGAGGGCCATCGACAGGGCCGATACATTTATAAAGGGCAACCGAGAAGAGGCGCAGGGCATAATAATAGAGGTCTTCAAACTTGATAAAGAGACGGTGAGCACAGCCTGGGATGATTTCACATTCGAGCTTTCACTGGAGCAGGCCCTGCTGGTATCATGGGACAATATAGCAAGGTGGGCGATACGCAACAGGCTCTTTGACGGCAAAACGTTCCCCAATTATCTCAATATTATTAATATGGATGCCCTGGATGCGGTGAAGCCTGAGGCAATTACCATAATTCGTTAAGGCGTACTATAAAAGGCTAACACCTGAATTCCACGGAATTTACCCGTAAGGGTTTTACTGTTTATTGAGCCATTACGCTAAAAAGAGGAACCCCCATGAAAATCAAGACCAGATTACAGATTGCTGTTATCTTAACCCTGATCATATCTGTCACGGTTAGTCTGTTTATTTTCAGCGCGTACAAGGGAATGAATGAATGGGGCCAAAAGGAGATGGCAACAGGCAGAATATCCAGAAATATTGCTGAACTGAAAATCGTAACGCATGAGTATCTGCTCCATCCCGTAGAACGTTCGCTCATGCAGTGGAAGGCAAGCCGCGATTCTCTGGCAAGGCTTCTGGCGGAAGAGATAAATATTTTTGAAGATTCGGGTGAAAAAGACGCTTTGAAAAAAACGCTCAAAAGCCTTGAGCGATTTTCAGATATTTTTGCTGAACTGGCCACAATCCCGGGGGAAGAGCGGGAATATGACGGGCATCATAAAAACGGGATCTCCAAGCTGAAGGTTAAACTGACAGGCGACCTGCTGGTGGAGTCTCAGGCAATGGTTTCCAAGGTTTTTCTGGTGAATCAGGTAATTGATGCAAAACTGATATCTATACAGAGGAAAACCGGTTTGCTGATTGTTATCCTGTTTGTAGTCTTTATCGGTCTTGTTTCAGTAATTTCTCTATGGATCAGCAGAAGTATCGGAGCGCCGATAACAAGACTGGAAAAGGGCATACGGATTATCGGCGGCGGCAACCTGGACCACAGGGTGGGCACAGACGCAAAGGACGAGATCGGCCATCTTTCAAGGGCGTTTGATGGGATGACAGATGATTTAAAGAAGACAACCATGTCAATGGTCGCTCTTAATAGAGAGATTGATGCCCGCAAGAAAGCCGAAGGAGAGTTAAAGTCCCACCAGGAACACCTTGCCCTCATCAACCAGATCCTCCGCCACGACCTGACCAATGACCTAGTTGTCATACAGAGCGCGCAAAACCTCTACAGCAAATCCCCCGAAGAAGAATACCTGAATGAGATATCCACCCGTACGGAAAAAAGCTTTGGACTGATCAACAGGATGAAAGATCTTGAATCCTTTATCTCCCGTCACAGGGAGTTGAAAATGTATAAGATGAAAGATATCTTGAAAGAGACGGTTGAGAACTATCCTTCTACAGCCTTTAAAATCAAGGGTGATTGTCAGGTAATGGCCGATGATTCTATTTCTTCCGTCATAGACAACATCGTAGCAAATGCCATCGCCCACGGAAAGGCCGACAGTATTGCGATTAAAATACATGAAGCGATGGGCATGTGCGAAGTGCGAATAGCCGACAACGGGACAGGCATACCCGATGAGATAAAGGAAAAGGTCTTTGATGAGGGATTCATGCACGGGGACAATGCCCACACCGGCATCGGCCTCCACATCGTTAAAAAGGCCATGGAGAGCTATGGCGGATATGCATATATTGAAGACAATAAACCGAACGGAGCCGTCATTGCGTTGAGATTCAGGATGGTGAAATGAGACGGGATCGATTGAAACTGGAAACTGGAAACTGGAAACTAAGCGGGTTACGAGTTGCGGGTTGCGAGTCAACTACTCACCTACTCAACTACTCACCTACTCAACTAAAACCGGGTTACGAGTCACCCACTCACCCACTAACCCACTCAACTAAAACGCAGACGGGCAACGCTACATGGTGTCGGATATAACACTATAGTTAAAGGATTGACTTAATACCTGAATAGTTTTAATTATACTTAAAACATTTGGGGGACTAAATCCATGATAAAGAAATATATTGTTAGACAACATTATCTTGACAGGATAAGACCTTACATCGGCAGGGATATCATTAAAGTCATAACCGGTCAAAGGAGAGTCGGTAAGAGTTATCTCCTTTTTCAGATTATGGATGTTATCACCGCCTCTGACCCTGAAGCGCAGATTATTTATATCAACAAAGAACTATACAAGTTTGATTTTATAGATAATTACGAGGCGTTGCTGGCATATATCAAAGACAAGGCCGAAGACAAAAAGAAGCGCTATGTTTTTATCGATGAAGTTCAGGATATCGACCAGTTTGAAAAAGCCCTGCGCAGTCTTTTTGCCGAGGGCGGGTATGATATTTACTGCACAGGGAGCAATGCCGGGCTGTTTTCCGGAGAGTTGGCCACGTATCTGAGCGGGCGTTATGTTGAGATAAAGGTATTCAGTCTGTCCTATATTGAATTCCTGGATTTTCATAAACTTCAAAACAGTCCTGAGGCATTCCTGAAATACATCAAATATGGAGGCCTTCCTTATCTGATCAATCTGAACCTCGAAGATGATATTGTCTATGACTACCTGAAGAATATCTACAATACGATCCTTTTCAAGGATGTTGTCAAAAGGAACAGAATCAGAAATATCGCCTTTCTTGAGAGACTGGTCATATATCTGGCCGACAATGCGGGGAGCCTGGTTTCGGCAAAAAAAATCAGTGATTTTCTTAAATCCCAAAAAACAAATATCTCGCCAAATGTTGTCCTTAACTATCTTTCACATCTTGAATCGGCTTTTTTTATCCTGAAGGTGCGGCGTTCGGAAATTGCGGGCAAAAAGATATTCGAGATCGGTGAAAAATATTATTTTGAAGACTTAGGCCTGAGACATACGATTATCGGCTACCGGCAGGCCGATATCGGAAGGATACTGGAAAACCTTGTCTTCCTTCACCTTAAGAGATCGGGGCATGAGATAACCGTTGGCAGGATCGGTGAAAAAGAGATCGATTTCGCGTGTGAGAAAAAGGGGGAAAGTCTCTATGTACAGGTGGCCTATATGATTACCGATCAGAAGGTTCGTGACCGTGAATTTGGCAACCTTCTGGCAATCAAAGATAATTTTACAAAAATCGTTGTCTCCATGGACGAGATGACGGGCGGCGAATTCAAAGGAATAAGGCATATGAATATAAGGGATTTTCTGACTATTGAATCGTTTAAATAGTGACTATTTTTTTTCGGGCGGCTTGCGGGAAGTCAGGGGCCAGGGGTAGAGTGAAACTTGAAACTGGAAACTAAGCGGGTTACGAGTTGCGGGTTGCGAGTCAACTACTCACCTACTCAACTACTCACCTACTCAACTA
>CAZINZ010000099.1:0-4487 GCA_964540715.1 uncultured Syntrophaceae bacterium | reverse complement strand
GCCGAAGCCGAGATTTGAACTCGGACAGGCATAAGCCCACTAGACCCTGAACCTAGCGCGTCTACCAATTCCGCCACTTCGGCACTCAAAACTAACCTGAGGTTTATACTTATGCACCCGGATATTGTCAAGAGAAATTACCCTTGAAAATAATACTGTACGTGCTATTGTGCTTCACCTGAACATAGTTCTGGTGAAGCACAATATGAATCTTTTTACGGAATGAGTTATGAAAATTATACGAAACATTGACAACATCCCTGAAGACCTGACAGGTGCCATCGTTACGATAGGCAACTTCGACGGCATACATCTCGGACACAGAGAAATCTTCAGAAAACTCGTAAGGGCAGCCGGAGAAAAAAATAAGAAGTCCGTGGTCATTACCTTTGATCCCCACCCACAGAAGATCATACACCCGGAAAGGAGACCTTTTTTTCTGCTGACCCCCCTGAACGAAAAACTGAGTCTCATAAAGTCCTGCGGTGTAGATGCCGTCATTCTGCTCACCTTTTCCATCGAGTTTGCCGGGATAACCGCCGAAAGATTCGTGGAGGATATCCTGTGGAAAAAACTGCGCTTAAGCAAACTGCTCGTCGGGTATGACTATGCGTTCGGAAAGGGGAAGAAAGGAAACGCGAAATTTTTAAAAGCATCAGGCAGGAGAATCGGCTTTCAGGTAGAGGTAATGGGCGCCGTAAAAACGGGCGGCGTGATTTCCAGCAGCACCGGCATACGTCTCGCGATACTTGACGGAAATGTCAAACTGGCATCGGAAATGCTGGGAAGGCCCTATGGCGTGACCGGCTCTGTCGTCAAGGGCTACAGACGGGGCACCGAAATTGGCTATCCCACGGCCAACATAAAATCCGAAAAGGTAATTCCCGCAACGGGTGTCTATGCCATTATCGCCAGACTTGAAGGGGTCAGGCATCCGGGTGTTATCAATATCGGGTACAATCCCACTTTCGGCAACGAAGAGATTTCAACAGAGGTACATCTGCTCGATTTTGAAGGCAACATATATGGAAAGGATATCACAATACTGTTTATAGACAGGCTGCGTGATGAAACAAAATTCGAAAGTTCCGAAGAACTTGCCCTGCAGATAAAAAGAGATATCGAAAGAGCCAGGGAAATTCTGTCATCAGGCGAGACTGACATACCGGGCGCCTGAACGTCTCTGTGGGGCACAAAGGCCCCACGCTGCTTTTAAAATCCACCTTCAGTGCTGACGAATATCTATGTTAATCCCTGCTGAAGCGGACATCATAGATGTAACTTTCCGCTTCGCTTTTTGTGTGCTGAGAATTGATATAGAAGGAAATGCCTTCAATATCGCGTGGCTGTCCGCCATCAATGTCGGGAAACAGTTTTTTGTAATCTTCTTTTATGTTCTGCTTCTGATGATACCACTTGTTCAACTCATCAGTCTTATTTCTGAGCACTATATATCTTACTTTGCTCGCAAGCGGCTGCGGACTTGTAACTATGGTATCCTTGGGACATTCCACTCCCCATATATAACCGATCGTGGGTGTTTTCAGTTTCGCGGGCCATCCTGTGGGTTCGAACGCAACGTATATCTGAATAGCCTGATCATCCGTGTCGGACTTCCTGACATCCGCGCCGGTCGGCAATTTTGCAACCTTCCACTCCCAGCTGAGGAATGGGTATTCCACTGTCTTAACTTCCATCTCTTTTTTTATCCCGAAAGATGATTTGCTGCTGCTTGTCATGTGCAGGGCGTAGCTGTCATCAACTTTTTCAAGATTGAGGTTCACAACTCCAGCTTTATCCACAAGTTCCCAACCTGATGGCGCACCCTTTTTCATTTTTTCCGAATCAAATCCGGCAACGGTCAGGATATTATCCTCGCTTGCTGTCACCGCACCCGCAAAAGTCAGGATAAAAATTGTTACAAAAGAAACCAGCAAAAAAGATCTGACGCTTTTCATGACCTACTTCCCCCTTTCCTGTTCATAGAGGCCCATTATGTCGGTCCTCGTAAAAATGGATTCCACCTTCCTGACATGTTTTTCTATGTTTTCTCTTCCATTTTCTTCCTCACGATCAATCAGTGTTATAACCCGATCAACGATGAGTCCCGCTTCTTCTGCCTTTTCAATGGCAATTATGGTGGATTTTCCAGTGGTGATAACATCATCAAGAATAGCCACCCGTTCTCCTTCTTTTACATTTCCCTCTATCGCGCTTTTTGTGCCATGCTCCTTGGCGTCTTTTCTTACAATGAACGCCTTGATGGATCGATTTCTCTGATATGATATCACAGCAACAGCATTGGCCATTGGATCAGCCCCCAGGGTAAGTCCTCCAACAGCTGCAATTCCGGACCCTTCAAGCATGTCAAACATTATATTCCCTATCAGGTTCATCCCTTCCGGATCAAGTGTCGTGGGCTTGCAGTTAAAATAAAAGTTGCTCTGCTTTCCGGAGACTAATGTATATGGCGGATCATCCCTGTAACGGAATGTACGTTCCACTATCATTTGCGCCAGTCTCGCTCTCAACTCGCTATGGTTCATATTAATTTCTCCGTTGTTTCACCTGCTGTTAAATTTAGCCCTTTTTCTAATCTCTTCTACCCTTCTTGTGATATATGCCGGGTCCAGTCTTTGCGTCTCGCGGTACTCGGCTATGGCCATATCGGACCACCCCTTTTTATCGTAATACAGGCCCAGCGTGAAATGAGTTTCGGGATTGTCCGGGTCGATTTGCAGGGATATTTTCGTCTGTTTTATTGCCTGATTAAGATTCCCCGCATTATAATACACTCTGCCGAGGTAAAATCGTGTATCACGATTGTAACGATTTATATTGAGCGCGGTCTGCAGAATTTTTCGCGCCTTATCAAACTCTCTGAGATTCGTGTAGGCTATTCCCAGGCCAACCACAACGCGTTCATCATAAGGTCTGAGCTTCTTTGCCTTCACGTAATAAGACGCGGCTTTTTTGTAATCCCCTTTTTGGACATAATTCACGGCAAGATTGGAAAGCGCATCAAAGTAACTCGGGCGTATTTTTATGGCAGTTTCATATTCCCTGATAGCGCCGGGCGCTTCACATTCTATATCGCATATCCTGCCAAGGAAAAAATGTTTTTTACTGGCCGTAGAACACTTGGATATGGCTTTCCTGTAGCACCGTACAGCCTCTTCACGATCTTCTTTTTTGAAATAGATCTCGCCAAGGCCTTCGTATGCCGAATAATAATCAGGAAAGATCTTGATAGCTTTTTCATAATAGATAATTGCCTCGTCTCCAGATTCCTTCAGTCTGTACGCCTCAGCCAGTTTGTAATAATATTTGGCAATCTTGGGATTAATCTTGATGGCCTGCTGATATTTGTCTATTGCCCTGTCGTATTTTTTCCTGGAGAAATATCTGTCTCCCTGAAGATAATAAGCTTTTGACGATGCGCAATACGCCTCTGCCGCAACAAACAGCAAAACAAACAAAGACAGCAAAACCACACTGATACCTGTTCTTCTCATAGACAAAAAACTTTCTTATAAAAATCAGCTATGGGCGCCTTAATACAAATCGTACAGGGACATCGACTAACATGGGAATCGGGATTCCCATTCGCCTTGCAGGTTCAAACGCCCACACCTCAACCGCCTTCACGGCGGCCCTGTCCAGTACCGAATGCCCTGACGACTCTTTTATCCTCACTTCGACTACATTGCCCTCAATCGATATCTTCGTGGAGAGAAGGACACTTCCTTCATATCCCCTCCTCCGCGCGATTGCAGGATACTCTGGAGATGAATTGATTTGATAACGCGGCACGGCTGGCGCCATCACTGTTTTTTCAGTCTGCCTGTTTTTATTATGTGCTGCATGAAGAGTCGGTCGCGCTATGGCCGTATTCACAGGGAGATTCTCACGTGGAATATCGGATTCTCTTCGCTCTGTTGCCGGAACATCCACTTCCCTTTTTGCTCTTTTTTTCGCCCGTTTTTTTAATACCGGTGTTTCACGGTCACATGCCTTGTTTTTCTCCTCTTTTGTTTCAAGTACCCCGGCCCTTGATTCTTCAGCAACTCTCTTATATGAAGAAACGAGTGATATTTCAAGGGGTTTATTTTTATTGATTTCGGGAAGGGTGAACAATGCCGGAATATGGACAAATGCGACTACAAAGTGAATGGCAACGGTAATAACCGCCGCAATAACAAGATCTTTCCCCGGCATTATTTATCGTCTCGCAATGCGTTTTTTGATCCGGCCTCTGACCATTGATTGTCGATCTTCGTCTTCAATGACAGTCCGGAGATACCAGCCCTCTTCACCACATCTATGACCGACACAACAGATTTGTAAGACGCCTCCCTGTCACCGGAGATGACAATCTTTATTCCAGGCGATTTCCTGTGCAGAAGGACTAGCCGGGAGAGAAGGGCCCGATCATTCATTTTCTCCCTGTTGAAAAATATTTCTCCATTTTTCTTTATCGCGATTTC
>CAZINZ010000098.1:0-4552 GCA_964540715.1 uncultured Syntrophaceae bacterium | reverse complement strand
ATATTCATGGTCAAACAAACCGGTTTGATCTGATCGAAAACAATATATCAAAGCTCAGACCCGATGTCCTTGTGGTCGCCGGGGATATAACAAGCTATACCAATTCCGTTTCGGTTATCAGCAGGTTGAATGACATGTCGGTACCTGTACTGGCGGTCCGTGGAAACACAGATCTTCGAAAGGTGGAAAGTTTGCTTGAGCAATTTCCAAACATTTCTTCCATTCATCTGAGGAAAACAAAAATAAAGAACGTCCCTTTTGTTGGTGTTAGCGGTACCATTCCCGTTCCTTTTTCTTCACGAATATGTTTTAGAGAGAAAAAAGTTGTGACAAGGCTTGAATCACTTGTAAAAAGGAGCACAGTTCTTGTAGCGCATCCTCCGCCCCGGGGAGTACTGGACGAAGCGTTTGGCAGGTTTCACGCGGGATGCCGCAGTTTATTCGAAGTGATTTTGAGATGCCAGCCAAAGCTTTTTATCTGCGGTCACATACATGAGAGACCGGGAGCGGAATATATCGGAACGACCCTTGTGGTTAACTGCAGTATCGGCAGAACCGGAGGGGGTGCAATCATGGAATACGACGGAGACAAAAATCCGACTGTGAAGATGCTGCCGTAGAAATCGGAGAAAATATTGACAGCGACTATTTTAGGAAGGAGTATTCGGGTATGACTATTTTTACAGAACTTATATCTAATATGGCGCTGCTTCTCGCGTTATGCATTCTATACAGCTTTTTGACGCGTATATGGAGGTATGGAGAGATAACAGGCAGGATTTTTGCCGGCATTCTCTTTGGTGGAGTAGCTGTGGCCGGAATGATGCTTCCCTTTCATTACGCGCCCGGTATTATCTTCGATGGCCGCTCGATGGTAGTCAGTTTGGCGGGCCTGTTTGGCGGACCTGTCGCTGCTGGTGTTTCAGCTCTTATTGCAGGAGTGTATCGACTCGGGCTTGGCGGGGCCGGGGCTTTGACAGGACTTTGCGTTGTCTTCACCTCGGCGGCGCTCGGCACAGGCTACTACTATTTGCGTCGCAAAAACCCTGATGTGATAAAACCGCCCTACCTGCTGGCCTTCGGGATTATTGTGCATGCATCCATGCTCCTGTGTATGCTGACACTGCCATGGCCCGTCGCGTTTGAAGTCCTTCATAAAATCTCAATACCGGTAATGTTGATATTCCCGGCAGGCACCCTCTTTTTAGGAACACTGCTCGCGGACCAGGAGGAACACATTTACGCACGGGAAGCACTGCGGGAAAGCGAACAGAGGTTTCGGGAGATGGCTGATTTATTACCGCAAACAGTTTTTGAAATTGATGAAAGAGGAAATCTCATATTTGTCAACCGTAACGCGTATGATGTTGTTGGCTATACCCGGGAGGACTTTGATAAAGGTCTGAATGCCCTTCAGATGCTTATCCCTGAGGATCACGAAAGAGCTGGGGGAAATATTCAGAAGGTGTTGGGCGGGGAAAAGATAAGCGACATTGAATACACGGCACGGAGGAAAAACGGCAGTTCGTTCCCTGTTTTCATATATAGCAATCCTGTTATTCACAATAACAAAACAGTAGGATTGAGAGGTATTATTATAGACATCACCGAACGCAAACAGGCCGAAGAAGTGCTGCGTCAGAGTGAAGAACGTTTCAGAACTGCGGGAGAACTCGCTTATGATTTGATTTATGAATGGGATATAGCGAGTGATAATCTGCAGTGGTTCGGGGATGTTGACGGATTACTGGGATACAAAAAGGGTGAAATATCGAGAGATATCAAAGCGTGGCTTGACTTGATACACCCAGAGGATAGGGACGTACTTGAAAACGCAGTTGAGATTCACAGAACATCAAAAGAGCCTATTAATGATGAATACAGGGTAAGACATAGGGACGGTACTTACAGATACTGGATCGACCGCGGGCAACCCCTTTTTGGTGACAAAGACCATCCATACAAGTGGATGGGTGTTTGCAAAGATATTACAAAACGTAAGCAGGCGGAAAAAACCTTAGAGGAAAATGAAGAAAGATACAAACAGATTTTTCAATTTTCACCCGATGCGATTATTATCCATGATATGGATATGAATATCCTGAATGTCAATAATAAGGCAGTAGAAGAGTTCGGCTATTCAAAAGAAGAACTACTGGAAAAAACGATACATGAATTACATCCCGAGACCGAACTGAAACAGTCCGCCCAAGTGTTGGCTATTATGAAGAAAACGGATATGTTAAATGTAGAGACAAAGTTTATCAGGAAAGACGGCTCAGTTTTTTTGGCTGAAGCAACCCCTTGCAAGTATACACTTGGAGGTAAATCGATAATTCATGTTGTTATACGGGATATAACCGAAAAACGGAAAGCTGAAGAAAAAATCAGGCGCTCCCTCCGAGAGAAGGAGGCCCTTCTTGCCGAGATCCACCACAGGGTCAAGAACAACATGCAGATAATCTCAAGTCTCCTGTCCCTCCAGTCCAGAGATATAGAGGATGAAAGAGCCCTTTCACTGATCAGAAACTGTGAGGACCGCATCAAATCCATGTCTCTTGTCCATGAGAAACTCTATCTTGCAGAAGACCTGTCCGAGATTGACTTCCACGATTATATGAAAGATCTGTCAGCCCGTCTCTTTCAGGTCCACAGAGTGGATTCAAGGGTCGTAAGGTTCTCGTCACAGATAAAAGACGTCCTCTTCAATATCGAAACAGCGATACCACTGGGACTTATCATAAACGAACTTATCTCAAACGCGCTTAAACACGCCTTCCCAGAAGGCGGAAAAGGAAACATTGCCGTAAAACTCACGCAAAACAAGAAGACAGAAGAATGCACGCTGACCGTCAAAGACAACGGCATCGGTTTTCCTGATAAGATAGATTACATAAACACCGAAACCTTCGGCCTTCAGCTTGTGAAAATGCTCACTGAACAGCTACACGGCACAATGGAACTTGACAGAAACAAAGGGACATCATTCAAAATAATATTTAAGGAACAGGAGTACAGGAAAAGGATATGAAGACGGGTTGCGGGTCACCCACTCAACTACTAACCCACTCAACCACTCGAACAAAGAAAGTTAAACAATGGATGAAAAAGCAAAGATACTGATTGTTGAGGATGAACAGATCATAGCTCTGGAAATAAGGCGGAAGCTTGAGTCCATGGGATACGATGTTTCTGCCATCGTCTCTTCGGGAGAAGAGGCCGTCAGAATGGCCGAGGAACTGTACCCGGATCTGGTGTTGATGGACATAATCCTGCAGGGAGAGATGGACGGCGTGGAGGCGGCCGGTCAGATCCATACCCGCTTCGATATTCCTGTTGTGTACGTCACCGCAAATATCAGCGATGCCCGGCTCGAAGATATCGCCCGCTCTGAACCCTTCGGCTGTCTGTTCAAACCCTTCGAGAATATGGAACTGCAAGCCGCTGTAAGGGTGGCCCTCTACAGATACTCAATGGAGAAAAAGCTCAAGGAGAGCCAGGACCAGATTAGAGCACAATACCAGGGAAGCCCTATTCCTACCTTCACATGGCAGAAAACAGGTGATGATTTCGTGTTGGTTGACTATAACAATGCGGCAATTGCGATTACACATGGGCAATCCAATAAATACGTAGGTAAAACAGCCAGCGAGATGTATCAAAACAGGTTTGAGATACAGGAGAATCTTCATCGATGCTTGAACGAAAAAACGATCATCAGGAATGAAATACTGTCCGAGCATTTTCTGCCAGGCAAGCATATAATAACAAGTTACGCTTTTGTCCCTCCGGATTTAGTCATAGTTCACGTAATAGATATCACCGACCGCAAACAGGCGGAAGAAGGGCTGCGGAAAAGCGAAGAAAAACTGCGCAAAGAAATGATCTTCGCCAGAACCATCATTCAATCCACGCCCACCTTTTTTGTCGCCATCAACGCAGAAGGCAAGACAATCATGATGAACGAATCGATGCTTCATGCTCTTAAGTACGCAGCAGATGAGGTGGTCGGCAAGGACTATAAAACCTCTTTTGTCCCTGAGAGGGATCAAGAGGTGCTGACCAGTGTGTTCGAAAATTTGATAAAGTCTCATGAACCGACCTTGGGCGAAAACCGTGTATTGACCAGGGACGGCCGTGAGCTGCTTGTCGAGTGGCGGGGGAGATCGATTCTTGATGAACACGGCAAATTTGAATACTTTTTCGGAATGGGGATTGACATCACCGACCGCAGGCTGTCCGAGGAGTCATTAAGAAAAAGCGAGGAGAGATTCCGCACCATCTTTGAGACCATGGAAGATGGTTACTATGAAGTTGATCTTGCCGGGAGGTTCACCTTTTTCAACGAGGCAATGCGCGGAATATTAGGATTTTCAGCGAATGAACTCATTGGAATGAGCAACCTCGAATATACATCCCCCGAAACCTCAAAGAGGTTAATCAAGACATTTAACAAGGTTTACCGGACGGGGAAATATGCCGATGCAAAGGATTACGAATTAATCAGAAAAGATGGCACTAAAAGGATTGTTGAGTTTAATGCATCCCTGAT
>CAZINZ010000097.1:0-4581 GCA_964540715.1 uncultured Syntrophaceae bacterium | reverse complement strand
GAAAAACAGGGGGTTACTGAAATCGTAACCCCCTGTTTTATGTTAGAGAAGATTAGTTAAACCAAGCTTCGTTTTATTTTTCTTTTTGTTGATGGTCTCCTGCGTTTGCGCTGGTAAGGCAATCTATGCTACAGGCACAGTGTCATGGTACAAAAAAACACAACCTGAGCCTTGTAATTGCGAGTTAATATGTATAAAGATAAAAGAGTTGTCGTTGTTATGCCTGCTTATAATGCTGAGCAGACACTTAAAAAAACCCACGCGGAAGTGATGGCCCAGGGGGTGGTCGATCTGGTTATTGTGGTAGATGACGCAAGTCATGATAGCACCACATCTATCGCCAGGTCCCTTCAGAATACAAAAGTTTATACGCATCAGAAAAATCTTGGCTACGGGGCCAACCAGAAATCATGTTACAGACTTGCCATCGAAGAGGGTGGAGATATTATTGTCATGGTCCACCCGGATTATCAGTATACCCCAAAGCTTATCCCCGCCATGGTTTCGATGATTGGAAATGATCTTTATCACTGCGTGCTTGGGTCAAGGATTCTTGGGGGATATGCCCTGAAAGGCGGGATGCCCGTTTGGAAATATATCTCGAATCGCCTCCTCACTTTTGCCGAAAATATTTTTATAGGTGCAAAGCTTTCTGAATATCACACAGGATACAGGGCCTTTTCGCGTGTACTCCTGAAACAGTTGCCCCTCTTGGTCAATTCCGATGATTTTGTATTCGATAATCAGATACTTGCACAGATTGTGTGGTTTGGTTATACGATTGCCGAGGTCAGTTGTCCTACAAAGTATTTTCCGGAAGCATCATCGATTAACCTGCCACGAAGTATCAAGTACGGTTTCGGATGCCTGTTTACAGCCCTTATATTTCGCCTCGCGAAAATGAAATCTGTACATTCAACATTATTTCCTGAGGTCAAATAATTACCCTTACAATACCCGGCTCATCGATGTGATGCTCCGGCTTAAGAAAATGGTGGGCGATGCGCTTAGAACAAACTGGAATGATATGCGAAGGGTTTTATTCTACAGGATACCACTTCATGCCTGCCTTCCTCCTTGCAAGCAAAATCCCCGTCCTTTTTGACGCGGGGGTAACGGCCCTGGGTCCCCGCTACCTTAAAGATATTAAAACACATCTCGGTGATACCGACAGGCTGGGCTATGTCCTTCTTACTCACTCACACTATGACCACTGCGGTGCCTGTCCTTTTCTCAAAAGAAAAATAAATGACCTTAAGATAGCAGCAAGCGCTCATGCCGCAAAGGTGCTGGAAAAGCCGAGCGCAGTTGAATTAATCCGCACACTCAGCAGCACCTTAGAAATAACTTTTAAGGATATCATAGATAATGAGGATGTCTCCTTTGAACCTGTAGGGGTTGACCTGATACTGAGGGACGGTGATGAACTGGATTTCGGCGAAGGATGGAAGGTACGGGTCATTGAAACGCCTGGCCATACAAGAGACTCTTTATCTTACTACATACCACGAATTAAGACCCTGATAGCAGGCGAAGCTGTCGGCATCTATAATCACAATAAAATACAACCGGAGTTTTTATCAAGCTATAACGATTACATGACCTCTCTTGAAAAACTGGCTACATTGGATATAGACATCCTGGCAATGGCTCACCTACATATTCTGACCGGAGACGATGCCAGAACACACATAAGAAGATCAATTGAAAGCACAGTATCCTTCAGGGATCGTATAGAGAACTACCTCGACAAATTCAGTGGAGACAGGGAAAAGGTGGTCGAAGCTATTTTCAGTGAAGATTATGACGAAACAAAGGCACTCCAGCAGGACAAAAAACCATTTTTATTGAATTTGAATGCAAAAGTAAGGGTAGTAGCTGAAGAGAAGTAACTTTTGTCCTTGCGATAATCGGAATAATCCCTTATAAGGTTCCTGCTTCGGAAGCAAGGCAATCTCTCCAGATAACAAAGCGTATCCGGATTAAAAATTGAGTCTCATTGAAAGGAGATTAAAATAGTGAACATATTAATTTTTGGACCAAATGGAAGCGGCAAGGGAACACAGGGCGCAATCGTTCAGAAGAAGTTCGGCGTATCCCATATCGAGACAGGCGTTATCTTCAGGGATAACATCTCTCAGGGAACACCACTCGGCAAAGAGGCAAAGGGCTACATAGATAAAGGTGAGCTCGTGCCGGATGAAATTACTGTCCCCATGATACTGAATCGTCTTAAAGAGGATGACTGCAAGGCTGGATGGCTCTTGGACGGCTTCCCGAGAAATCTGGCTCAGGCAGAGGCACTTTATAGCGCTCTCGAGAAGGAAGGTATAAAGCTGGATTACGTAATTGAAATACTATTGGACAGACAGACCTCCAAAAACAGGATCATGGGCCGGAGGCTCTGCGAGAATGACAACAACCATCCTAACAATATCTATATCGACGCCATCAAGCCCACAGAAAAAGACGGAACCGCTGTGTGCCGCGTCTGTGGCGGAGAATTGAGCGCCCGTGCCGATGATCAGGATGAGGGGGCAATAGACAAGAGGCACAATATCTACTACGACACCGAGACAGGAACCACCGCCGGCATCAATTATTTCAAAGAGAGAGTGACGGTAATAGGGGTTGACGGTCTGCCCGGAGTCAAAGAGGTCAGTGAAGAACTCCTTGAAAAATTAGGATAGTAAAATTTCCAATAACACTGTATAAAAGCCTTCCTTATATACACAGGAAGGCTTTTTGTCTTATTATGATAAATACACGCAATTTCAGCATAATAGCACATATAGATCACGGCAAGTCCACACTCGCTGACAGGATGATTCAATCCAGTGGTGTGGTTGATGACCGCAATTTCAAGAATCAGATTCTTGACAACATGGACATAGAACGTGAGCGCGGAATTACGATAAAAAGCCAGGCCATCTCCCTGCCCTACCGGAGCAAAGATGGTAAAGACTATATCCTCAACCTTATAGACACACCGGGCCATGTGGATTTCTCCTACGAAGTTTCAAGATCACTCGCATCCTGTGAAGGGGTGCTTCTGCTCATTGATGCCGCGCAAGGGGTTCAGGCACAGACTGTCGCGAATCTTTACATGGCCATGGAGCACGATCTTGAAATTATCCCCGTGATCAACAAGATTGACCTTCCCTCGGCTGACGTGGACAAGGTAATGGAACAGATAGATTCGGAACTCGGGCTCGACCCCTACATGAGCCTTCCCTGCTCGGCAAAAGAAGGGACGGGGGTTGAGGAGATCATGGAGGCAATCGTACACAGGATATCCCCACCCAAGGGAGACCCGGAGTCCGAGCTGGCCGCCACCATTTTCGACGCACAATACGACTCCTTCCGCGGCACTATCGTTCACTGCCGTGTCTTTGAGGGTACGATACGTGCCGGTGATGTAATACGTCTCATGCACGACGAGACTACGCACAGAGTCGAAGAAGTTGGTTCTTTTCTGCTGCCACGCCAGAAAAAAGACAGCCTTTCAGCAGGCGACGTCGGGTATATCATTGCCGGTATAAAGACCGTGTCGGACGTCCAGATCGGTGACACGATCACTTCAGAAAAACGCCCTCGCAAGGAACCTCTCGCCGGTTTCAAGGAATCAAAGCCCGTTGTCTTTGCGTCAATCTATCCCATTGCATCGGATGATTATGAAGAACTTGCAGTGAGCCTTGAGAAATATAAATTAAATGACGCGAGTTTTGTTTATCAAAAGGATTCATCCGTCGCCCTCGGGCAGGGTTTTCGTTGCGGTTTTCTTGGCCTTTTGCATCTTGAGATCGTTCAGGAAAGGCTGGAAAGGGAATATGATCTGTCCATCATTCTGTCCGTCCCCAGCGTCAGATACCGCTTTACATTGAACGACGGCGAGGTATTGTATATAGATAATCCTGCTTATTATCCTGATCCCATGTCCATATCCGCGAGTGAGGAGCCGTACATCCGCGCTGCCATGATGTTCCCGGAAGGTTACATGGGAGCGGTAATGAAACTGTGCAAGGAGAAAAGGGGTGAAAATTCAACCCTCAGCTATCCCAGCCCCGGACGCATCGAACTGACCATAGAAATGCCTCTTGCCGACGTCATATACGATTTTTACGACCGCCTGAAATCCATCACGCAGGGATATGGCTCCTTTGATTACGACATTATAGACTACAGGCAGAGCAGCCTCGTTCTCCTTGACATACTGGTTAACGCAGAAAAGGTGGACGCGCTGTCTCAAATTGTGCATCGCGATTCAGCCCGTGAACGCGGCCTGCGTGCGTGTGAAAGATTGAAAGAAGAAATCCCGAGACAGATGTTCAAGATAGCCATCCAGGGCGCAATAGGCGGTGAGATAATTTCGAGAACAACCATATCCGCTTACCGGAAAGACGTTACCGCAAAGTGCTACGGCGGCGACATAACGCGTAAGAGAAAGCTGCTGGAAAAACAGAAAAAGGGCAAAAAGCGTATGAAGATGGTCGGGGCTGTAGCGATCCCTCAAAGCGCGTTTATATCGATACTGAAATCAGACCAGACGTAAATATCAGGGGTCAGGGGTCAGGGGTCAGG
>CAZINZ010000096.1:0-4800 GCA_964540715.1 uncultured Syntrophaceae bacterium | reverse complement strand
TTTACCTGTGTCAGGGTCAAAGAGTATTGCCCAGTCATCGAACTCCTCTCGAAGCACGACTAATGGATTGGCTACTGGTCTGGTTTTTTCAATTATCATATTCTGTTCTGCCGGTTCCTATATTTCGGGGGGTTACCGGGTAACTGACTCATCCCAAGCTACAGCTGAATGCTTCTCCTGCCTTTGCAAAAACCTTACAATTGAGGCCAGCCAATAGATTCCTAAGCCATGTCCTGGATGGCGTCTCTGACAACCTTGGAATCGATATAATCCGACTTTGAGCCAAATCCAATCAAAAGGCTCATATCACAAAGATTGTTAATCCTTCTCGGAACTCCCTTCGTATAATTATACACCTCATCCAAAGCCTCGCTGGTAAATATGTTCTTTACCAAACCAGCTTTTTCCAGTCGAAGGGAAACGTATTTGGCAACCTCCTCAGAATCAAGGGCGTTAAGATGATACCTGATTCCAATCCTCTGATCAAGCTGTTTAATCCCTTTCACAATATCCTTTAACTCCGGTTGACCGATAAGAATCAGGGTCAACAACATCCTGTCGTTTAAGTGAAAGTTTAATAGCAGACGCACTTCCTCGAAAGTCTCCATAGGAATGAGCTGCGCCTCATCAATTATCAACAGGGTGGTCTTATCACGCTTAACATTCTCCAGCATTCTTCCATTGAGAATATCAAGAAGGTCCGCCTTTGAATTTGATTCGTTATTCAGGCCAAATTGATAGAGGATTTCCTTTAAAAAATCCAGTGGTTTATGAAAAGGGTTTATTATCGACGCTATATCATACTCATCATCAGAAACCTGCTGAATAAAAATCTTGCTCAAAACGGTCTTGCCGCAACCCACCTCCCCGGTGAGGAGCGCCGCGCCCTTCCTTCTTTTAACAGCATAAAGAAGTCTGACGAGTCCTTCGTTATGTTCTCGCGAATAGTACATAAATTCCGGATCCGGAACATCTTCAAATGGATATTTTTTCAAACCCCAGTATTCTAAATACATTTCAGAACTCCTTCAACAGCCATGTATATTTCGGCGAAGCAAAGCCTGTAATGATAACTCGACCGGCCGTACGGATCAGCAATATCAAGATCAATACTATCAGACTGGTTGCGCCCACTGGAAAACGGCTTTAATAGAAACACCTTCTTTTTTACTTCAGGATAGCGTTCAACTATCATTTCAATGTGCTGCTGCTCCATCACAAGTATCTTGTCGGTTTCAGAAACCATGTCTTCTGTCAATAATTTTGATCTATGACCATGGCCATTAAACCCCTTTTCCTCCAAGAGGTCAACTACCTTGGGATCGGAGGGCGCGCCTTTCATATCAAGAAGAGAGGCTGACGATACTTCTATGTCGCTACGGCCATATCCCCCAGATCTCTTCCTGAATATACGCTCCGCCATGAAACTCCGGCAAATGTTTGCTGTACAGACAAACAGTATCCTCATAAACCTGCCTCCCCATATCCTCTTTTGTACCTTGTTTCAATATCCTTGTAAAATGAAGCTGTCGTTTTCGGGATGGATGCAGGATCCAAACACTCAACCTGGTCAGTGAATGACAATCAGACCACAAGTTGATGATTGAAGCCACGGAGCGACCCATCAAGAAAGGTCAATCGTTTGTCTTTTTAAGACGATATCTATTAAGAAGCCTTCTGGCCTCCTTCATGTAATCGCCGGGGAAGTGTCTTAACACGCGCAATCCGTATTGGACCCTGGGTGGATCCGGGATAATGCCCCTGTCTATATAACTCCTTATGGTTTTAGCAGAGACAGCAAAAGTCTTCGCAGCATCTGCAATCGTAGAGTATGTCTTTCCTTTTATTATGACCATCAGCACCTTCCTCTAATCACACAGACTCAATGCCGCGCATCCATATCTATATTCATGCAAAAACCGGTCAGCCCGGTAACCGCTGGGAGTCAGCACCGTGACCGTGGGTTCGCATATACTTTACCTTCCGCACCTTTGTCAACTACAATCCTGTATCTATGCTGTAACTTCAAACCCGGACAAACAAAAGCCATATCATCACAAACTCATTTTACACCTTTGGGTGTAAAAATTGTGATAAATTATTGACACAACAGATGCTCTTATAATAGTAGAAACGATGATCGGCTGGGGATAAGAATAATATTGTGCAAGAGTAGTTCCCATCCCTGCCCGTACAATACACAACTGATTAACATTTGATACCTAAGTTACCGGAAATATATCATACAGGAGGAAGGAATGGAAATAAGAAAAGTTTGTGTTCTGGGTGCGGGACTGATGGGCAACGGTATCGCCCAAGTCTGCGCTCAAGCGGGTTATGATGTCTCTTTGAGGGATATTGAACAACGCTTTATTGACGGCGGTATGAACACAATAAGAAAGAACCTCGACCGCGACATGTCAAAGGGGGAAAAGACGCAGGAGGAAGTGAACGCCATCCTCGGAAGGATTAACCCAACCCTGGACCTGAAAAAAGCTGCATGTGACGCCGACATAGTGGTTGAAGTTATTATTGAGGTGATGGATGTAAAGAAAAAAGTGTATACTGAGCTGGAAGAGATAGTACCTGATCACTGCCTGTATTTCACTAATACATCCGGTCTCAGTATCACCGAGATAGCATCCATTACAAAAAGGCCGGACAAATTCATCGGCACCCATTTCTTCAATCCCGTGCCGGTCATGCGTCTTCTGGAAATCATAGAGGGTTATGAGACATCAGAAGAGACCCTCAAGGTAGCGAAAGACTGGGGCAAGAAGATCGGCAAGGAAGTCATCGTCGTCAAGGAAGCTCCGGCATTTGCCGTAAACAGGGTGCTGTGTACCATGCTTAACGAGGCCTTCTTCACCCTGGGCGATGGGATCGCAAGTGCAGAAGACATAGACAAGGGAATGGTATTGGGATGCAATCACCCGATAGGACCTCTGGCGCTCTCCGATCTCGTTGGCCTGGACACACTTCTACATGTAATTGAAGGACTCCATGAAGAACTGGGCGACAAATACAGGCCTGCTCCCATATTAAGACAGCTGGTAAGAGCTAAGCGATACGGCAGAAAAACAGGCAAAGGCGTCTACGATTACAACAAATAACAGTGATAATTTATTAACATACAATTGGAGGAAAGAATGGACTTTGAACTAAGTGAAGAAATGAGGATGTTGCAGGATATGGCCTACAAGTTCGCCCAGGCGGAAATGGCACCCATCGCGGAGGAATGCGACAGAGAAGAAAAGTATACGCCCGAGCTTCGGAAAAAAGGCGCGGAGAACGGCCTTGTCTGCTCGTGGATACCGGAAGAATACGGCGGATCAGGTGTTGGAATACTCGGCAATACCCTCGTAACGGAGCAGCTCTCAAGAATCGACATGGGTACCGGTCTCAACATAGCGGCGGCAGGATTTGGATGCGAAGCGGTTTATTACTTCGGAACGGAAGAGCAGAAGAAAAAATATCTGCCCCCCGTCTGCAGCGGGCAGCAGGTGAGTGCGGGCGCGTTTACAGAACCGAATGCCGGAACGGACGTGGCCGGATATGGAACGAGAGCGGTGAAAGACGGTAGTGACTACATAATCAACGGGAGCAAGATGTTCATTACGAATGGAACCGTCTGCGACTGGATGGTATGCCAGTGCATCACCAATCCCGATGAAAAGACACACCATAAGTACAGCCAGATAATAGTCCCCGCTGATGCCACCGGTGTCACAAGAACCAAGATCCACGGCAAGATGGGAATCAGGGCCAGCGATACGGCTGAGATCGCCCTCGAAGATGTCCGGGTACCCCAGGAAAATCTGATCGGTGAAGAAGGAAAAGGGTTTTACCAGTTAATGCATTTCTTTGATATAACGAGGATCATGGTATCCGCGCAGGCGCTCGGGATTTCTCAGGGCTGCCTTGATGAAGCCGTTAAATATTCCAAGGAAAGAACCGCTTTCGGTAAACCACTCGGTACATTTCAGATTACCATGCAGAAGCTGACAGAGATGGCTGTCAGAATAGAAGCGCTGAGAAATCTCGTTTACAAGGCCGCGTGCTCAGTGGATTCGGGTATTCCCGACTTCCACCTCGGAGCAATGGCCAAATACTTCGGTGGCCAAACCGCCGTATTCTGCGCTAATGCCGCCGTTGAAATCCACGGGGGTTACGGTTATATAGAAGAATATAAAGTGCAGAGGTGGTACAGAGACGCCAAGATACTTGAACTGTACGAAGGCACAAAAGAAGCTGAAATATTGACGATAGGCAGAGTCCTGCAATCCAGATAAGGCGAAGTTGGCGGGTGGCTCCTTCCTGATATCAGGGAAGAGCCACCAGTCATTATATGGAAAAATTAATATAGAAACTCCAGGAAGGTAAAAGAAATGGCCATTACAAAGGCGGAACTCGTCAGGAATCTGCATGCCAACACAGGATTCTCCAAAGGAAAGAGTGTAAAAATAGTTGAAAGCACTTTCGAACTTATGAAGAATGAACTGGAAAAGGGAAAGGACGTCCTTATATCCGGATTCGGCAAGTGGTCAGTCAGGGCAAAGAATCCCCGCAGAGGCAGAAATCCTCAGACAGGAGAAGAACTGACACTGGACGCACGCCGGGTGGTCACCTTCAGATGCTCCAGGAATTTGAAAGACGATATGGAATCTTGAAGCACTGGCTCACCCCCGGCGCATAAACCTTCACAACAGTCATTTTGGCCTGCGCTTGTCGGACAGATGCACTGACAATAACCAGCGTGCCTGCGAATATATCACCCGTAACATAATGAAAGATAAAATG
>CAZINZ010000095.1:0-4850 GCA_964540715.1 uncultured Syntrophaceae bacterium | reverse complement strand
AAGAGGAAGTAGACCACCCATGGGTCAAACGTAGACTTGACCCCTCGCCCCGCTTCAGAAGAGTCCAATAATAATTATTTGATTTTAAAGAAATATTCGTGTAGGAAAAATACCGTCCAAAGAAGAAATTTTGTTCAGACCAGTATATTGTGTAGTACGTATATTAAATGTTAGCCGAGGAATAACATGACCGCGAATTATCGTAAGTCAGACTTCAAAATTGAGCAAATCCATGGCCTCCCCCCATCTAAATCTAGTCACGAGGCTCGCATTCGTAACTATATTTTCGGGGCCAGAAGTCTAATTATTAATCACACGAGAGATAATAAGACCAATATTCGCATTATTGGATATGAGGTTCCGATTTATTCCCGAGGCAAGAAACGAGATGAATGCATAGATTTGGTTGGCTACGATGAGTTTTTCCATCCTTGGATCATCGAGCTGAAGATAGGGAAGTCGTCTGAACTGCTTGATGATGTTGTTTCACAGGTAAACCGATATGCGTTCGCCTTCGAGGAAGGTATCAGGGAACCTGTTCAGGAAGAATTCCGCGTAAGATTGCTGTGGCCATCTTTCGCATTCAATGGCGTTGCTAAAAGAATGATCCTCGCTGATAGGTCATTTTACGCAGATCGCAAAAACCGGACAGAGAACTCTGATGATATTATATTCTGTTCGTTTGCTGGCTACACTGACGAGAATACTCTTCTGAAAAATACTCGTCCAATAGTTAGACTTAAAGTTGAGAAAAGGCTAACATTTGAATCGAGAGAGACGTCGTACCTCCGCCCCTCATTCAAGGCGTTAGATGAGTAAATATGGAAAATACAATATTAGCCGATTCAGGCAATGTATGCAGTTTGCCAATGTATTTCCTGATGAGCAAATTGTATACGCACTGCGTAGAGGATTGAGCTGGACACATGTTATGGCCTTATTGCCAATTGATGACCCGCTCAAGCGTGAATTTTACATTGAAATGTGCAAACTCGAAAAATGGAGCGTCCGGACTTTCAGAGACCGCATACAATCCATGCTCTATGGAGATAGAGGGACACTTCCCGTATTTTACTAAAGGATTTTTGTTGAATAATCGCAAAAACCCGAGAAGGGCAAAACGGGCGGAAAAGAAAAATGTAAATTAATACGGGGAGTGTCCCTAGTTTTTCTAACTTGTTCGGCATCGTGTGCAGACTGCCAAATCAAGAACGAAAGGAACACATAACATGAAAACGTCAAAACCAATCACCGCGACTTGCCAAGACATTTCCAAGCGGATGGCAACCAGACTCTTGATATCGCAACTTCTTTTGGTCGCTGTTTTGTTGTCCGGCTGTGCCTATTCGACGGGGACGGGTTTCATCAAGAAGTTCGACCAAGCGAAAATCTCCCAGATCAAGGAAGGCGAAACGACTCGCGCTGAGGTTGAACAACTACTTGGTCCGCCGACTGGGGGTTCAATGAATCCTCTGACCCAAGAAGTCACTTTATCGTATTTCGGGGATGCGCACATGGACCGGCCTACCAGTGAAAAGGTCATCGGATCGCTTTTGGGTCTTTCTGCCCAGTTACTACCTCAGCACAGTACCTATGGACACCAAATCATTTCCGTCACGGTCAGTGTCAATGGCAAGGTGAAGGAAATACGCAGGCAACGTCGGCAAAGCAGCCACGAGTATGGACTCTTCCGTCCGTCAATCGTTGGCACCAAGATTGATTTCTCCAAAGTTGCCCAGATTCACGAAGGCGAAACGACAACTGCTGAGCTGGAGAAACTCCTGGGTGTCCCGCAGTTGATCACCGAGGAATCGCACGAGGTTACCTGGATGTACCAATGGTATTGGCGAAAGGGAGAGCAGTATCAGTACGAAAGCGTTGCGGTGACGCTTGACCCACAGGGCAAAGTGAAAAAGCTCACCAAGGACTCCGGGCGAGGCACTACCCGGTTTCACGGAAATTCCAGCGTTCCGCTTGATCGCAATAACCTCCTCAAAATCCAAGTTGGCAAAACAACACGCGAGGAAGTCGAACGTCTTTTGGGCCAGCCACAATCGGAGTCGGTAATGGAAAGAGAGGCAATGACGCAGACCTCTTTGCATTACCTACGGCAGTTGAAGAAAGAGCGATTCTCGTGTTCCGAACAAGTATTTATTATGCTCGACGCAAATGGCGTGGTGGAGAGCATTGAGTGGCCGAGGTGACAAGATATCTCTGGAAGAACTAGAGGGGGCGAACCAGGCGCTGGAGATGGACTGGGCAAAGCCGTGCCGTTTTTGAAAGGCTGTATTTAATCGATAGTTTATGCTTTTATCAAGTTTTTTGGTTATCGTTGCCCAGCCCCTCAACTTTACGTTAGGCCAATAAAGCCGTAGGAGGAAAAATGTCTCAGTTCAATCAAGATCTTCTGCTTAATCAAGATATCGTTTCAGAAATACAAAAGTATTTTATGAGCGATAATGCGCTTGAAAATCAAAAGGAAATCATTACCGGATTAAAGAAAAGCAAGGCAGGCGGTAATGTTGCTCTCGGTATTTTCATGGCAGTGTTGGGCGGTCTTGCGACAATCTATGGGGTTGCAGATGTGTTTGGTGGGGCCAAGCTACCGATGGGCATCATTTTTTTGATCGGTGGCCCAATAGCCGTCTTTTTTAGCATTGCTGTTATAGGCAAAGGAGTAGGTAAGCTTGCTACTATTTCAGACTGGAAATATGCAAACTCCTTAGAAGACCTGTGTAGACAGTTTTATTTCTCAGCTTTTTGTAAAGCTGGAACCGATACTGAATCAAGAGACGATTATCTTATTGATAATGCACATTTGATACCAGCTCAGGTGTGGGAAAGTTACCAAGATGATGGATGGTGCCTAATAGAGGGCAAACCAAAAAAAATAGTTGGTGCCTCTGAGTCTGTCGGATGTAGCTATTGTGGGAAAAAACATGAACACTCGGAGTCTACGTATGTTTCGCTTCCAATAAGTGATAGCGATGAGAACGCAGAATACAAGAGAGAATCTACTTATCTCAAGTGTTCCCATTGTGCACGTAATATGCTATTCCTGCGCACATAATATTGAGCCAAAAGAATTGCAGTTTGTCTGTCCGGTGTGTTCGAAAGCAAGGAACGGAAAGGATGGATTATCACATCGGTGGGATATATGTCGGTTTGAAGCATCGCGCCAAGACGAAGATTTCAGCATATCTAATATTGATATAGAACAAGAACCTTACGGCAAAGAGAATATGTTTGCACTCACTGTAAATTTAACAGGCAGCCCTTTTGGAACCATAAGTTTCAGAAACGTTGCGGTAAACGTTGACGACAACTGGTTTTTAGTAAGTCCTGAACCACTTCTGGCCTAACAAGCCATAAACTCGGACAGCAAAAAGCTGTGCCGCTCGTGCTTCGCTATACAGCTTTTTGCTGCCGGTTATGGCAAACGGCGATAAAACATTCGCCAATTCCGATGTTGTATGGAGATCAAATACTCATCGAAAGAAGGTTGCTAAATATGAAACTAATCACGTGCGGAAAGTGTGGAAAAAATTTGGATTCAGATTCATCAATAGGGCATTATTGCTATTTTTGCAGGCAACCCTTTCACTGGAAGTGTTTAGATCAAGAAAAAGTGGCTCTACAATCTGGATATGTTCAAAAAAAGTGCCCTTTGTGCGGCGCTTGTCACCTTTCTGAGATCGATTTTAGTAAAGAGGAAGCATTGAATAAAATTGAAGAGGAATCTAAGAAAACGCATTTGTTTAAGTTTAGTTTGGATAAGACAATTATGTCAAAAACACTTAACCGCGACATGAAAGGCGAGCGGATTCATAAAGGAATTTCCAAGCGTAGGATTCGCAACCTATTAATAGGTATCTTCTTAACTTGTCTGGCAGCTTTTTTATTGTATAAGGGGCTTAGCTACTACGGGAGTTATGTAGATAAATATCGTGGTATTGGTGGTCTTGCCCACTTTTTTGCCTTTTTCCGCTTGAAGGTTTTATTATTTACTATATTTGGTATGGTCAGCTTGTGGAAAGGTATTTCTCTCTTAGGCCAATCTTTACGAACAGTAAAATGTGCGACTCCGAGCGAGGTAGGAAATCTTTTTTATAGCGAAGTCTTCAAGAAGAAACCAGACTGGGCTTTCTTATTTGAATTACTTACCCCACAAGTTATCGATCATCTGGGCAAGAATTGGAGAGAAGTGTTAAGGACGAAGTGGGGTAGTGCTGTTCTTGAGTGTTGCCAAGCACTTGGAGTTACAGCCAAAAAGTGGGATCATTGCATTTGCAGGATTAAAGAAAGCTCAAATGCCAATCCAGACAATATTGAGCTATTAGTTGAGCTACAGGTGTCTTTCTCGGAGTGGGATCAAGAAAAAGAAGAACTAAGGCTTATTCGAAAGGGGATTTTTGCATTCAAAAATACTGCAATAAAATTGCACGATAAGTGGCTCTTAAATCGTGCAGATCCAGGAATTCTATCAAGTGAAAATTCAACTATATGATGGAAGAAGTAGAGGCTGACAAACAGAAGTTCATATAGGCAGAAAGTTTGCCTGCATCCTTTGCCTAACGAATAAGGTTAGATTGTGTGAGGAACGAACCACAATCTGAACCGTTTGTTGGACAAGCCCGGATTATCTTATAGGGAAATAGAGGGACACTTCCCGTATTTTACTAAAGGATTTTTGTTGAATAATCGCAAAAACCCGAGAAGGGCAAAACGGGCGGAAAAGAAAAATGTAAATTAATACGGGAAGTGTCCCTAGTTTTTCCATATACAGAATTTCAGGTACGACCGTTTTTGTTTTATCAGTTATAGATTCGAGACGAAATGTTGAAGATATT
>CAZINZ010000094.1:0-4857 GCA_964540715.1 uncultured Syntrophaceae bacterium | reverse complement strand
CAATTTTCATATCAAGGACGCTATGGTATAAAAAGACAATTGCATTCAAAGCCTGCCGCTGTGTTGATGCGGCAACATTTTCATGTGTGGCCAGATGGCTGAGAAACCCCTCAATTTCACTTTTTGCCATATCCTGCGGATGTTTTTTGTCACCGTAAAAATTTATGTACCGTACAATCCAGTCGCAATACGCTTTCTCGGTACGATACGCGTAATGATGATAGCGCATAACCTGGCGAACTTGATCCATCAGCCGTAACTGAGGGTCCGGTCTGAATTTTTCCTTGTTTTCCATAATGGCGTGATATATATTAGCAAGACGGAAAAAGCAAGGTGTGTTTTTCCGCATATGTGCTGTGAATATAAGAATAGATGGAATCTTTTCAGTGCTATAATGGCAATATCATGTAAAATATTCCATTTGTTGACACTGTTAGGACATGGAAAAACATATGCGTCATCCCGTAATAAGAAAAATCCTCAAGCACTATAAGATGTTGTCATCTCACGAAGATTACTCTTGGGTTTGTTGGACAGAGAAGCGGCTTAGGTTTTCCGAAGTAAGGGCTAATAAATTTTTTATTGGTGTTCTTTTAGATCAGGGGCAAAGGGCTGAGCGTGCATGGGATGGTGGGGAACATCTGGTAGAAAACCATTTCCAGCATCGAAGGGGTTTTTGGCATGGTGTTTCGGAGTCATCACTTAGAGATGTTACCAGAATTTGCCAGCGTGGTTACGACGGAACGTCATATGCTCCAAACTATACGTTCAATAAATTCCCAGGTTGGCTAAAATCTGCTGCTGACAAGATGCTTTCCGAATACGATGGCGACCCAAGAAATTTATGGGCAGTATCACCAGAACAAGTTTCGCTTATCTACGATAGGCTTAAAGGATTTGACGGTATCGGTGATGCTCTTGCCAAAATGGGTCAATTCATTCTTGTAAGGAATTACGGTGTGGCCGGCGGGGCTGCAAGCCAACATCTTATGGCAATTAAACCGGATGAACTTGTTAGACGTGTAATGTACAGGGCAGGAGTATCCCCATCCTCAAAAGTAAAAGACGTTATTGAGAGCACAGAAAGGTTGCAATTGAAATCCCCAGCAGATTTTGATGCGGCGTCATGGATAATTGGTAGGGAATATTGCAAGAAATCTTCGCCCGAATGTACAGACTGCCCTATATCAGGGGAATGTGAGCGTGTTGGGTTGTCCTAACAATGCAAATTCAGCCGACGCAAAAACGCGCGGCTCATTTGCGCTGTTATGCCACGCATGACAAACTAGGAGTTGAATAAAAAATGGCTCACCTATCAGTCATTAGACGGGGATGGCAAAATGAACATTTAGCAGCCTTCCTTCTTTCAAAATTTGCTTTCGTCGCGAGTCCTGTGAAAGTTGGTGACGATTTAGGAGCTGATTTTTTTTGTACATATTTCGATACGTTGACTGAAAAGGAAAAAGAATATCTTATTCCAAGGAATTCATTCGCTATTCAAGTAAAAAGCAGTGGCAGAATTATCGAAGTAACAAAACAAATAAAATATTTCCTTGGGTTAGAGCTCCCATTTTTTATTGGAATTGTTAATCAAGAGAAATCAAATATAACAATTTATTCTGGCGAGTATTTGCCAATATTCTTGCACCACGTAAAACTGGGAGAGTTAACATCTCTCAAACTGAAATTATGTCCTAATCATAATTTTTCATTGGAAAATTATTTTATCAATAATAATGACCCGAATAAATACAAACTGTTATGCCCAAAAGTTGCGACCTTATCGACGAAAATGAACAATAATGATATTGTTAAAGAGACGAAGTTTCTTATAGAGACAGCAAAACGAACTCACAAGAACATCTCTTCAGTAGTAAACAATGAGTATATTTTTGAAACAGGAGCTAATGGCAATGTACTTATAATATTAGCAGGCTCAGGATCTAATAAAGTTTTCCGTGACAATTTTAAAAAACGCTTAGCAGAAGTTTTTTATAACCTGGATTGGATTTATAATAGTCGAAATAAGGATTTTGACATTAATGAATTTTATTTTTACGAAACTTTCTATAATAAAATGCTTGCCCGAGAGGGTTCTGTTCCTTCTGATTTAGCGAATATCGTACGCAAGTTGAAAGAAAAAATTGAGAAGGCATAACAAGGCTTTTGCAGCGGAGCGCAAAAAGCCGCGCCCGCTGAAAAGCGACGTTCGGATGCACAGACGATCATCTACACATGCCGAGAAGGTGAGTCATGTATCGTGATGCAGAATACGCCGTAATCGATTTGGAGACTACTGGCTTCTCCCCGAAACACCATGACCGGATTATCGAAGTGGGGGTTGTTCGGATCGATCCTCACGGCAACAAGCTTCGAGAATACTGCACGCTGATCAATCCTCATCGAGATATTGGGGCGACACAGGTGCATGGCATCACCGCGACGGACGTTGCTGAGGCACCGACTTTTCGGGATGTTGTTGGGGACATCCAACAGGCTTTGAGAGGAGCGATAGTCGTTGCCCATAATGCGCAGTTCGACCTACGGTTCCTCTGTCATGAATGCAGCCAGAGCCACGCTCCCCTTCCTGAGATTATTGCGTTGTGTACACTCTCTCTCGCAAAGCAGGTTGTTCCCGAGTTGCCCAGTAGAAAGCTGAGCGTGCTCTGTGAGCATTTTGGGATACCATCTGGTAAGTCCCATACGGCTCTCGATGACGCACGCGCAACAGCGTCCCTTCTCGCGGTGCTTTTACGATCATTCGGAGTCCCGGCGAGGAAGATCTCTTGGGAAGAACTCGGAGCGAAGCTTGTTCAGTCGCCTGTATCGACTTGGCCGTGCGTAGCTCCGTCAGGCAGGGAGTATCGGCGCACTTCTGCAGCGTCCCGCCGTAGGCAGGGGAACCCGCGACTGGCCACGCTTTTCAGCAGACTCCCTGCCCACAACGATACAAACAACTGTGCCGATGAGTATCTGGCTGTGTTGGAGCTTGCCTTGGAAGACAGGGAAATAACCGAGGAGGAGATCGCGGTTCTTGGGGATGTTGCATGCTCGCTTGACATGGACACGGAAGAGCTCAAAGAAACGCATAATCGATTCCTACAGGATATGGTCCGTGCAGCTTGGGCCGACAAAGTGATCACAGACGCGGAGAAGAAGGATATCGATAGTGTTGCAGGCCTCCTTGGTATAGAGGAAGGCCAGTATTCACGCATGATTTCTGAGGTCCAAGACGACCGTCTCTTGGTGGAATCAGCAGTTGAGTCGCGCGCTGAGAGTTTGACGGGGAAAGCCGTTTGTTTCACTGGGACGAGCAACGCAATGATCGACGGCGAGTTGGTAAGTCGATCCACGTTGGAACGTCTTGCAGAAGAGAACGGTATGATTGTGAAGAAGGGCGTGACAAAGTCACTGGATCTGCTTGTCTGTACGGACCCGAAATCGATGTCCGGCAAGGCAAGAAAGGCTCGGCAGTACGGCGTTCGAATCGTGGCAGAGGGTAGCTTTCTGAGGAAATTCGGGATTTGATGTCGAGCCTACAACAGCGCAGGAAGGGATGATGATTCCATGACGCTAGGTGGATTTTTCGAAAATACAGAGAAGACACATAGGGACGCTTCTTCCGATGAGGAGAGGATTAATCTTGCCTCGCATCGGCTCGCGGTGGTGTTCACTGAAGAGGACAAGCTGCCGTCACGATACAGGAGAAGCGCGATCAGGGGGCAGAAGAAGCGGAAGGGCAGGACCGACTCGGGTATTGACAAGCGTTTCAGGGCCAACGTGCAAGCATGGAAAGTATTGATTGAGGTCATGTTGGCAAAGATAGACGACGAACAGGCTTGGCGTTTTATCAATCTGTCTCCGAAGATGGACGGAACCATTAGAATAGTCACCGAAAATTCAGATTTTGTCGATTTCATGGACTACCTCATCCTGCGTAGAGATATCGAGCAGTGCGATGCCGATGAACTGGGTGGATTGGCGCAATTATCAACAGCCTTTCAGAGACAGATAGAGAGGACCTTTGAAGAAGAAAGAAAGCAGTCAGAACAATTTGATGGAGAGGGACTTGGTTCCGCTAGCGCTCCACCAAGCCCCTCATCATAGCGTTCGACGTCGAGAATATTGACGACGGTCCAAAAAACAATTTGATAAGATTTAAGGGGGAAATGGGGTCAAGTCTACTATTGACCCATAGAAGATAGAGGGTTATATATCAAAACATGTCACGTCCACTTAGAATAGAATATCCTGGTGCCTGGTATCACGTAATGAACCGTGGAAGGTGACCCGAGTCGATCTTTTCAGATAAACATGATTATTTAGTGTTTATTGATCTGCTGACTGAAACAGGCGCTCAAAAAACAGGACGGAAACATTAAAAAACAGATAGAGAGAATACAAAACAATGTAACTAAGGGTCAACAGTAGACTCGACCCCTTGCTCTCCCTAGAGATATAACAGAATTAGTAGTAGCTATTAACCGAAAATGGCAGTGTTGCCAAAATCGGTAAATAACAAATTATGAAGGGCTTTATAAAAGCTATTATTTTGATCTGTAAGCATTTGGCGGAAATGGCAGTGTTGCCAAATCCGCCAAATAGCAATTTGTTGAGAAGCATTATCGATACCAAATGCTTAAGGTCATAGGTATTTGGCTGAAATGCCAATATCAGCAAATTGGCCAAATGACCACTTTTTATATATAACAAATTGATTATAAAAGCTTTTAACAAATCACTGCACTGGATTTTTACTTCGCTGCGCTCCGTAAAAACCAGTGAGTTCAGTCGTTATATGGTTGAAATGATAAATGGCAAATTCTGATTGTAAACTTATTATATAGCAAGACATTC
>CAZINZ010000093.1:0-5227 GCA_964540715.1 uncultured Syntrophaceae bacterium | reverse complement strand
TCAAGTCTGTTCTTGACCCTTGCGCGGAATAGAATGTCATGGGGTCTGGTATCATTTTGTAATTCGCAGTGATGGCAAGGTGAGGGAACGAATGTATCTCATCGCTGGTTGATATTGTCCCGATCGCAACTTGCAAAAAATACCATATGTGTACAGAAAGTTCTTGCAAAAGGTATCATGTTTGTGGGTAACAGGGGCATTCCCTGTTTTAATGATCGAATAATTTTTTGAATGATGGTTAAAAAACCGGGACGACCAGAACGCCCGGAAAGAAGAAAGTGAATTAATATGGGAAGTGTCCCTGATTTAGTACAGATTTTTCCATTGATAAACATCCCGTTGCCGATGGACGCTGTTTACAGGCGTCTTGGTTACAAGAGGGGCATAACAAAGGTTGACGTGCATGAGAGGGAAGAGATAGAACGCCATATAGATTATGCGGTCGCTATTGTCTCGCTGAAGGGGGCTGGCTTGCGTGTCTCTCTGAAGGAAGTGACCCCTCACCTCGTTGTCCTCGGGACTGACGTCGAGATTGAAAGCGCAAAACTCGCCCGGTTCCTGAAAGGATGCAAAGAGGCGCTCTTTATCGGTTCAACTGCCGGGAGTGAGGTAATGGACGCCATACGGAAAGATACCGAGGGTGGTGACATGACTCGCGGTGTGGTCATCGACGCGGTGGCAAGCGAGATGACGGACGCGGCGCTTGACTGGATTACGGGATTTTATAATCGGCTGCTTGCCAGGGAGAACGCCCGTCTCACCAGTGGACGCTTTTCGGCCGGGTATGGCGATTTTCTGCTTGAAAATCAGAAGCTGATGTATGATACGCTGGAGCTCGACCGTATAGGAGTCAAGATAAACGAAAACTTTATTCTCATACCGGAAAAGTCTGTTACAGCCGTAGCAGGGATTTACACGTAAAGGAGACACGGGTAAGAAGATGCAACTTAAGGACAGGATCAAAGAGAAAATAATTATACTGGATGGTGCGACGGGGACTGAGTTGCACAAAAAGGGGATGCCCGCGGGTGTGTGTCCGGAGATATGGTGCCTGGAAAATCCCGACATAATCAGTGGTGTGCATGCCGGCTATCGGGATGCGGGCGCGGATATTGTTTACACGGCCACCTTCGGGGCGAACGGCATAAAGTTGAGTCAATACGGCGCTTACGATGTGGTTGAAATCAACAGGGATCTCACACTGCTGGCAAGGCGCGCGGTGGGCGCGGATGTCCTGCTCGCGGGTGATATATGTTCCACTGGGCGATTTGTCAGACCATTCGGTGACCTGGATTTTGAGGAGGCCATTGATGCCTATAAAGAGCAGGTAAAAGGACTTCTCGAGGGTGGGGTTGATCTCTTTGTCATAGAGACAATGATGGACATCCAGGAGACCAGAGCGGCCCTTATCGCTGTAAAGGAGCTTAGCGACAAGTTTGCCATCGTGACTATGACGTATGAAGAAAACGGCAGGACGCTGAACGGCACTGATCCTGTGGCCGCCCTGATCACGCTGCAGAGTCTCGGTGCGGACGCCGTCGGTTGCAACTGCTCTACCGGGCCGGAGGAGATGCTGGGGTTGATAGAGGCGATGAAGCCCTGGGCCAAAATTCCACTGGTGGCAAAACCAAACGCTGGGATGCCCGAGCTGATCGAAGGCAAAACCATCTTCAACATGAATGCGGACGCGTTTGCCTCATTCGGGGCACAGTTTGTCTCGAAGGGGGCGAATCTCATTGGCGGGTGTTGCGGGACGACCCCTGAGCATATCCGAAAGTTGAAGGAGGCGCTTGCCGGCATAAAGCCCGTTCTGCCAGTGAGAGATTCAATCGGAGCCCTGAGTTCCGCGAGGTCATATGTAATTCTCGAAGGGGAGAGGCCTCTCTCGATTGTAGGAGAGCGTATTAATCCGACGGGGAAGAAGGCCCTTCAGCAGGAACTTCTTGAGGGCAGGATGTCTCTTGTCCGGACCATGGCAAAAGAACAGGAAAATCAGGGTGCGTCGCTACTTGATGTTAATATGGGTATGCCGGGAATTGATGAAAAAGAGACAATGCTGGACGCGATCGGGAACCTTTCAGTGGCTTCCGAGCTGCCCCTCGTTATCGACTCCTCGAATATCGAAGTGATAGAGGCGGCGCTGAGGTTATACCCGGGCCGTGTGCTTATCAACTCTATCTCTGGTGAGACCAAAAAGATGGCCAGACTCCTTCCCGTGGCGGCAAAATATGGGGCCATGTTCATACTTCTTCCACTTGCGGATGGTGATATCCCTGAAACTGCCGAAGAAAGAAAAAAGATTATAAAAGATGTTTTTGGAAAAGCCGCAGACCTGGGTTTTACAAAATCCGACATAGTTGTTGATGGTCTTGTCATGGCCGCGTCGTCAAACTTTAAGGCACCCATGGAGACCCTGAAGACGATTGAATGGAGCAGCCATGTCTTCGGGACCAATACGATTGTCGGTCTTTCTAACGTATCTTTCGGAATGCCGGAGCGTAAGTGGCTGAACGCGTCTTTTCTTGCCATGGCGGTGTCGAAGGGCCTGACTATGGCGATTGCCAATCCCGGGGTGGAAGAGTTGATAAATTCCAAATTGGCGGGCGACGTGCTCGCTGGCAGGGACAAAGATGCCTCGAGGTATATAAGTCATTTCTCACAAATGCCCCCAAAGGTAAAACAGGAAGATGCCCCTTCTCACAAAACATCCGAGGACAAGGTGTTTCAAGCTATTCTTGAGGGGAACAGGGAAGATATAGAGCGACTGCTTTCCGGCGCTATGGATTCAGGAATGGGCGCGCAGAAGATAGTTGACGAAATCATGATTCCCTCGATCACGGAAGTTGGTGATCTGTTTGACAGGAGAGAATATTTTCTTCCACAGTTGATAGCGAGCGCCGAAACGATGAAAAAAGGTATCGCCTTTCTTGAACCATGGCTCGGGGATGCCAAACTGAATAAGAAACAGAAAGGACTTATCATCATCGCGACGGTAAAGGGGGACGTTCACGATATAGGCAAGAACATAGTGGCGCTGATGCTGAAGAATCACGGGTTCGAGGTGGTTGACCTGGGTAAGGATGTTCCGGCCGAGGTCATTGTACAGGAGGCCGTAAGGCTCAAATCCTCTGTTATCGGCCTGTCAGCCCTGATGACCACTACCATGGTAATCATGAAAGAGGTCATAGACCTTGCACAGCGTGAGTCTCTCGACTGTAAATTCATGGTGGGTGGAGCGGTGGTAACAAAGGCCTACGCGAAGTCGATCGGCGCGCATTACGCAAAAGATGGTGTTGAGGCAGTCAGGGTGGTTGAGAAACTGATCCCATAATCCTCAGAAACACCTTTGAAGCTTTCGTTGTCATCCGGCGCGGACCTTTCCCGGATGACAACCTTCTCAGACTAATCCTGCCGCCACCGGCCATGTCCTGTAAGGCATCCCAAATCATCGTGGAAATGCAAAGCAAACTTGATGAACTCGTAAAAAGCTCCGCTATGTCACACATCGGTATTATAATGGGAAGTAACTTCTTATGTAGCATGGGGCCTCTGTGCCCCACAGACATGTTGCCCGCAGGGGCAACGCTACAACACATTTGCAAATTTAAATTACTTGGAAGTCAAAGACTCCCGCTTTTCGTCATTCCGGCGAAAACCGGCGATTACAGGCTTCGAACAGCATGGGCGGCGAGATGATTATCGTTCGCTTTTTCATGGTTAACGTGTTAGCTTCGTCGCAATATTAATGGGTCTGGAAAGGGGAAGATCTTATGGAGTTAAGTGTAAAGAATGAAGAAAAGGGGACACTGGTAACCGTTACTGGCAGGATGGATGCTGTTTCATCGCCCGAGTTTGAAAAGGAGCTGGCAAGGTTGATCGATGAAGGTAATATCAATTTTGTCGTCGATTTGGCTGGACTTGATTACATAAGCAGTTCCGGTCTGAGAAGTATTCTGGTAACGGCCAAGAAGCTAAAGGGGAAAAACGGACAGATATTGCTCGCCTCTCTCCAGGCTGTCGTCAAAGAAGTTTTTGAGATTTCGGGATTCAGTGCCATTATTCCTATTCATGAATCTGTGGAAGAGGCAATGGCGGCCCTGTAATCGCGCAAGGGAGAATTCCCTGCCTTTATCACACAGGCATTTTACGTATAATTGTAAAAAAATTACTTTTGGATGCATTTTATGAAGTCTCTAAAGCTTGCAGCCATTATTGAAAATCTTGACCGGTTCATATCCTTTGTTCGTACGTGCTCAGAAGAGTATGGTTTTGAGGGCAAAAAAGCGATGGAGATAGAACTTGCCGTGGAAGAGGCCCTCGTTAATGTATTCAGCTATGCCTATCCCGAAGAGGAGGGGCAGGTTGAAATGTGCTGCACTCTTAACGATGGCAAAAAATTTGTAATAGAAATATGTGACGAGGGCATCCCATTTGATGCCCTTTCCCGTTCCGATCCTGATACAACGGCTGATGTCGGAGACAGGGAGATCGGGGGGCTGGGAATCTTTTTCATTAAGAAGGTGGCGGATGAGGTGCGATACAGTCGCAATGGCGACATGAATGTTCTCACTATCGTATTTCTTCTTGCTGACTAAGGTCTGGCTGACATAACTGTAGCGCATTTTCCCTATCGGTTATTCCTAAGTTAAAATTCTGGTTAATATGAAAATGAGAAAAAAGCGCAAATTATTAATCGCTGCAACCATTTTCCTTATTATTATATGCGTAGCACCAGCCGAAGGCGATACCCTGAAAAAAGCATCATTCATACCTCAATGGGTTCCACAGGCCCAGTTTGCCGGGTACTACATAGGGCTTGAAAAGGGTATTTATAAGAAACACGGCATAGATCTCACCATAATTACCGGCGGACCGGACTATTCGCCATCGGAACTTCTTACAGATGGAAGGGCGGATTTTGCCTCGCTCTGGCTGTCCACGGGAATTCAGATCCGGGCGGAAGGAGAGAAGATCTTCAACATTGCCCAGATAATGCAGAGATCGGCCCTGATGCTTGTGGCCAAAAAGGCGAACGGCATTGAAAAACCCCGGGACATGAATGGCAGGAAGGTGGGGCTATGGGGGCCTGTCTTTCAGATGCAGCCGCGGGCATTTTTCAAAAAATACGATCTTGCGGTACAGGTTATCCCTCAGTCCTTTTCCGTCAATCTATTCCTGAGAGACGGTGTCGATGTGGCCTCGGCAATGTGGTACAACGAATACCATA
>CAZINZ010000092.1:0-5237 GCA_964540715.1 uncultured Syntrophaceae bacterium | reverse complement strand
CCAGGTGACAGGGATGAAGATGACGAGGGGAAGAAGGATGATACAAGGGTGGAAAAGCCCGCAGATGATAAATCAAGAGACAGTGAAAAGGGTGACGACAAAGCAAAAGAAGAGAAGTCAGGAGACAACGAGGGTAAAGATCAGAAGCGTGTAGATGGAGAGCGGAAAGATGGGAAGCCCGGGGATGACAAACCATCTGATCGCAGATCGGACGACAGGGAATCCGGAGACTATAAACCTGGAGACAACGGTCCCGGTGACGATGGACCGGGCAACGACAGACGTGAAGATTACGGTCCCGGTGACAATGGACCGGGAGACGACAGACGCGGAGACTATGGCCCGGGGGATGACGGGCGTGGAGACTACGGACCACCACCTCCGGGTGATTACGGACCCGATGACTACCAGGGGGAAGGACCACCACCCACAGGTGGAGACTACGGCCCTTATGGACCTCCTCCTCCGGGAGGCGAATACGGTCCCAGTGAATATGGACCGAGTGGTGATATGAGTGGTAACCCCGGACCGGGGGACTATGGACCGAGTGGTGATATGCGCGGTGATTTCGGCCCGTATGGCCCACCATCTCAGGGTGGCGATTACGGTCCCTATGGACCTCCCCCTCCAGGTGGCGATTTTGGATTCTACGGCCCGCCTCCGCCGGGCGGGTTCTACGGGGGACCGGGTGATTTTGGTCCAGGTGGCTTCGGGCCCGGCGATTTCAACATGGGTGACTTTGGACCCGGCGATTTCTACATGGGTGACTTTGGACCCGGCGATTTCTTTCATCCCGATATTGGCTTTGATATTAGTGATTATTTAATAAAACCATTCAGTGTTGATAGTATCGGTATTTCCGGGAACTCAGGTGATTCGCATTTCAGCCTTTCAATGTCAGGCAAATATAACCAGACCCCGCCTTTTATGTACATGTATGAAAATATTAGAGGGGCGCTGACCGGCAGCTTAAAATCTGGATACTTCTATGGATTCACCGCTTGTGGCTGGAATCCAAGTGGGCAGACGGTCGACGGAACAGCGGCGTTCTTTTACATTGGCTCTGATGAGTCCGGCGGTATGATGGGGGGCGATGTTTCAGGGTCCTATTCCACAGACCTCCACGACTGGAACGCAAGCAGCTCTCTCGATTGGGTACAACTTAGTGATCCAGGAAGTTTAATTGTTCCCGGCAGTGTCGCTGGAATTACCGACTATGCCCGCGATATTTTTATTGTGACAGGCAGTGGAAGTGGAAATTTCTATCAAAGCAATACCGATATAGGCGATTTTAACATATACAAAAGTGACGGCATTTTTGATTCTATCCAGGAGGATCAATATTGGGGGTTCTGGCAAACACATACAGGCAGCACCTATTTAACTATTGCAGGCAAGACCCTGGTTGATTGTGATGACTGGTTTTTGGAGTGGGAGCAAAAAGGTTGGGAGACTACTGATCCCGCTGAAACTCAGAATCTGTACCTCTATATGTCAGCTAAAGGCACCATCCCGAACTATAAAAGAGTTGAGAGTACGGATGTGGCAGGCGGCTGGGTCGATATAAAGCATGCCGTAACAGGCATCGCGATAGGTGAACTCGATGGCGGCTACAATCCATCCGAAAGTGAAATTTTTGCCGGCGGTGGTGGCGTCTGGCTGGAAACAAGCCAGTTGCTGACAAAGGCAAGTACTGCTGGTGGCAGGGCTGATCTGGTTAAACTCGATATCCCGAGCGTCACTGTCGGCACCGCAAACCTTGCATACAATAATCCTGGTGGTGCTATTATAACAAATGTTACCTTAACCGGGGTTACTTTCTTGTCGTATGCCAGCGATCAGGCTCCGCGTCTCTGGGCAACCGGGACGGTTACAGGCACCAATGTGGCGGCTCCCACGGCGGGCACGACGACTGTCAACCTGAGCGGCAATAATTATTCAGCAGGTGCATCCGCTCTCATTGCAAAATTCAACGTAACGGCATGGGACACGAGTGAAAACCCAGACAAATGGACCGCGACGATCACGGACGGCACCGGAACGGTTAACAGCAAAAGCATTACCTTCAAAGGCGGAGCCGGTGGAGAAATCGATAGCCCAACTGCATTCAGCGGCACAGCCGCAGGCTGGGCAAAATAGGGGCGGCTAATCAACTACATCCGCGAAACACGGATGCGCGGCCGATAAGAGATAAACAGCAGCCGCGGGTGATTGCGCGTCCGTCCACAACTTACTTTTCAGTCATCGTGTATACGCCGTCCCAGCCCTTTTCCGGGGGATTCATCCGGAGTTCCTCGCACCTCTTTATGTACAATTCAGAAGGCGGATCACCGGAACGAATCTCCGTCGCCTTCTGAAATGCGGCTATTGCTTCATCCCATTGACACTGTCTGTAATGTATAAGTCCTTCATCAAAGGCCCGGACTAAGGCGTCCCACATCTTCGCGTCTTTCCTCTCTCCGAGCAGCTCGTATATCTTTACCGGCAGCATTTTGCCCTTGACCCTGACCGAATCGAGTTCACGGCATAAAAGCAGGTCTTTCACATTTTCATAGGTGAATTCACTGATAATTATATTTGTGCCGTACTCTTTGTTTATCCCCTCCAGCCGGGAGCCAAGGTTCACGCTGTCACCCATAACGGTGTAATCGAATCTCATCTCAGAACCCATGTTGCCAACAACCATATCGCCACTGTTTACCCCTATCCCTATATTGAGCGGTGGTTTCCCTTCGTTCATCCATTTTTCCTGAAGTCTTTTCAATTCATTCATCATCCCAAGGGCAGTCATACAGGCCCTCATCGAGTGATCGGGCTGGTCGAGCGGAGCCCCGAATACTGCCATGATGGCGTCGCCCATATACTTATCGAGAAGTCCTTCATTGTTAAAGACCACATCGGTCATCGCTGTCAGGTATTCATTCAATAATCGCACCAGCTCTTCAGGAGTCAACTGCTCTGATATCGTCGTAAAATCCCTGATATCGGAAAAAAGAACCGACAGATCCTTTTTATGCCCCCCCAGCTTGAGCTTTGACGGGTCTTCAAGCATCTCGTTGATGACGGATGCCGTAAGATAGTACTGGAACGCGCCTCTGATCTTCTTTTTTTCCCGCTCCTCGGTAATGTATTTGTAAATAGTTACCCCTATGTACACCGCGAGTATTGTAAGTGACGGATAGACAATATTGAGCCAGAGATTGTAATTTGAAAAGACAAATCGATTTGCCATAACCCACGCGGTGGTAAGAACAAGGCCGGCGAGAAGACCACTGACAGCCCTTGACCGAGACATAATAGTCCCCATTGACAGGCCAAGCATGATAATTATGAAGATATCGATCAGGGCCGTCCAGCCTGGCCTTCTGATAAAGCTCCGGTGAAGGATATTATCAATCACTGTGGCATGAATCCCTATCCCTGGGTAGGTTGGACTGAAGGGTGTCACCCTCAGATCATATATCCCTGTCGCAGTCGCTCCAACAAGAACGATTTTGTCTTTGAAAAGAGCAGGGTCCAGACGATTGTTAATAATATCGGTAATCGAATAGACAGGAAAGGTATGAAATGGTCCGAGGAAATTAACAAGTATCCGTCCCGATTCATCGGTGGGGATCTCAGTATCCCCTATCGCTATTCCCTCAACACCATACTCTTCCAATCTCAGGGAAAGCATGGGCCGGCCCAGATATTGTTGCACAACAGAGAGCGAGAGGGGGGGGTAAAAATTGTCCCCGAATTTTATAACAAGCGGAAACCATCTGTTAGTGCCGTCTATGTCCGGAAAGGCATTAAAGAAACCGCTTGTCTTCGCTGCATCGGTAAGCGATCTGATGTTAGGCGCTGCGGCATAGGCCCTGATCATGGGATACTCATCGGCTTTTCCACTCATCCGCACTATGTCATATTTAGATTTGTCGATATATTCCTCGCCCCTTATGATTTCCTCTCCGGTAAGATGCCGCGCCTCTTTCTCTGATGTGTAGAAGAAATAGCCCAAAGTCACATTTCCAGCACGTTCAATTGCCCTGGCAAGTATGCGATCGGCATCGGCCTGTTCCTTCTGTTCATCGAGATATTTCAATAACCAGGGTTCCTTCAACCCCATTTCGTCTATCTTTTTTGACAATGCATCCAGCTCCCTTAGGGATGCATTGTCATCAGGTTCGGCAAAAACGACGTCAAAACCGATACTCCTGGCGCCATATTCCTTCAATGTGTCTATCATTTGCGCAATTCTCGTTCGCGTCCACGGCCATCGGCCAAGCTCAGTCAAGCTTTTCTCATCAATGGCGGCAATGACCGTTTCCACACCAGGTGGTCTTACTCCCCGGGCCTTAAAGCGCAGGTCCAGAGCCTTCAGTTCCATAAAATGGAAGAATGGAAATTTTACAAGATACAGTACAAGTAATAAAAAAATGACAAGGATAGTTATCTTCAGAGGGGATACTGAAAGAATTTTTCTTATCATAGTTCGCATCGCTTCCCTCCCCTTCTGTTTGCGCCTTCATTGCCGGTCGTTTATTATCCGGGCGTTTTGCGATATACCGACCCGCCCGGATGAATACTGTTTAATCCGTGTCTAATCTTCTTAACTTGAATTTCTCGTAGGGATCAAGGGGTGGCGTATAAACAATTACCTTGTTTCCATCTATCATCTTAACCGGCATAATCACCGACAGGATTGAATACGCATCACCGATATCATTCCCCATGTCATCGAGAATATTGAATCCGCGCATCATGGAACCATGTTCCCATGCCTTTGACTGCATGTTTTGTACAAGGATCTTCAAATCATCAGGTGTAAATTCTCTTTTCTTCCACAAATCAGAGACAAGCTCATATCTCCTGTCAATGCCGATAATGGCATTGGGATACAAATCAGGTCCGCTCGCATAGTAATCAAGATTACCGTCCACACTGCAGGATTCAAATGATTGTGTAGCCACTCCGTCAGGGGCTATCTTGCCATATCTTCCGAAGATTTTCCCGTCATGTATGGAACAACTGGACATCAGCATTAAAAGGATACCGGCAAATCCCAGTATGCTGTTGAATGTTACCTTTTTAATAATATACATTTGATAACTCCCGATATATTCTTAGAAATCACTCTGATTAGACCATTGACAACCTGCAATACTACGATAAGGCACAGGCAATATGAGACTCGGCAGGATTGTATGGTGCCTGGGGAGAGAATCGAACTCTCACGATACCAAGTATCGAGGGAT
>CAZINZ010000091.1:0-5248 GCA_964540715.1 uncultured Syntrophaceae bacterium | reverse complement strand
CATTGAGAATTATATATATCCTGTTTCTGCTTATACAGTTGTTGAATGTCCCTGTCTTGTCGGCAGAAAGCAATCTGCATCTTCAAGTGGTGGGGCAACCTGAGGGTAAGGTTCTGCTGGAGTTTCAGGTTGAGACGGGAGATCTTTTTTATATCGATTATGTCCATTCTTCTGATCACACCCCGGTTCACGACATTTTCCGGATTGATGAGGGTGGTATCGTTCTTATTGAGGAGAATTTTGACTGGTACGGCTCAGGCCTGGAGTCTCTCACAAATGCCGGCGCGAGGGTTTGCCTGGCGGGGGATAAGACAAGGGTCTTTCTGAACCGGAAATTTCCCATGTTTCTGCTTCGCGTGGGAAGGGTGGCAGGCCATGTTATTACATACAAAGACAATCGGGTTCCTCTGCTGTCCATTGCCAGGGGCGGGGATTCGGTATGGATTCGTCTGGTAAAATAGGGAGGGGAAAGTGAATATGGAAGAAAAAAATGACAAGATCGCAGATCCGTCGCTTGAGGAGGAAATAAGCGTTGCAGAGGGCGCCGCACATGATATTTTAGAGGAACTTGAGAAAAAAAGGATATATACGGGCGCAGCCGGCCTGGCAATTACCATTATCGCTGTCGCGACTTCCTGTTATCATCTGGCCTATGCCTATTTTCACCCGTTCTTCGCCCTTGATCACAGGGCGATACACTGGATGTTAATGTCTATCCTTCTTTTTGCCCTCTACCCTTTTTCCCAGAAAACGTCTCCCAAAAACAGGATGTCCGTTTTTGACGGAATCTTCCTGATTCTTTCCGTTGGCATATGCACGTGGATATTTATTTATTCAACACCGATATTGACGCGTGCAGGCACCTTTTTGCCTTTTGATGTGGCAATGGGAACCCTTCTTGTAATAGTGGTGCTGGAGGCGGCGAGACGAACTGTTGGTCCGGCTGTTCCTCTTATTGCAATTATTTTTATATGTTATGCACTGTTCGGTCCCTATCTGCCCGATTTTATCTGCCACAAAGGATACAGTATCAAGAGACTGTCCACCTACCTGGCCCTTTCTACAGACGGGGTATTCGGCGTTCCTCTCGGGGTCTCCGCAAACTTTATCCTTCTGTTCATCCTTTACGGCGCCATTCTGAGGAAGACGGGTGCGGGACAGTTCTTTACGGACGTTGCCTTCGCTCTGACTGGCTGGTCAAGGGGCGGTCCGGCAAAGGCAGCTGTTGCTTCCAGTACATTTTTTGGGATGATATCGGGGAGCTCCGTGGCAAATACCGTGACAACCGGTTCTTTCACTATTCCCCTCATGAAGAGAACGGGTTATCCCGGATACTTTGCCGCAGGTGTTGAGGCCTCATCGTCAACCATGGGACAGATTATGCCTCCCATTATGGGCGCTGCCGCTTTTATTATGGCCGAGTTTTTATCCATCCCCTATTATAAGGTATGTATTGCCGCTGCAATCCCCGCGTCCCTTGCCTTTTTTTCAACCTTCATGCAGGTCCATTTCAGGGCTGTTTCAATGGGAATTTCGGGTCTGCCGAGAGCTGACCTGCCAAAAATCGGAAGGGCCTTTGCCGAGGGATGGCACCACGTCTTTTCAATCTTCCTCCTTATCTACTTCCTCATGAGAAGCTTCTCCCCGGAAAGAGCGGTGTTCTGGGCGATTATTGCGACTGTTGTGTCCTCGTTCATTATGAATATCATCCGAAGGAAATCTGTCAGGGAATTTGGATTGTTGCTCCTGGAGGGTCTGAAGGAGGGCGCCACGGGGGCCGTTGAAGTAGCCGCCGCCTGCGCCGCGGCCGGTATCATCATAGGCTGTATCACGATGTCGGGACTGGGAATCAAATTTTCCTCTCTCATTGTTGACGCGTCGATGGGACATCTCTATCTGGCCCTGCCCTTTACCATGATTGCCTGTGTCTTTCTTGGCATGGGAGTTCCCACCACCGCTCAGTATATTATTATCTCATCCCTTGTTTCGCCGGCCCTTATTCAGATGGGAGTGCTGCCCATTGCCGCGCATCTGTTTATTCTGTATTACGGCACGAGGGCCGATATCACGCCTCCAGTGGCATTAGCCGCTTACGCCGGAGCGGGAATCGCCAAGTCCGATCCCTGGAAAACGGGTATCAACGCTTTCCAACTTGGCATAGCGGGATTTATCATTCCCTTTATGTTTGTTTACGCGCCAGAGTTGCTGATGATCGGAACCCCCTGGGCTATCCTGACGAGTTTTGTGACAGCGGCTTTCGGAATTGTTTGTCTCGCTGCCGGTGTTCAGGCCTGTCTGCTTGTCAGGGCTAAATGGTACGAAGTTGTAATGCTTCTAACCGTGGCGCTGCTTATGATAAAGCCGGGTCTTATGACCGATGGGGCAGGTTTTGCACTGTTTGCCGTGGTTTTCATATCGCAGTGGTTGAGGAAAAAGCGCGGCATAACACCAACAGCCGCCGCATAGAATTGATTTACTAAAAGTTCGAAGGAGGAAGTTATTATGAAAAGATCATTGGAGAAGGTTTTTAATCCCGGGTCTATAGCTGTGATAGGCGCCTCTGAGGCACCGGGCAAGGCCGCCGAGAGGAGGACGAGAAGCCTTATCCAGGGAGGGTACAAGGGGGACATTTACCTTGTAAACCCTAAAAGGGACGAGCTCTTCGGCATGAAGGCCTACCACAGTATTACGGAAGTTGACAAAGAAATCGACCTCGTCATGATTATCGTTGCACCCAGATTTGTCGCTTCCGCCGTTGCAGACAGCGTAAAGATGGGCGCAAAGGGAATTATCATTATTACCGCAGGTCTCGGTGAGTCAGGTGAAGAGGGAAAAAAGATCGAAGCGGAAATTCTGAGTGAGGCTGCAAAAACGGGAGCTTATGTCATCGGCCCGAATTGCAGCGGCATGTTCAACGCCTCGGCGGATATCAATATGCTGGGTATCCCTACTATTAATAAGGGGGCAATTTCAGTTCTTACTCAGAGTGGCAATGTGATAGATTCATTGACCCATTTTGCCAAAATGAGGGGTTGCGGTTTTAACAAGATGATCAATGTCGGCAATGCAATCGGTGTTCAATTACACGAGTACATCACCTACCTGAAAGATGACCCTGACACAAAGGTCATCGCGACCTACCTTGAAGGAATCAAGGGCGGTCACGAGCTGATCAGGGTTGCGAGGGAAGCGGCAAAGACTAAACCGATTATCGCCCTTAAGGTTGGAAAATCGAGCGCCGGGGCACGTGCCGCTGCCTCCCACACAGGTTCGCTGGCCGGTGATGATATAATCCTGGATGCAGCCTTCAGACAGGCGGGTATCGTGAGGGTATCCAACGCGGATGAACTGGTCGATATGGCGGATGTATTTTCCAATTGTCCCATCCCGAATGGCAGCAGACTGGTCATAATGTCAGAAGGTGGCGGCGATAACTCCATAGCGGCGGACAATGCCGAGAAGTACGGGATGCAGGTCCCCATCCTCAGCGAAGAAACCCAGGCGAAGATGAAGCCCATTCTCCTTGCGGGGATGCCCGCCCATAACCCCATTGATTATGGCGGAACGGCGGAAGAGAATCCGGATGTCATTACGCAATGCGTCAAGACATGCATGGAGGACGATCAGGTTGACGGGATATTGATAACCGGTTTCTTCGGAGGTTTCTTTGATATAATAGCGCCTCATATCGCGGAGCTGGAAGAACAGACGGCAAGAGACCTGGTTGATCTTGTTAAAAAATACAAGAAACCGGTCATCGTGAATACCAGTTATGCCAGAGACCCCATCAAATCTCTCGACATACTGAAGGAAGCCGGGATTCCGGTAATCGAATCTTCCGACAGGGCCGCGCAAAGCATGAGCGCTCTGATGCACTTTGCCGTCAATCAGAAAAAGATTAAAGAGATGCACATTCCCGTGGAAAAGGCTGTACAGCGCCCCGGCGTCAGGGAACTCTTTAAAAAGGTGGAAAATGCGTCAAGGCACAACCTTCTTGAGACAGAATCAAGGGAACTGCTCAGCGAATACGGGTTTTCCCTCCCGCACGCGGCGCTGGCAAAGACCCCGGCGGAGGCGGTTGAGGCGGCCAACAAGCTTGGATATCCGCTGGCAATGAAGATAGTCAGCCCCGATATTATTCACAAATCCGATGCGGGTGGAATCAAGCTGAATCTCTCAAACGCGGATGAGGTAAGAGCGGCATTTGAAGAGATTATGAAGAGCGCCGGAAAAGTAACATCGCATGAAAACATCGTGGGTACCCTCCTCTCGCCCATGGTCGGGCCGGGGCAGGAGTGTATTATCGGGATGATCCGTGATGCCCAGTTCGGCCCGGTTATCATGTTCGGTCTGGGCGGAATATTTGTGGAGGTACTTAAGGATGTCTCCTTCAGGGTAGCGCCCCTCGCTGCCGAAGACATAGACGAGATGGTCGGAGAGATAAAGGGCTACAAAATTCTGACCGGTGTGAGAGGAGATAAACCAAAGGACATAGAGGCAATAAAAGGTGTTCTGGCAAAGCTGTCAGAAATCGTGATCGACAATCCGGAGATCAGCGAGATTGACTTGAATCCGGTGATTGTCCATGAAAAGGGTTTATCCATTGTTGATTCAAGGGTGTTGATTGGGTGAGTTTTTTCAAATACAGGATAGAGGTGAAATAATGAACTTTGAGTGCATAATTTATGAAAAAGGGGATGGCATCGCAACGATCAAGCTGAACAGGCCGAAGGTTATGAATGCCATGAACAAGCAGATCTGGCTCGATATTCAAGTCGCGCTGGAGGACGCAAAAACCGATCCCGAGACAAAAGTCTTGATTTTTACGGGAGAAGGACGGGCATTTTCTACAGGAGCGGACCTTAAGGATTCCAAGGACAGAAGCCTGGAAGACTATCGTGATTATCTTGTTGAGCTGCAGGAGGCATCGAGGAAAATCATCAGGTTTGAAAAACCGACTATAGCGGCCATCAACGGCTATGCCCTCGGCTCCGGATATGAACTGGGACTTGCCTGTGACATAAGAATTGCTGCGGAAGAGGCAAAGATAGGGTCCCCCGAGGCCAGGGTTACATCTTCTGTCACGGGAGGCGCAATGAGACTTGTGCAGGACCTGATTGGGCCGGGTAAGGCCAAGGAGCTCCTCTTTACCGCCGAGTACATCGACGGCAAAGAAGCCGAGAGAATTGGTCTCGTAAACAAGGCTGTCCCGCTTGACAGGCTGATGGACGAGACGATGGAAATGGCA
>CAZINZ010000090.1:0-5303 GCA_964540715.1 uncultured Syntrophaceae bacterium | reverse complement strand
GCGTAAATGATCGCTCAGATAGTTTTCGAGGATGGTACGTGTTTTGGCCCTGGACAATGGTCCAAGCATGCACGCCTGTATGGCAAATAAATTCAAAATAGCGTTTAGCAGTATTTCCGATATTTTTCGATGAGACATGTTTTTTTAATCCGGCGTATAAAATTTATTCAGATCGCGCCCTTGTTTTTTATCAAAATCAAGGTGATAAAGGATACAAATTCAATTTTTCAAACAAAACAATTTAATTGGGCAATTCATTACTTCCGTTATATTGGATAATCATCATGGTGATGTCGTCCGTTTGGGGCTCATCCTGCGAGAACTCGAGGATTTTTTCCATGACCCCCGCTATGATATCACTGACGGGTAGGCCTTTGAGTCTATCCAGTTCGCTCTCCAGTCTTTCTTCGGAAAAGAGTTCATGTCTGCTGTTCATGGCCTCGGTAACACCGTCTGAATAGATGAATATGGCATCACCCTTGTTTAAAACGAACCGCTTCGACTGGAAGGAAAAATCTTCCATCACACCCAGGGCTATCCCGCCGGTCATTGCCACCGCTTCGATCTCACCGCTTGCGCGAATAATATAAGGTGGATTGTGGCCGCCGTTGCAGTATTCCACTGTTCCGTCCTTGATATTAAGAGTCCCGAGAAAGAGTGTGACAAAAAAAAGCGACGGATTGTCCATGGAAAGATCCTGATTGACACGGTGCAAGACAATCTCCGGCGGCAAGTTCTTGGTTGCCTTCGTTTTTATCAGCGTTCTGGTAATGGCCATGAAGAGCGACGCGGGCACTCCCTTCCCCGAAACATCACCCACGTTAAAACAGAGATGTTCATCGTCGAGAAAAAAGAAGTCGAAGAGATCTCCTCCCACTTCTCGCGCCGGTACAAGTGTGGCATGGAGATCGAACTCGGGCCTCTCGGGGAAGGCGGGAAAGATCTTGGGCAGAAGCCCCATCTGGATATCGTGAGCTATCTGCAACTCGCTTTCTATCCTCTCCTTTGCGGCCGTTGTTTCCGTCAGATCGGCAATATATTGTTTCAATGATTTTGTCATGTAGTCGAAGGACTGGGCGAGTTTTCCCACCTCATCCCCCGTCTTGATCTCGGGAATCGCGACATCGAGGTTTCCCTGCGCAATATCTTCGGCTGTGCCTGCAAGGGCGCGCAGCGGTCTTGTTATGGATCGGGCAATGGATACTATGACGACGAGGAGAAAGGCAAAACCGAGTAGGCCGAGGATTATCATAATTTTATTGAGGCGCATCACATCGGCCATCAGTTCGTCCTGCGGGAAGAGGACACCTAAAGACCATTTGCTGGAGGGAAGCGGCGCATAGACCATCCAGCACAGTTTCCCAGTCAGGAGACTGCGGAAGGGAACAAAACCCGATTTCCCATGAATCATCTCTCTCCCGATTTTCCTCAGCTCTTTATCTCTCCGCGCCTCTGCCTGGCTGAAAATGGTCTCGTTCATGACGAGTTCTTTCCTGGGATGGGTTACAAAGGTCCCGTTCTGGGATATGAGGAAGGCGTACCCCGTCTTTGCTATCTTGATTGAAGCGACTATTTCCTCAAGCCACGACAGCGAAATGTCGGATGTAATGATCCCGGCGATCCCCTTCTTCCCCTCCGCCGTTCTGTAGAAGGGTACCGAATAGGTGGACATGATTATGTTGCCGCCCCCCTCATCGAAATAGGGTTCCGTCCACACAGGCCGGTTTAGCTCCTTCGGAATCTGATACCAGTCCTGGAAGAAGTACTGGTATGCCGCCGTCCCCAGATCGGAATATTTTATTTCACCTTCGCTCTTATAAAAATAGGGCGCGTATCGTTCCTTTTCGCCGTCATATACCCGGGGCTCAAAGGCAACGGCAGATCCGTAAATTTCCTTATTATTTCGTACAATGTGTTTTAAAAGATTGTTGAGTTCCTCTCCGGTGCAGAGTGACCGTTCGAGGACATAGGCCAGATTTTCAGGGACCTTTTCGATAGAACTGAGGACAATGTCGATCTGATTCACCGTCGCCCGGGCGAGGTTCACCGCGTTTTTTTCAACATTCTCGACTATGATTTTCCTGGAATACATGTAGTTGTAGCCGAAAATCAGCAGAAAAATCAGAGTAACGCTGCTCAATATCAGCAGTACAAGTTTGAATGCCAATCCCCTATTTTTCATCTTTATCTCTGATCACCTTATAAAAAGAGGTAAATCCGGGAACCGAGTCTATGAGCCCCATACTCTTCAGGCCACGCGCGACGCGGCTGTAATCCTCAATCAAGAGTCCGCCAATGTCTGTATCTTCACCATTTTCGGTCAAAATCAAATCCTTCATTCTTTCCAGCATCCACTTTTGATGAACCAGCGTCGTGGGAATGTGCTCCTTTTTGAGGTTTCTCATGGTAACAGCGAGTGCCTCATCGGGGTGATCAAAGGCATACCGCCACCCCTCAATAGAGGCCAGGACAAAGGCCGTGCATAGTTCCGGATCTTTATTGTAGGTCTCTTCAAGCACATAAATGCCGTCTTCAGGAAAATTGAGGCCATGTTCGTGGAAGAAAAAAGTGGTAAGTTCGTCGGGGTCGATGCCGCAGTTCAGAAGGGTATGGTATTCGTTGTACCACATTGCCGAGGCCACATCGACACCGTCTCTCAGGAAGAGATTGACGGAAAAGGACTGGGGAACAACCTGCACCGTAAGATCGTATTTTCTCAAAAATGCCCGGGGCTGAATTTGAAAGACTGTGCCCCATAACCCCACCTTTCTGCCGTTTATGTCCCGGGGTTTTTCAATGCCACTCGCCTTTTTAGCCACAAGCATCAATGCCGATCTCTGCATTATCTGGGCAATGTTGATGATCTTCTCGCCCCCGGCTCGCATCTGAATTCCAGTAGATAGCCAGAGCGAAGCAAAATCCGCCCGTCCATCTGTAAGAAGCTCCGATGGCGAATAGTCCGGTCCGCCGGTAATGATGGTGAGATCTATACCGTGTTTCCTGTAGATACCCTTTTCAAGCCCGATGTAGTACCCTGCGAACTGGGCCTGGGGAACCCATTGAGGTATGAATGATGCTTTTTTCAGATCATCGCCTTGGGCAGGTGCTTCGCATATAACAATCAGGAATAGTGCGGCAGAGATTATGAATTTACAGTGTTTCTTCATTTTCGCATGTAACATAATTTTGATCCACAGATTTCGCAGATTGCACGGATTGCTTTAATCAAACGTATTCCCACTAACCACACCTTAGACCAGAAACACGATAGTGAGAACGTTTGTGTCATCATCGCGACTGTATCGCACCTCATCCGCCACTTTCTTAATAAAAAAGATTCCAAGCCCCCCGATCTCCCTGTCTCCGACATCAGCCGTTGTATCGGGGTCGGGACGGGAAAGACCGTTAAAGGGAATGCCATTGTCACGAATCTCTATTACGAATTTTTTGCCCTCCTTCAAGGTGCATTGCATCTCCACCTGTCCCTCTCCGTCGGGATAGGCGTAGTTGAATATATTAATCAGGGCCTCTTCCACGGCAAGTTCTATTTCCACCGCTCTTTTACCCTCAAAGCCGCATTCTACGGAGCATGCATGGACAAAAGAGATAAACTGATCAAAATTTTCAATAATGGCTGCAAGCTTTAGAGATTTCATAAAATGCATCCATAGTCGGATTCTATAGTTATGCGGGTAATTCCGGTGTGATAAAATCCGGGAAATCTTCCCCGCGAATTACAGGGCCGCCATTGCCTCTTCCACAGAGTCATAAATGGGAATAATGGTACTGAATCCCGAAATCTCAAAGACGTCTTTGACGACGGCCTGGAGAGATGCGAGCAGTATCTTTCCGTTGTTCCCTTTGAGCTTTTTGGCCGTTACCAGTACACTCCTGAGGCCGGAACTGCTTATATAGGCAAGTTCAGTCAAATCGATGACAAAATTTACATTATTCTCATCGATCAACCTGCTAAGTTCCTTTTCGAACTCAGGCGATGAAACGGCATCCATTCTGCCGGTAACGGATACCAGCGTCCCTTTTTCTTCATTCTTTACATTCAGTTCCATAATACTCCTCCCATTTCCATGGTCATAAATGAGTCTATTTATTAATGTGGATTTTTTACCTATTAAGGGTTGACCTACAAACTCCATGTTTCCCTCTTAACCAATCCTGACACCTGAAACCTGAAACCTGAAACCTACATTTCCCCTGAAACCAAAAAGTCTTGGAAAGCCATTAACAAACTGGTAATGCACCCGTCGAGTCCTTGGCCTCATCCAATACTTTTCGGACAGTTTTTGCCAGATAGGCTTTGACAATCGGCTTGTAAAGAAATGCCTTGATGCCCATTTCTGAAGCCGATTCATCAGATATCTTTTTGCTGTAGCCGGTACACAGAATAACCGGGATATCAGGCCTGATCTTCATAAGTTCGATGGCCATCCTATCACCGGTCATGTTTGGCATGGTCATATCCGTGATGACCAGATCAAAATCATTCGGTTTTGTTCGGAACAGCGCTAAGGCTTCTATGCTGCTGGTCCTTATTGATACGGTGTATCCAAGTCTTTCAAGAGCTTTGTCCCCTATTTTTGCTATGGGGGCTTCATCGTCCACAAATAAGATCCGTTCTTTACCTGTAGGGAGCATTTCCGGTTCATATGGGCGGTGCTCTTGGCGCTTTCCGGTTACCGGAAGATAAATCGTAAACCGCGTTCCTTGCTCTGGTTTGCTGTCGACAAAAATCTTTCCGCCATAGTTCTCAATTATACCATGGATCATGGCAAGCCCCATACCGGTTCCTTCTCCTGGCCCCTTGGTCGTGAAATATGGATCGAAAATGGAGCCAATGATTTCAGGAGCGATCCCTGTGCCGGTATCCGATACCATTATTTCAATGTAGTTCCCCGGTTCTAAATCCGGATTTTCCCGGTTTACGCCCCTATCCATCACGACGTCTTTCAGACTGAACTCAAGAATGCTGCCTGTGTCCTCCATGGCATGAGCGGCATTGGTGAACAGGTTCATCAGGATCTGGTGAACCTGCGTGGCATTACCCATTATCAAAGAGTCACTTTCGATGTTTTGCTTGATTTCAATGGTGGTGGGAATAGAGGATCTGATAAATTTAAGCACTTCGGTTGCAATCGTATCGACCTGGATCGGTTTTAATTCCTCCCCTGATTGTCGTGCAAAAGCCAGTATTTGCTTGACAAGGTCCTTGGCCCGTTTTCCTGCAGTATAAATCTCTTGAAGATTGTCTTCAATGTGAGTTCCTTTTTCAACCTCGTCAAGCGACA
>CAZINZ010000089.1:0-5343 GCA_964540715.1 uncultured Syntrophaceae bacterium | reverse complement strand
ATTGCGACACTAAATTCTTGATGGAAGTGTCTCATTTTCATTGACAAGTTCCGTCTGGCTGACAGGCCGCTGCTCCTCATGCGCAACCCAGTAAAAGTGATCGTCAACCTTTTTCTGCAGGCCGACATCAATCTTGACATCATATCCCATTTCACGGGCATACGATAAGACATCGAGAGTCGAGGGAATCGAATTCCCGTACGACAACGGCTGGCTTGCCGTGGAGAGATTATCAATTCCTACCCGCATAGCCTCGATATAATTCTCGGTGGCCAGTCCTGTCCCGTCATGACCTAAAAAACCGAATTCTACTTTATCGCCAATAGCTTTTCTAATGGCCGGCATGAGTGTCCGAATCCTTACCGGAGAAAGCAGTCCGCTCCCGTCGGCCAGATTGACGTTGTCCATACCCAGATTCACACATTCCCGGGCTTTCGAGGCATAATATTCATCGGTATGGACAGGGCTTTCACTGAAAACAAGTGCTGGATGGATCTGCAGCCCGATTTTTTTGGCAACCTGCATATGCCACTTAATGTTGCTGATATCGTTTAATCCGTCAAATAACACAATGCCCTGTACGCCGGTGTTTTTCAGACATGTAATTAAAAGTTCTATCGCATCATCCGGAAATCTGCGCCACCCGAAGGCACTGCGACCGCGAATCAGGACCTGAATATCTGTGTTGGGCAAGAGTTGACACAACAGGTGCAGGCGTTCCCAGGGGTCTTCATTCAAATACAGGACACATGATTCAAAGGCAGACCCGCTCATGATATTGATGCTATCGAAACCGGCTTCATCCATTACCGGGGCAATGGACAACATCGATGCTGTTCTCATCCGGTTTGCCCACAACGACTGTTGCCCATCACGGAATGTCTCTTCATTAAACCGTAATTCGTTCACCGTAATCCCTCCCATATACGAATCGATGATCAATATGTCTAATCCAGAACTCTTTCAGTTCATCCTATCCTTGATCACTATTTCTTCTTTTTGGTCGACACCTTAGCCTTCCCTTTTGCAGAGGGTGGATCCATTGTCATCAGGACCTGGCCCATTTCCACGTTGGTTTCATTCTCAGCCAGAATTTCGCGGATAGTTCCGTTCCGGGGAGCCTTGATTGAATTCATCAGCTTCATTACTTCCACGATGGCAAGCTGATCACCGGCTTTGACCTTCCTGCCGACCTCAACAAATGGTTTTTCTCCGGGTGACGGCGTCCGGTAAAATGTTCCGCTCAGGGGAGAATAAATAGGGGTGCCGGATATGTCCCGGGTGGCGGGTTTATCCCCGGTTTTCTCAGAGATCATTGTAACCGCGGCGTCTTCGGATTTTGCTTCAGGTTGCGGCGTTGGAATGTGAGGGCCAACCCCTGCCTGGATTTCTTTGACTGCGGGCGCTGGATTTCCCTGCGGTCCCTTGATTATATCAAGTTTCAGATCTCCCAGCTCAAGATGAAGCTCCTTACATGTGGAATCATCGATGATCTTCAGAAAATCGACTACATCTTTGTAAGTGAGATCATATGAAAGCTCTGTTTCGCTCGATTTCATGACGTCCCCTCCTTTTCTTTATACCAACAGATTCCAAATAAACCTCAATCTTGCCTGCTGATGACCGTTGTCTTTTCAATCAACTCTCACAATTACGGCATCGCTTTGTCCAAAACCTCCACAGATCGCAGCAGATCCATACCCTCCTCCGATCCTGCGCAACTCGTAGATAAGCGTCATGATCAACCGGACACCACTGGCCCCGGTCGGATGACCGATTGCTACCGCGCCACCATTAACGTTCGTCATGGAACGCAGGTGTTCCATTAACGTGTCATCGCCGTCACTGAGCACCTTTGTGCTGACCAACGGCACTGCCGCAAAGGCCTCATTTATTTCTATTCTCTTTAGATCCTTTAGTGTAACCCCGGATTTTTTTAAGGCCTTCTGTGTTGATAACGCGGGCATGTATGGTGAAGAGAGGGGGTCGCCGGCCATGTTGGCATAAGACAAGATGGTGGCTAAAGGTTCTAACCCAAGTTCTTTTTGTTTATCCCGGGACATCAGAACGAGAGCGGTGGCACCATCATTGAGCCCGGGAGCATTGCCTGCGGTTACGGTTTTCCCTCCGTAGACCGGCGGCAGAGAGCTCAACTTTTCCATCGAGGTATCTAAACGGGGTGATTCATCTTTATCCATACGTATGGAAGACCCCTTCTTTTGCGGGATTTCAACGGGATTTATTTCATCTGAGAATTTGCCGGCATCATAGGCTTCAAAATACCTTTGATGGCTCCTCAATGCCCATTCATCCTGAGCATTTCTGCCAAACCCATATTCTATTGAAACATCACCGACTCCAACCGCAATCGGTATATCAGCAATGGGATTACGCATAAACAGCGGTTCCTCGAGCATGATTCCACCGAGCCTGGCGCCCCAGCGAACATTGCGGGCCACGAGCGGGGTCTGGCTCATTGCTTCCATACCACCGGCAATTGCGGTATCAATCTCCCCGGCGAGAATATTTCGCATGGCCAGCCCTACTCCCGTTACGGACGAACAACAGCCACGGTCTATTGTGAGTGAAGGTGTCTCCGGTGGCAATCCGGTAGTAAAGAGTATTTGACGAGCCGCAACGGCAGCTGTACCCGCAAGCACAGCCACACCCATAAATAATTCGTCAACCACAGTGGGATCGAGATCGATCTTTTCCATAACTGATTTGACCGCCATGGTGCCAAGATCAACGGCAGAAAAATCTCTTAGTAATCCGCCGAACTTTCCAAACGGTGTACGTGCAGCGCTTACCACAACCATTTCTCTCATTGCTCGTATCCTCCCTCAAAAATTCATTGAATCTCAGATGACTGCATCACCGCGCAGCTGCGCCAGAGCAGTATCATCGTAATGCAGCCAATCTTTCAGAATGGCATCGGTATGCTCGCCCAGATCAGGTGCTGTCTTCACCGGAATATCTTTCACCTTTGTCATTCTGAATGGTGACTTGGCAAATATGCGCTTGCCGGCGATTGGATCATCGATTTCAAGCAGCATCTTGCGCGCCTTGAGATGGGTGCAATTGACCAGATCATGGGTATTCTGAACAGGCCCGACCGGAACTCCCTCCTTGAGAAGAGCATTTACCACCTCATCACTGTTCCTTGCTTCCATCCAGTCTTTCACAATGGGATCAAGAAAATCCTTATTGTTTACCCGATCAAAGCCGTTGGCTGTCAGGGGATTGTCGATAAGATCCGTTCGGTCTATGGCCTTGCAAAACCGCTCCCAGATAAACTCGTTAGCCACAATCAGGGCCACATAATTACCGTCTTTTACCTTAAAGGTACCCATCGGGTGTTGAAATTTCCCGGCAGTACCCCTCTTGACAATCAATCCGGCAAACGAATAGATCATAATGCCCATTGCATTAAGTGCCGCCATGCAGTCGTACATGCTCGAATCGATAAACTGGCCCTGTCCGGTCTTTTCCCGCATAAACAATGCGAGCATGATTGAATACCCGGTAATAATACTGGTAAATACGTCGGCCAGACCGGGAAGCCCCAATAATGGGGGGCCGTCTTCATCCCCTATATGATCAAGAATACCAGCCATTGCCTGAATTACCGGATCAAAGGCCGGCCTGTCGGAATAAATACCTCGAAAATCTTCAAGCCTTCCAAAACCGCTTATGGCAGCATAAATGAGTCTCGGATTGATTTTTTCCAAGACATCATATCCCAAGCCGAATTTTTCGATTGTTTTGGGTCCCAGATTTTCCACCACCACGTCAGCATGTTTTATTAATTCTTTGTAAATATCCTGACCCTTTTTACTGCGAAGATTCAGGGTAATGCTTTTCTTGTTGCGATTGTATATTTTGAATCCTCCATAGGCCTTATTTCCGTTTTCGTCTTCAACAACAGGAAGATAATTCCTTCTTGGTTCACCTATACCGGGGCGTTCAATCTTGATTACCTCCGCACCATTGTCTGCCAGCCACATGGTACAGTCCGGACCGGCTATGTATTGTTCCAGAGCAAGCACCCGAATCCCTTCCAGCGGATAGTCCATTTCTGTTATCTCCTTTCTTTTCAATTCAATGACGTGGCGAGGCAGGGCAGACCAATCTCTTTAATGGAGAAGATCTATATTTTCTGCCCAAACCGAATGCAAATATCTCAAGTTTTATTCTTCCTGTAATGTATCCAGAACGATATCTATCATAACGCGAAGATGTTTTTTGCGCTCGCGGAGATTGCTTTTTGACATGGGATCGGTTTTTAACAGGTGCTGCAAGACATCACTGCAGGTAAAGTAGGTAATAATCATACCGTAAAAGCTGATCATCAACTGCTCAACGGCAAAATCCCCCGAGTGTGTTCGCGGGAATGTCTCATGGATTACGTTCATGATTATTTCGAAGATAGGGACCATGTGATTAATGATGCGTTCCTTATTTTTACCGCCCATTATTTCACGCTGTACAATATGCAAATAGTTTTTATTTTGCTCAAGAAAATCGATATAGGCATTGATGAGATGTTCCAACCTGCCCCGAATGGGACCTTCCTGCAATAGGGATTCCTGTAATGTCTCGGAAAGATTCTGAAAATAACGCTCGAGGACAGCCTGGAACAGGCCTTCCTTTGTCTTGAAGTGATAGTGAATCAGGGCCTTGTTGGTATTGGATATCTCCGCAATTTTGCTGGTGGAAGCGCCGGCAAATCCGACTTCACCAAACAACTTGTCGGCAGCTTCGAATATGTATTCACGCTTATTCATAATAGACAATTCACACACAGAGTATTTAACTGATCGATTGGTTAAATACAGCAGTATATATCCTGCTGTCAAGAGATTTTTTATTGGGTGTCAGAAGCAAGTAATCTGTCCGGAGTTGTAGCACGTAATCTGTCCGGTTTATAATGGTCACCGGGAGGTGGCCAATGAGATGGACAGAGACATTACAGGAGATCCGGAAGATGCGATTTGAAGAGGCTTATAGTGTACGGACAGAGAGACGATTGAAGCAGGAAGAAGCAGCTCGGATACTGGGAGTATGTACCCGGACATTTCGGCGTTACATTGATCGTTACGAAGAAAGGGGTATGGATGGATTACTGGACAAGCGGTTGACGCAGGCATCATCACGTCGAGCTCCCGTGGATGAAGTTATAGCACTTGCCCGGCAGCCGATAGCGAAGTTTTTTGTTCGGCACCCTACCCCGTTTCCAATCAGCATGCGATATGGTTCGTATGCCGAATGGCCCGCTTCCGACAACAACCGCCCTTTCTTCTCTTTTTCTATATGGAATGTTTAGAGATAGCGATCTGACAG
>CAZINZ010000088.1:0-5370 GCA_964540715.1 uncultured Syntrophaceae bacterium | reverse complement strand
TTAATAAGTTGAAGTGACTCCGGTTAATAAGTTTTCATGGCAAATAAACGATTGCCCAAAAATAAAAAAGCCCATGCATCCAATCCTCTAACAGATATGTTAATTAGGTACAACAGCGCCCTTTTTACACAACCCAACAAATATAGCAACGTCTGTCGCCAGGTTAAATAGGGCGCTGTTGTCCCTAATTAACCCAGGCATTTGGTGGGTAATTCTGTCACAAATAGCCGACCAAGTATAAAGAACCCGAATATATCAATCCATTAGGAGTGACATCGGTTGGAGAAAATTTGTCGTTATTCAAACCAAGAACCGTTCTAATACCAAGAAGGATTGCTTTAAGATACCGGTAGTTGGGTCCCGCCTCTTCATTAACAAATTTATTTATTGTTTCATCTGTAAAAGACTGCTTTGCCATCCCAGACCGATACACTCCAAGATGTATGTTTAGGTTCTTATAAGCTTCAATATTTCTAACAACTCTGCCTTTAGAAATAGCTTCAAAGATATTCCCTTGCCCCATATAAATTCCACAGTGGCTCCAAGAACCATTGTCGATCGCAGCGATGAGTTTGCTGATTCGACTTTTTTTATTAAAAGTGAAAATTAAGTCGCCCTTTCGAAGCTTAGAGGTTAACTCTGACCATGCAATATCATATTGGGCAATGGACGAATAATTTTCAAATTTTGGCATAATATTTTCAGAATCAAAGACTTCAAAATTGTGATTCGCTAGCGCTCTAATTCCAAGACCAAACATTCTATAATTATCTTTAATGTTTTTAAAAAAGGCTACAATATTTCTTGATAGGGAACCATCCGCAACTTTGTGAATGGCGACTTTTGTTCCCTTTAATTCATCAACGTTTATTTTTTGTACTTTGCGTTTCCTTACAAATATAATTTCACTATGGGAGACAAATATGCCTGTTTGATTGCAGCCTGTTTTGGGGCCTAATTTTTCTTTCGATTTTTTATCGACAAAAAACATCATACAACCAGCTAAGTTTTGGGGCATATTATCTTTGTCTTCTATATACATTTGTTACCCATCGGAAAAATAACCCGCGTGTGTAACACGTCGGGTTGATTGGTTAGTTGGATGTTTCTACATTGAGGAACTTAGCCCCGCATAACCGAAAAAGATTTCGCTACAGCAAGTGGCTCAATAAAAAGCCATGCGGCCCATACTAAAAAACACAATATTGATAACCAAGCAAACTTCTTTCCCCTTCGATTACTATCATCTTCTAATGGATAAACGAGGAAAGAAAAGCAAGAAGTTATTAAAAGCCACATAATGGCACCCTTTATTCCTATATCTACGATTAATCCGATGCCAGGGAGACCGCCTGTGCGAATTGCGAAAGTGATAATAAGAACCCAGATAACAGCGGCCAATCTTGCCATATTGAGCAATGATCTTAAAGTTGAGCCGACTCGAATTGCAGCAAGACTTCCAAGAGCCGTTGCGTTTATACAAAGAAGGCCGAAGATGACTGCAGGATTGTCTCGCCAAGCACTGCCACCAGTAAGAATAGCCGCAAGATCAAGGTAGGCAACTGAAATCATAGTTAAAGCAGGGTTGGCAATACGTCTAAATGCGTCAAGCGATTTATAGTGGAGATGCATGCGAAACCCTTCGCCATCCTCGCAGATTCCACCCATATACGAAACTGCTCGGAGTCCTCCCTCGCTGAAGACGTGCTGCAAATTTTCCGTACCCTTGTAATAGCGTGTGAGCAAATGTGGTATCTCAATATGCAGTGAAGTAGTTAGATGGAAATTTAGGCCCTTAAAATTAAGTTCAATGACTTGAGAATCAAAAGGATATAATCCTGCAAAAAGAGAACGAAGGCCCCTGATTCCAGTCACCGGCTCGGCTTCTTTAACGATATCATCACAAGCAAGAATGAATGAGAAAGAATTGCTATTTATCAGAAGATTCTGTTTGCTTCGACGTGGGGAACAACCAGATGCATGAATAATGGAGATCGGCTGGCCACCAATTGTACCGCTAATGCTGATTTCTTTCCCCTGCAATGATGAAGATGAGGCATTAAAGCGTAACTCTGGCGCATACAAACTTGTAAGTGTCCCTTCTAAGCTCAGGTGTGTACTATCTTCCATCGAACACTCCTATCTTTGCTTTGTTGATTAAGAGGCGTTTTAGTTACAATCCAACGAAAAGCTAAGCCGGAGACGCGTAGCGCCGATCGGCTTTAGCGGCTTGTTAGAATTTCTCCCTCTTTCTTTTGGCGGCAATTTTATTTATAAAATCAACTCGTTTTTGTGAAACAACATATCGTATCGCTTGCTGAATTATTAAGGTGTTGTGATTTTTAACTTGGCTATCTGGGGTAGATTTAACGATAAGACTAGGTGCGTTTGCCAACGCAGGGTTATTGTTAAAATTCGGAGGATAATATATAACTCTAAGCCTTGGCCCCAATGTGGTACACGCAACAACCTCGCTTGAGGAACCAATCTCTTCGCCTAACAAAGGCGCATCATCGGAGTCTTTCATGTCAAAACAAGGCCAATCTGAGGTCAAAAATAATTCTTCGTATGAATAGTTAACTAACATTTTTAATGCCATAAAACGGTCTTTCAGATATTCAAATCCTGTTTCAACAAATCTGCCGGGATTAAGGCCATAACCAATTTCATTTTTTTGCAATGAACTGCCTTGTAGTTCATAATCCTTTTGTTCAATTGCTCCAGGGATTCTAAGATATTGAAAAGCTGAAAATCTTTTAATAATTGCTTGTTGAGGAGGCGTGAGTAAATTTTCAATTTCTTTTTTTAAATGTTTGTCTTGCGAGTATCTCGAATATTTATTTGTAATTCCGTTAAGTTCTTTAAGAATAGGAGCTGATTGAGTTTCTATTACACTTAATATGTTTTCAATTCTATTGTCAGGAGTTGCAGGATTTTCTTCATAAAAGAACTCTTCAAATAAAATATTTTTTGATACGGTAAGTTTGTTACTGTGATATTTTAAATCATACAAATAAACCTGATTTGAGCTATCCGCCCATAGTTTAATGTAGAATTGAGGAACTTGGTGTTGGTGTTTAGTAATTTGACCTGTCATATTTTATTTCCATAATGTAGAAATCAGCCGGAGCGTAGCGCTCGGCTGGATTGGCTTGTTATGCAGCAATTTCATTCGACAGATGCCTTTTCCTGCGGTTTCTCCTTGCTAGCATGTTGACTATACCATTCCCATATAGGTCGATAAAGTTCTTTGTGATAGGTTCTTGATTTATGCCCGTTGGGCAGGATTTTTTCAGTAAAATCTGGTGGGATCACAAATAAATCCTCATACCACCTAGATTGGATTAATAAACTAAGCATAACTACAATACAAGCAAATACAAAAACCCCAACAGCGATTGGGCTTGGTGGCATAGTCCAAAGCGATAAAAGTGGTTCATAGCGTAGCGATGCAATTCCGAGAGCTACGAAAATAAATGCAAGAACGCAAATTGAAACCAGTTGTGCCCAAGCTAATGACTTTCCAGCTCCAGCCGCGGCAGAGTGATATCGCTTGCGGTTTCGTAATGTGATAAAAAAAAATGCTAAAACCATCGTTCCCACGAACACGAAAATAAAAAATAGAGCAAATACGCCAATCGCTGCCAGTAGTACATAATAAACAGTATCAACCGATCTACTAAGTCCACTAGACGCCAAGATCAGAATAGTTAACCGCACCAGAAAAATTGATATTTTGAAATCTGTCTGGGCATAGCCCCATCTTCGAACTTCAACAGACTGCATTTTGAACTCCAGAACAAAACGTATTGTACTGTATGCGATTACACATGTTAAGATAAGTGGTATTGAAGCGCGGGACAGATCAATGTTTCCAATATACCCTATGCTCAGAGTTTTAAGATCAAACTGTGCGGCCGACCAAGCAAGGGCAATGGAACAAAAGAATGAATTCATCCGTCTGGCTGCACGATACCCTGCACTTAATTGAAATTGAAAAGGTGGGCTTTTGATATCGGTGCTCATCGTTTATTTCCTGTCACTGCCTAACGTCTGCCATGACGCGCAAGAAATGGCTGTGCGAAGCGCGGCTATTTCTTGTCGCTGTCCATGGCCTTGTTGGTTGCCTCCTTCGATATGGCATTTGTCTCCCCTCGCTCGATCCACCACTTCTCGATCGCAGAGAAATCAAAAGGGGGGTTATAGTTGACCGTTGCTTCCTTCGAAAGAGTCTTCGCGGCCCAGTCGGCAGCTTGCATGCTTCCTCGGCTGTCACTCAATGCGTCGTGAAGGAAAATGAGTTTATCATCCTTGGTGAGGTTCTTATGCTTCCACGCGAACTCAACGTAGGCTCTCGCAAGATGTGACGGAATACCTCGCCAGTTCGCCCTGATCTCAGCCGGCGACATGGCAGACGGATCGAGACCCTTGCGCCAGCTAAGGTTCATGTGGGTATCACTGATAAAGCTGGAGTGACTCTTGAGTATGCTTAACTCTGCTGCTTTGGCCTGCTGGCGCAGGGCAAAGGAATTGTTGTTACTCCATTTGCGAAGCTTGTCGAATGCATTACGATCATCGCCCTGTGCGGCCAAGACAGTAAGTACGAATTCCGACTGTTCTTTCACGTTATCAACGGTCTTTCTGGCTTCGGTAAGCAAGCCGCGAAGTTCCTCCTCGGTTGCTCTAGTCTGAGTGAGTTTCGCGTCAAGTTCCTTTACTTTGGTATTAAGCTCCGTTGAGCTGTCGGCAATTAGTGTCGTGAGTTCCGTTTTCAGTGGTGCGATGTGTGCGCCGATCTGCCTTTCAATCAAATTGTCTGCAATGGCATCGATTCTTGTTTGTGCCTGTTGTGAGACTAGAGTCGAGATGTTCTCCTGTTTGAACTCATCCTCAATTCGCGTTGTGACCTCACCTCGAATTCGGCCAACCTCGTCCTCAAGATCCTTCTGCAGGGTTCGCGCCAGGAGAGAAGATTCAGTCTTGAGTTGACCCTGTATTCTCTCGCCGTCAGCTCTCAGTTCAGATTTGAGATCTTGGATTGACTTGTGAGAAAAATAGAGGCCGATTGCTATCAGAATTGCGATGACCGAGACAGCGAACTTGTATGCGGAACGAACCCACGCGATTTCTTCACGCGCACGATCGACTACAGCTAGAACTGGTGACTCAGAAGTTTCTGTTTGCGGTGACTTTGTCTCAGTTTCTGGCATGTTCATTTCTCCTTTCGCAACCAATGCCGCAAATCACCGGCGGCAAAAAGCAGAGCGAGGAACGAGCGACGCTTTTTTGCGTCCGAGTGCATTTGCCTTGTTAGAAGAACTATTCGAAATGTTTTTTATTTGGATCTGTTATCTCTGATTCAGTCAAAAT
>CAZINZ010000087.1:0-5552 GCA_964540715.1 uncultured Syntrophaceae bacterium | reverse complement strand
ATAAACTGGACAGATTACGTGCTACAACTCCGGACATATTACTTGCTTCTAACACAATCTGACTCGACTGTTGACAAAACTCAATTATCCTACTATCCTGTAACACACAAATTTTCAATTTCACTGTAAATCCCGACTCGTCTGGACTGACGTGACGAGACCGGGAAAAAAACAGGAAAGTCAGGTTTATGAGAAAATGAAGAATCTTGATCCATCCAGAATAGCCATCATCGGACCGGGAAGACTCGGAACCGCCTTTGCCTACAAGTTCGGACGCGACGGAAAAGATATAGCCATATACTATCACGACGCTGAAACATGCAGAGAAATAAATCAGACCCGTTTGAACCCAAGGCACCTGACAGACAACCTTGCAAAGATATCAAATGGCATGGAAAATGTCCCCAGGCTGGTGAACGTCACTGCAACCAATGATCTGGAACGTATTGTTGAGGAGAATGATTTTATCATACTTTCGATAACCATGACCAGGCTCCGGGAATTACTGGATTATATAAAACCACTGATCGCGAAAAAGAAAGGCGAAACATGCCTGGTGTCTCCGATAAAAGGTTTGTCTTCAGATGAGAAGACCCGTGAACTTATAACACCGTCTCAGATGATTAATGGGCGTCTCTTCGATCTCAAACATAAGTATGATGTTATCTGTATCGGGGGACCATTTTTCGATATAGACATAGCGACCGGCAGACCGGTATGCGTGACTGTGGCCGGTGATAAGCGGTCGGCCGGGTTATTTAATCTCAACTTCCTCAGGCTTAATCGCCGGGAGTTAAATTGCTATTACAATTTTGATACTGTCGGCATTGAGGCATGCGGCGCCCTGAAAAACATCATTGCGAACTTAAAAGGGATCACCGATTGTTTAAACCTGGGAAGTTCCCTGCCGGGAACCATATTCGCAAGATCCGGGGTTGAAATAAGGTCCCTGTCAAAGTTACTGGGGGGAAGCTTTGAGGCATTCCACAGCCAGGCCGGCGTGGGGGACATGTACGTCACCGTTTCATCGGAAGCCAGCAAGAATTATCGATATGGCAAGTATTTCTATGAATTATTTGACGGCAATCCCATAGAAACAAGCATCAAGGCCATGAAAAAGATAGATGGAACTCCGGAAGGACCAAATACGATAAAGAGCGTCCACAGATATCTGGAAAAGAAAAATATGTACAGCCCTCTCTTCCGCTGCGCCTACAAGATATTTCACGATGAGACAAACAGGAATGAAATAAGGGAGCATGTGATACAGGCCTGCCAGTTTGATAAAAGAGACAAGGAGTACATAGACCTCTTTTCAAAACTGCTCTACAGAATGTTTCCCAACCTCTGGTACAGAAGACACAAAGGCATCCTGTCTTAGAATTCTACCGGATTGTTTAATGACAGACCCCAGGTTTAATTTCTGGCGTTTTTCCTGATAGAGTCTAATTTCTCAAGGTATTTATCTCTGTAATCCAGACCACTGTAACTGCTGATATCGTCAATCAGAAGGTTCACATGTGGAATAATATCCACGCCGCAACGGTTCAGGTGTTCTTTGTCTGCCCTGTCAAGGGTAAGGATCGAGTAGTAAGTCAGCAGTATCCTGGTACCGGATTTTCTCCTCAACAGATAGGCCTTCCCCGACATGGTGTTCAGAAAGAAAACGGCGTACTCATACAGATCGTTCTCGCTGGATTTAATACGTCCACTTTTCTTTGCCGTTTCTGTCAAACCCCACTCATAAAGCATTTCGATGACGGGTTCGATCATTTTTCTCTCATTGGAAAGAATCTCCTTCACCAGCGAAATATTCTTTCTCCCCATTATCCTGTAAAAGTGCGATATATTGCTTCTCAAGGTATAGAGGTCACTCATTTCGCCTGACACAATGGGTGGATGTGAGGATAGCTTCGAAACAAGCCCCAGAAAGTGGTGGTATGATCCGCCCTTCAACTTGTAGGCCATTATGTAATCCTGCCTGTCGAGATAGCCAAAAAATTGTTCTACCCTTTCTTGCAGTTGATCCTGTCTGACTTCATCGATATCGTACGACGCAGGTACTTTTTTCTTCGGACCGGGAGGTATTATTTTCTTTCTGACACTTACCTCGTCGCGCTTTGTATCTTCCTTTGAAACAGTCGAAACAGCTTCAGGCTTCTCCTTTGTTACTACCCTTTCTTCGGAAACAAAGCTGTCTCTATACAAAAAAAAGGCCAATACAAGGATCAGGAACACCGCGGCAAATACAACAGCAACCCATTTGCTCTTTTTCATTATTACACCTCAAGGCAATAATTATTCGGCCTCCTGTTTCCTGAAAAATCCATTGTCGGACGGCCGCTGTTTGTATTCTACACCATCCCTCAATATATGTGAATAAGAAAATAGATGGCGCTCTTTTCACATCTTTCCTGCAATTAGATTTTGGCATTTTGATTGACAGCCCGTTCGTAATTAGTGTAATCATACCGGCAAAATTTGGGATCGGGTGATGAAATAAATGAAAATTAAAAACCTAATGGTGACAGGCGGGTGCGGTTTCATCGGCAGCAATTTCATACAGTATCTTCTCAGGCAGGGTGATTTTACCGGCAGGATCATAAATGTGGACAAGCTCACCTATGCGGGGAACCCGGACAATCTCGATGGAATTGAAAAGAACAATCCGGACAGGTACCTGTTTGAAAAAGCGGATATCTGTGACCTCGGACTCATGGAGGACATATTTTCCCGATATGCGATAGACGCGACCTGTCACTTCGCCGCCGAGTCGCATGTGGACAGGTCTATAAAGGATCCCGGGGCCTTCATATACACAAACATTGTCGGCACCTTTAATCTGCTGGAGGCGGCCCGCTCGCATGCCGGAGATTTCATCCTCTTCCATCACATAAGCACGGATGAAGTATACGGGAGCCTCGGCAAAGAGGGACTTTTTAAGGAGACTACACCATACCAACCCAACAGCCCTTACTCCGCAGCAAAGGCCTCTTCAGACCACCTCGTCAGGGCATACAACAAAACCTATGGACTTCCCGTGACCGTCTCCAACTGTTCAAACAACTATGGCCCTTACCAGTTTCCTGAAAAACTGATCCCCCTGATAACACTGAATGCGAAAGAGGGCGAAAAGTTGCCTGTCTATGGTGACGGCAGGAATGTGAGAGACTGGCTGTATGTGGAAGACCACTGTAACGCAATATGGACCATCATGAAATCGGGCAGGAGAGGCGAGACTTACAACATAGGCGGGAACATGGAGATGGAGAATATTGTCATCGTTGAGATGATCTGCGATATCCTGGACGAGTTATCCCCTGTTTCATCGGGGAAAAACGATCATAGAAGGAATCTTATTACGTTTGTCAAAGACAGGCCCGGACATGACAGAAGATACGCCATTGATTTCACAAAACTGCAGAGTGAACTGAACTGGTCGCCTCAGGAATCATTCGAATCGGGGATACGCAAAACCATATCCTGGTATCTGGAAAACAGTGAATGGGTGAGACGCGTAAGGAACAATGAATACCAGTCCTGGATGTCCGAACAGTATAAATTGTAGGGAATAGGCGTAAGCAAACAATCCCTGATCCCTGACTACCGACGAACCGTATCCTCGACAACAAAGGGTGCGGACCTCACCCCTATGCTCCCTCTTCTCACCCACACACGACACATCTTTACAGATGTCCCCTCCAGGTTAACCAGATTGGGCAGCTCTTCCACCCCTGCAATATCGGAGGAGGCAAATTCATAATATGATATATTTCTGCTGAATGGATCCTGTATAAGTATAATCTTGTCATCAGCGCAGGGATGCTTTTCGGGCGCCCCGGTGAATGCAATATGATTTTCTCTGAAACTCCGGGATAATTTATAAGTATCTACCTCAAATTTCTCGGCATGTTCCAGCAATTCTTTTACAGTCATTTCCTCCTCCAGTGCCAGCATAATTAATTTGTAACTACTCAGGTATGATTAGTTACAAGGCACAAAGTACCAGAGGCACAAAGTACCAGAGGCACAAGGAATAGAAGAACATGAAAAGTTGCAGAAATATTGTTGATGCATTCGTAAAAAGTCAAGCACTGGCTAATCTGTCATTCCCGCGAAAGCGGGAATCCAGTAATTACAAGCAGTTATAGATTCCCGATCAGGTCGGGAATGACAAAACGACAGAAGTTCGGACTTTTTACGAAACCATCATTGTCGTTTGGCAAAGATTAATAAATTCGTAAAAATTGGCAACCTGATCAATAAACCACAAGCCAGGTACCTCTGTGCCTCTGTGCCTGAGTGCCTGAGCAGTTACATATCCTACCAGACGACGGCAGCCTCGTCACCCATTCCGTATTCCTCAAGAACCTCCTTTACGGGTATCGCTTTTACCGGATCGATCTTCATAAGTTCGTAGAACCGCTGCCTCATTCCATCGAAGTTTATCTCGATTCCCTCCGGTTCACCGTCACGCGCCGGCTCCAGCATCCTTTTGGTCAGTTTGTCGTCATCGGCCGTGCGCCCGAAGCGGTAATTAATGAGCCGCTTCAGATAGAATACTCTTCTCCCCGCGCGCATCATCTCGTCGATGTCCCAGTTATAACCGGGAACGAAATTAAAAAGGTCCAGCCACTCGGGTATCGTGACCTCGGAATCGGCAAACTGGCAAAAACATGCGCTGTTCTCAAGTCCGCCAATGGCTATCATGTCTACCGCGGCTTCCGGCTTTTCCTTGTCGGTCATCGGCTCAAGCTCGTATTCAAACCCGATCTCAGGATAGTAACGGGAACCCAATTCGGCGAACATCATAGGCTCGGCCACGTGACAAGCGCCACGCGCGCCTACGGCATAAGTAAGTGCAAGACCGTGACCGCCTCCTCTCGGATCGTGCATGGGAGCTTCAAGACCCTTGCACTGAACCGTGTAATCAATCGAGTCTTTCCCGATTTTAGTGGCAGCGGAAACACTTCCCTCGGCGAGAAGTGCACCCAGTTTTCCTTCCTTTGCCGCTATCATTGGGACAACTTTGTTGATTACGGTATCCATATCGCCCCACTTGAGCTCTATTCCGCCAGTATCTTCCAGTGTGAGATCTCCACGTTCAAATGCCTCTATCGCCCAGGCAATGGTTCCGCCCGCGGAGATCGTGTCGATCCCCAGATCGTTGCAGATACGACCGGCCTTGCAGGTAGCGGCAAGATCGATAGAGCCCATCAGGGTGCCGAAGGCAACAATGGTCTCGTACTCGGGACCGGGACCTTCAGGGATTGCCCACGGACCCTCTTTTACCTCTACGACCCGCTTGCACGCGATGGAACAGAAGGCGCATGAACCCCTTTTCGTCAGGTATGTCTCCGTAAGCGTGCTTCCCGTCAAATCCTCAGACGCTTCTTCCCAGAAATTAGAGGTCCAGTTTCTGATGGGGACATCGCCGGCATACATGCCCCCTATCAGATTAGCTGCTGTACCATTCTCGTGCAGGACTTCTGAAGCAAGCGCCTCCTTGATCTTCGGGTTGAGTTCCTTCCTCAGTTCGTCGACCTTTTCGG
>CAZINZ010000086.1:0-5601 GCA_964540715.1 uncultured Syntrophaceae bacterium | reverse complement strand
TTGAAGCACGCATAACGTGTTATGTAAGCTTTGACACAACACAGAAAACAAGCAATAGGACAAGCAAGGTGTATGAGTTATTTCTTCTTGCTGACTTAGCCTTTTCATTCGACTCCTTCAGTTTGAATACGCGAGTAGTCGCTATTAAATATTGTAGGGAGTGTATAACAGTAAATCAAATTTGCTTCAACGTTTCTTGGATTGACCTTGATTTTTAAATCTGATAGACAACACGGGAGTTTATCAGACTGCAATTACCAACAAACAAGGGTACTGTACATGATCGATTTACACACACATTCCATCTTCAGTGACGGCGAGCTGGTCCCCTCAGAGCTGGCAAGGATGGCTGTAGCGAGTGGTTACAGAGTGATTGCGATAACCGACCATGTTGACCATTCAAATATGGATTTTATTATTCCGAGGATTGTAAAGGTCTGCGAGAAGATATCAGACGTCTGTCCCATAATAGCTATTCCCGGAGTTGAACTTACACATATTCACCCGAACCACATCACTTCACTCGCCGTGGAAGCAAGGCAGCTGGGCGCGAAAATCATAGTGGTTCATGGGGAAACTATTGTGGAGCCGGTTATGCCGGGCACAAACCTTGCTGCATTGAAAGCTCCCATTGACATCCTCGCGCATCCCGGACTGATTACCGAAGAAGAGGCTGAACTGGCCGCCGGGAACGGGGTATTTCTGGAGATATCTGCAAGACATGGCCACAGTCTGACCAATGGCCATGTGGCCGCGCTCGCGCGAATATCCGGTGCAAAACTGATACTCAATACTGACGCCCACTCACCCCGGGACCTTGTTAGCAGGGAAATGGCAGTCAGGATCGCAAGCGGAGCCGGGATGAGTGAAGAGGAAATCGATACCATGTTCAGGAATTCGGAGCAGCTTGCCGGGGATGCTGTAGAGGGATAAATCGAGAGGCGGGGACTATGAAAGCAGTGTTTATCTCCGATGCCCACTTGAATGGCAGTGTCAGTGAAGGTTATCGCTATCTGATTCGCTTTCTTGATTCCATAATAGGTGATGCAGACGAACTTTTCATTGTAGGTGATTTCTACGACTTCTGGTTTTCCGATAATGAGCGTGTTTATCCCGGTTTTTACGATATTATCGGAAAACTGATGGAAATAAAAAAGTCAGGGACGAACATCTCGTTTTTTGAAGGCAATCATGATTTCTTTCTTGATGACTATTTCGCTCAATATGGCATCAATGTATATCCAGATTCGGCCATAATCGATCTGGACGGGGTGAAGTTGTTTGTGTCTCATGGTGATACTGTGGATGATTCCAACACGACATACCTTTTATTGCGCAGGGTTCTCAGAAGCAGGCTGTTTTACGAGATACAGAAATTAATACCATCATCGTTTCTGTGGCGTGTCTCCAGTATATTTTCGAGAATAAGCAGAAGCGGGAACGCCGGGGAACAATCCTCAAACAGACTTGCCGAAAGAATGAGCGCGTTTGCTGATGAAAAGTTTGAACAAGGCATTGACGCAGTTGTGGTGGGTCACTGTCATTGCCCTACGCTGGAGCGGCACGTAATACACAACCGGGAGAAGACCTTTGTCGTCCTTGGTGACTGGATTACCCATTATTCGTATCTGTTATACGATGACGGCGAATTTGTGATGAAAAGTGGCGCACCCTCATATTGATTTTTGCCCCGGTCATTTTCGATAATTTGGAGAATCTTATGAATTTCGGTGGAATAGACGCTGGAAACCCGAACCTTGAAGACGCGAAATTTGTAGTGATACCAGTTCCCTATGATCTTACCTCTACATATCAGGCAGGGTCGAGAAGTGGCCCCGCCGCCATTCTCGATGCGTCCTGCAATATGGAACTCTATGATGAGGAGTTGCGCGTTGAGACATATCTCTCCGGAATACACACCATGCCATCAATTGAGGTGGACGCGAGTGGCCCGGAAGCAATGGTAAGAGTAGTTCGCGAAGAGGTTGCAAGGGTACTTTCATCCGACAAGATACCGGTTATTCTCGGCGGGGAACACAGCATCACCACAGGCGCGGTTCAGGCTGTGAAGGAAAAATATCCTTCCATATCGGTGCTTCAGCTTGATGCTCATGCCGACATGAGAGATTCTTATCAGAACACCCCCTTCAGCCATGCTTCCGTCGGCAGAAGGGTATTTGAGATGTGTCCGCTGGTTCAGGCCGGAGTCAGAAGCATGAGTCTGGAGGAGGCGCGTTTCATTGAGATGAATATGGTCAGTACCTACTCGGCTGACTTTATAAAAGACGACCCGGATCCGGTAAAAACCATTTGTGCGAATTTATCGGAAGAGGTGTATCTCACCCTTGATCTTGATGTCCTGGACCCGTCGATTATGCCGGCTACAGGCACGCCGGAACCAGGCGGTATCCTCTGGAATGACTTGATCCGCCTGATCAGGGGAGTTTCTGAACACTGTACGTTTCGAGGTTTTGACATAGTTGAACTTTGTCCGATTCCGGGAACAGTTGCCCCCGACTTCACGGCGGCCAGACTCGCGTACAGGATAATGGGATATATTAATCGGATGGACACGTAAATACGGCGCAAATTTACCGAAGGAGAATACCAATTGAGCAATTTTGCACCCAAGAAAATCTTTTTTACCAGGGGGGTCGGTTCTCATAAAGAGGAACTCCATGCTTTCGAGCTGGCGCTGAGGGATGCAGGTATAGAAAAATGTAACCTGGTACAGGTATCGAGCATTCTTCCACCTGGCTGCAAGGTAATATCACACAGCAAGGGTTTGCATGAACTGCAGCCGGGCGATATAACCTACTGCGTTATGAGCCGTAACAGCAGTGACGAACCGAGGAGACTTATAGCGGCGTCAGTAGGGTGCGCGATTCCGGCTGACAGGAGCGCATATGGGTACATCAGTGAACACCACGCCTTTGGGCAGACATCGAGAGAAGCCGGAGACTATGCTGAAGATCTCGCGGCTGGCATGCTTGCCACAACGCTTGGCATCGACTTTGATATAGACGCAAGCTGGGACGAAAAAGAGGAAATCTTCAAGATAAGCGGCAAGATTGTAAGAACAAGAAACGTCACGCAATCAGCAATAGTAAAAAGCTCTGGCCATACATCCGTTGTCGCCGCGGCGGTATTCGTGTTTTAGAATGATTATATATGTATGAGGGGGGGGTCTGACTGTGTCTTCTATCCTTTTATGGGAATCATATTCCTATATTGTTCTCCCTGTTATCGGCTTTATCGTATTTTTCCTTCTGGCCCTTTTCTCCATTCTCCGAGGAAAGACAAACTCCACCAACAACCTCTTTGCAATCATATGCTTTCTCGGCGCCTTGATTGATCTTGATATCGCCCAGGTATCATTCCTTGCCGATCAGTCCCTCGCCCTCAGGCTTGACAGGCTGGCCTATATGTTTTTTGTTTTCGTCACGCCGGTTTATATCCATTTTGTCCATTCGTTCCTTCGAATCAAAAACAGGAGATGGCTTGAAATAACAGCTTATCTTTACAGTATCTCTCTTCTTCCCTTCACACAGACCGAATTCTTCATTACCGGACTGCGCCGGTTTACTTTCGGTATGATTGCCGAGGCGGGTCCTGTCTATTACGTTTTTTCAATTATTGGAGGAATTGCCGCCCTCTACTGTATCATAACCCTCTTTCTTGGCATGAAAAGAGCGGAAGGGAACAGCGAAAGAAACAGAATAAAATATGTATTTATTGGCTTTGGTCTGAGCGGGTTGCTTATCCTGATGAACGCACTCCCCATCAGCGGACTTGATATTTACCCTATGGGCAATTTCAATTTTGTACCCGCGATAATCCTCGCATTCGGTGTATTGAAATACGACCTGCTTGACATGGGAATGCTTATCAGGAAAGGAAGCGCCTATTTTTTTCTTACTGGAATACTGACCTTTGTCTATGCCCTCGCCATATATCTGTCCAACCTGTTCTTCATAGAATACGGAAATACTCATCCATTGATAATATCTTTCGCCTTTGCTGTCATAGTAATTTTGCTGTTTAATCCCGCAAGGCTTAAGGTTCAGGGATTTGTTGATAAGATATTCTTCAGAGGAAAATATGATTACCAGGAAACCCTGAGACGGATGAGCGGTGCCATGACGTCTCTTTTGATGCTCGAGGAAATCGTCGATTTTATGCTTGAATCCATCTCGTCGGCCTTAAAAACAAAAGGAGCCTTTGTTGCACTTTATAGTGGAGTTAGCGAATCTATGGAACTGCATTCCAACAGGAGAGATTCGCTCGGCAGGAAAACGAAGATCAGCATGGAAAAGAGTCGACCTATTGCGGATTTTTTTGAAGCCTGCCGAAAAACTGTTGGACGGTTTACCCTCAGCAGGATCGATATTTCAGATGCTGAAAAGAATAGAACTTCCGACCTGTTCGACAAGACTGGCGCCGCGATACTGATACCCATGATATCCAGAAGCAAAGTGGTAGGGATTATTGCGCTTGGAGAAAAGAAATCCGGGGAACTGTTTGTGCATGAAGATATCGAACTTCTTGAGACGATTGCCAACCAGGGCGCTATAGCAATAGAAAATGCCGGGAATTATGAAAGAATTCAGGAAGTGAATATTGAACTCGAAGAAAAAGTCAAAAATAGAACAAAAGCCCTTGCCGCGGCGCTTGAAGAAAAGGACAGAACTCAGCAGCAGTTGATCCGTTCTGAGAGCCTCGCTTCCATAGGGCAGCTTGTTGCGGGCACGGCGCACGAACTCAACAATCCCCTTGCAAGCTCATCGAGTCTTGTCCAGACATCTATTGAGACGGTCGGTCATTGGAAGAATGTAGACGACGCGGACCGTGATGAATTGATAGATGATCTCCAGTTTTCCCTGAAGGAACTTGACAGGGCCTCCAACATAGTAAAAAGCCTTCTGGGTCTTTCGCGGCAGACACAGACCTATGTTGAGCAGGTAAACATAAATATTCTGATAGAAGACGCTCTGCGGGTGTTGCACAGCCTGTATAAGAATTCAGCAATAACAATTGAAAAAAATCTTGATGATGATCTGCCGGAGGTCGAAGGAAACTTTGCAAACCTGGGACAGGTATTCATAAATATCATCGGAAACGCGATCCAGTCTATTCCAGATGAAGAAGGCAGGATCAGCCTGGTGACATGGCATGAAAAGGATAAAGACATCATTCATATTGAATGCCGCGATACAGGGAAGGGCATGTCTCCCGATGAGATGCGAGATGCCTTTAAACCATTTTTTACGACAAAAAAACCGGGTGAGGGGACAGGCCTTGGTCTGTACATCTCTCATGAGATTATAAAGAAACATGACGGGAATATCGCAATACAGAGCGATAGGGGTGTGGGAACCATCCTGTCAGTGGAACTTCCCTGCAGAAGGAGGAAATCATGACAGGTCTTCTGGTTGTAGATGATGAAGAAGGTGTGAGAAGATCCTTGAAAAAGGTTCTCGAAAAGGACGGGTATGCGGTATCACTGGCGGAAGATGGCAATCGTGCCATTGATATCGTCAGGGAGGATCCCTACCGGATAGAGACAGTCATATCCGATTACAAGATGCCGGGTATTGACGG
>CAZINZ010000085.1:0-5687 GCA_964540715.1 uncultured Syntrophaceae bacterium | reverse complement strand
GAGTTCTCTACGCGTATCTTCAATTTCATTATCTTGGAATGAAGAGTGTTTCTGTTGATACCGAGGAAATCGGCGGCGGCGGTCTGCACATTATTGCAACGTCTCAAGGCAATTTTTATCAGGGCCTTTTCGACTATTGACAGGACTTGATCATATACTCCACTCTCGTCATTTCCCCCGCAATCAAGAACCGTGACGACCTGGTCAAGCCTCATTTCGATAGACGCTTCTATAAGGGGAAAAGATGGTTGATTAATCTCTTCGCGGATCAGCTCTTTTTTCTGCGCCCGCTTGTCCATAAAAGGTGCCCCTGATGTATAAGTAATTAAAATGGTTAAAAGATAATCTTCAGGACAATTGCCCCGAGAAGAACAACAAAAGCGACCCAGGCGGATATAATATCCGACATTCTTTTTACCGGATATTCGATGACACTCCAAACGCCCTCTTCGACCTTTTCCTGATCGACATGCCGGACTACATTCTTCACAAGCGATATGAAATTTCCATGGGAATTGGCCAGGGGGTAAAAACCCCTGGTAGTTGTCAGCAACAGATAAACCTTCTTATGCAAGGTCATAACATCTACGTTAGTAATTTGATCCCACAGGAGAAATCTCTCTTTGAGGAGCTTTCTTATCTTAATACCATCATCGTCGAGGGAAGTTCTGCGCCGGGCCGATGCAAGAAAAATGCAAATGGTAAGGACAAATATAAGAAAAAGGAACATCGGTTCAGCAGGGAAAGTCCTGTCAAAAACAGAGACCACCAACAGCACGAGGAGAAACAGCGAATCCAGAAAAATGGGAAGAAGAAAACCCCCTCTTGTTCGATAAGTTTTTGTTGTCATGAATGCTTACTCTTTCCTCACGAAAGATCCGCTCCTGCCGCCGCTCTTTTCCAGCAGTTTTATATCAGACAGCACTATCTCCCTGTCCGCGGATTTACACATATCATATATCGTGAGCGCGGCCACGCTCACTGCTGTCATGGCCTCCATCTCTACACCCGTTCTGTTGAAGGTCCTGGCCCTTGAATTAACAGTGATTTCACCCTTCTCAATATTACTCGAAAAATCAATTTCAATCCCGGTAAGCTCGAGCGGATGACACATCGGGATGATATCGCTTGTTTTTTTGGCAGCCATGATTCCAGCAATTTTCGCGGTGGCATAGACGTTACCCTTTGAAACGCCACCCGACTCGATCGCCTTCACAGTTTCAGGCCTCATCAGTACTCTACCGCTGGCGATAGCCTCCCTTAGTGTGGGTTTCTTGGCAGTCACATCGACCATCTTCGGTCTGTAGTTTTCATCGAGATGCGAAAATTTCATCATAACCTTCACCATGCAACGGGGCAAAAAATAACACAGCCCATCCATTCAGTCAAGAGAGTTGGATGCCCGAGTGAATATCTTTCTTGACATTTTACAAAAATAGTTTAGTCAACAGTCAAAGGAGCTATAACTGGGCACATCTAATTGTATGGAGGTGAATAATATGCGCATCATAGATCTTTCTTCCACAATCTCTCCAAGTCCCGAAGGTACCCCTGACTTCCTGAAGACTGAGATTGTCTATCACAATCATGCAGAAGGCGCTGTGCAAGTGGAGACCCTTCTACAGGTTCCGGCAAAACTCTTTCGCAATGGTGAGGGTTGGGCAACAGAAACCATCACAAGACTCGGAACACACGACTCGACTCATGTCGATGCCCCATGGCACTACAACAGCACAATTGATGGGAAAAAGGCGCAAACGATTGACGAACTGCCGCTGGAGTGGTTCTACGGTGACGGTGTGAAGCTGGACATGACATGGAAGGGAGAGGGGGATGCCGTTACCGTAGGGGACATTGAAAAAGAACTGGCGCGTATCGGATACGAAATCAAGCCGATGGATATAGTCCTGATTCAAACGGGGAGAGACGTATTTTACAATGATCCCGGCTACATTTTTAAGGGTTGCGGTGTCACGGCAAATGCCACAAGGTGGCTGTATGAAGAAGGCATCCGTGTCATGGGGATTGACGGATGGGGCTGGGATTCACCCCTGAATATGCAGGCGCAGGCGGCCATTGAAAAACAGGAAACGGGCATTTTCTGGGCGGCTCATCAGGCAGGCATCCCATACTGTCACATCGAAAGGCTCGTCAATCTTGGACCACTTCCGCCGTTCGGGTTCACGGTGGCCTGTTTTCCTCTGAAGATCAAAGGAGGAAGCGCCGGGCCTGCCAGGGTTGTGGCGATCCTGGAGGAATAAACCGGCCCGCCGCAAGCAACGGAGACCAAAAATCCGGGGGATTTCTGGTCGTTCGACAAACCGGCTGCACACGTGTGTTGAGACGTTTGCATAACTATGATTCCGGTCATTTCGAGGAGCTCTCAGCGACGAGAAATCTTAATGATTCACATCTGTTAAGATTTCTCCCTTCGGTCGAAATGACAAATAACGGCAGTTGTGCAAAGTTCTCGTGTTATGCTTGTTTAATCCTCCGGTATATCCATCCATTCAAGTAGAAAAAATATGTCCCCCATCCACCGAGGCGAATAAGTTTTTTTGCCATTTTGCGTACGGTCTTTTGTCTGCCAACTTTTTTGTCTGAGAGGTAGATGGCAAATAATCCGCGGTTAACCATCCGATGAAATTCCTGATTGGGCAATCCGGAGATGTTTCTGTCTGCCTGATTGAAAAAATATGTCAACCGCCTGAGCATCTCCTCATCATCCTTGTAATAAGAACAAAAATTCAGATCTCTCTCGAGTCGGTCTTCTTCCTGATCGATAAAGTAATCCAGAAGGATATGAAACCCCTGCACCCACGGAAAATAAGCCCCTTTTACACGCGACACCAGATCATCCGAGCACTGCTCATTGAATGCGCAGGCAACGAGACAGAAGATGCCAAGAGTTGAACCACAGCATGCCGAGAATTCATACCAGCTCATTTCCGGCATGTCATTCCGGTATGCTTCGAACCATTCCTTCAAACGAGGGACACGCTCTTCCTCTTTCACATGCTTATGTACCTGCAAGTTACAATAATAGCCCTCCAGTTCATGGAGAGCCGAAGAGATTTTATCATATGCGGGGACTTTTTCTAATACATCCTGACATGTCCTCACGAGCGATGTCAGATAACCGCCATCATCCTGCTCGTCCCTGAATCGATAGTAATTGGCACGCCTGGCCCCGGGGGTTAAGGCGTTAAGCATCGACTCATGAAGCGCGCGAAAGTCAGCCGGGTCTAAAGACGTACTGCGATCGCACAGATTATCGAGATAATCGCTAATCGTCTGATACGCGACAATAAAGCGGATAGCCTCCCCGCATTTTTTACCTGCCAGCAATCCATAGGCCGATCCGCCTTCACAGTGAAAAGTTTTTGTGCTTATGCTTGCCAACGCCTGTCTTCGAAGTTCCGGATCCGGAATATGCTTCGCAAGATCTTTCCATCTGTTCAAACAACGATGAGCATCGGGAAGCACGTTGAAACAGGCCTTAATCATCATGGTCCATGGAGAAGTCGGGATCATCACGGGCATGAACTCCTTTGTTCCAGAGTCTAACCACATTTTTATTAAAAGCAACAAAATAAGGACATTTATCAGAAATAACAACAGATTCTCATTCGCGAAAAAATAAATGGCCTTCCATCTCACATTCTGATATTAAGCGCTCCTCCATGTTTTGGCTGGATCAAGACGGGTTTATATTATTTCGAGGGAGATTTAAACGACAGGTATGCAAAAACATAATATCAGAAATGTGGCGATTATAGCCCACGTTGACCACGGGAAAACGACACTTATTGACGGAATGCTCAATCAGAGTGGCACATTCAGGAAAAACCAGCAAGTGGTGGAACGAGTCATGGACTCAATGGATCTTGAACGGGAACGGGGCATTACGATAATGGCAAAAAATACCGCTCTCTGGTACGGCGATGTCAAGATCAATATTGTTGACACACCCGGCCACGCCGACTTCGGCGGAGAAGTGGAGCGAAGCCTCAACCTTGTCGACGGAGCGCTCCTGCTCGTTGACGCCAGTGAAGGCCCGTTGCCTCAGACCCGGTTTGTTGTCAAGAAAGCTCTTGCCAAACATCTGCCCATTATTTTGGTCATCAACAAGATCGATCGCGGCGATTCCAGAATAGAGGAGGTTGTCAATGAAGTATACGATCTATTTATTGATCTTGATGCGACTGAAGAACAGATAGATTTTCCAATACTTTACACCAATGCCAGAACGGGAGTTGCCCACACGGAACCGGGGGATGCTTCGGCCAATTTAAGACCCCTGTTCGAAGAAATTATCTCTCATGTCCCAGCACCCCGGGCGGATGACAACGCGGTCCCGCAGTTTCTGATAACAAATCTCGACTACGATCCGTATGTCGGGCAGGTCGCAGTCGGCCGATTGTCAAACGGCGTTCTGGAGATGAATAAAGGTTATTCCCTGTGCGGATTAGATAAAGTTACACCGGGGATAAAATTCTCGGCCCTTTATACCTTTGAAGGGTTAAAAAAAATGCAGGTTGACAGGGTGGAATCGGGTGATATCATCGCTGTTTCTGGAGTTGATCACGTGGTAATCGGCGACACTATTTCCTCCCTTGAACAACCAATGCCGCTCCCCCGTATCTATATCGATGAGCCTACTGTCTCAATGACTTTTTATGTCAATAACAGTTCCATGGCCGGAACCGAGGGTAAGTTCCTGACTTCCCGACACCTCAAAGACCGCCTGGAAAAAGAGACCCTGCGGAACGTTGCCTTGAAGATTAAACTCCTTGCGCAAAAAAACATGTTTGAGGTCTGCGGTCGCGGGGAACTGCAGATGGCCGTTCTCATCGAAACCATGCGCAGGGAAGGGTACGAATTCATGGTATCCAAACCCCAGGTAATCACAAAAGAGGAGAACGGCAAGGTCCTTGAGCCGACCGAACGTCTTTTGATCGATATTCCGGAAGAGTTCATCGGTATCATCACGGAAGCAGTTTCCAAACGAAAGGGACGTATGACAAACCTGATTAACAAGGGCAGTGGACATACCAATCTTGAGTTTATCATACCGTCGCGAGGATTAATCGGTTTCCGAAACCACTTTCTGACCGACACAAAGGGCGCGGGAATTATGAACACGCTCTTTGAAGGATATGAACCGTGGTTTGGCCAGATTCCTCAGCGGGCGAATGGAACCCTGGTTGCCGACAGGGGCGGGCGGGTTACACCCTACGCGAGTCTCGCCATGGAGGATCGGGGAGAGCTTTTGATCGAGATCGGATCTGACGTCTACGAGGGTATGGTCATCGGAGAGCGGAATAAGCCCGGCGACCTGTACGTCAATATTACCAAGGAAAAACATCTGACCAATATGCGAGCGTCGACATCAGATGCCACGGTAACCCTGCGCCCTCCAAGACGTATGTCACTGGACCAGTGCATAGAATTCATCGCCGAGGACGAGCTGATCGAAGTGACCCCTGAAAGTATCCGCCTGTGCAAGATGGAACTGGACAAGAGTAAACGGCATGCCAGGCTGAAGGACTGATCTGATTTTGATAAGTCAGCAAAAAGAAATAACTCATACACCTTGCTTGTCCTTTTGCTTGTTTCCTGTGTTGTGTCAAAGCTTACTTGACCCGTTATGCGTGCTTCAACACGCCTTGAAAACAAACAAAATT
>CAZINZ010000084.1:0-5832 GCA_964540715.1 uncultured Syntrophaceae bacterium | reverse complement strand
AAGAAGATGCCGTCTGTTTTATTAAGATGAACAGACCGGAGCTCATGAATGCCCTCGATCTCGACATGATTGACGCATTTCAGGCGGCACTCGACCAAATCGGACAGGACAGGACGATTAAAGTGGTTGTTCTTGAGGGATCGGGAGGTAACTTCTGTACCGGAGCTTCCATGTCCCGTTTCACTGAGGGCCTTTCCGCCCCGTTCTGGCAGGATGCAATGAAGAGATTGCACAGGGTCATCTATTCCTTAAGAGAAATTCCTCAGCCTGTTATATCCAAGGTCAGAGGGATGGCAATCGGAGGTGGCATCAACATAGCCCTTTCTGCCGATTTTGTGATAGCAGCCAATACTGCAAAGTTCCAGGAAGTCTTCGTAAACCATGGGCTTGTGCTTGACAGCGGGGGAACCTATTATCTTCCGCGACTGGTGGGTATGGTCAAGGCACGGGAACTGGCCCTCCTTGGCACTAGGTTTAACGGTGAAACAGCAGCTGAAATTGGCCTCATATACAAATCCGTGCCCGATGAAGATCTTGAAGGGGAGGTGTTAACACTGGCCGGAAGACTGGCAAAAAAACCCTTATCGTCGATGTCCCTGATAAAGGGCAGTCTCGAGAAAAGTTTCGATATGACACTTAAGGAAGTGCTGGAATGGGAAGCCGCGCAGCAGGCCATTATGGTCCAGACCGATGAGGTCAAAAAAGCCGGGGAGAGATTCCTGAAGGTTCACGACAAGACGTAGGTAAAGGGCTTCATCGTGTAGTGTTGTCCCAGCCAGGAAATGTCATCTCGGCCGCGGTTCGGTTCACAGAAAATATCTATAATTGAAAGGAGACAGATTATGAGCTTTGAAAGATTATGGCACAAGTCCTATGTACCGGGGGTCAAAAAGACACTGGATTATGAGAAAATCTCTATCCCCATGGCATTAACCAATTCGGCGAAAAGATTTCCTAACCATACGGCCATGAACTATATGGGAAAGAAGATTACCTATAGCGATCTGGACAAGTTAGTCAATCGCTGCTCGCGGGCGTTTATGGACCTGGGGGTTGGGAAGGGCGATAAGGTGGCAGTCATCATGCCCAACCTTCCCCAGACGATTATTGCGAATCTTGCCGCAATGAGAATCGGGGCGGTGGCGGTTCAGAATAATCCCCTCTACACGGAACGGGAACTGGAATATCAGTTGAATGATTCCGATTCCGTTATAGCCGTGACGCTGTCGCTCCTCGTTCCGAGAATTCTGAAAATCATGGGTAATACGAAGGTTCGAAAAGTTATCGGCTGTCATATCAACAGCTATCTGCCCTTTCCCAAAAAACAGATTTTCCCCTTTGTAAAGAAAGCGATGTATAAAAAACTCGAGACGAGCGATACGGTCATGGTCTTTCAGGATCTCATTAATAAGTATTCGGATGAGCCCGTAAAGGATCAGACCGAATGGGAAGAACTCGCCGCCATTGTGTACACGGGGGGAACCACGGGGGTGAGCAAGGGTGTTATGCTGAGCAATAGAAACATCAGTTCCAATGTGCAGCAGTTTGTCGCCTGGTTTGCAAATGACCTGAAGCCGGGAGAGGAGAAACTTATTGGGACCTTCCCCGTATTCCATACAGCTGGATTCACAGCTATCCAGAACTTCATAATATGGCAGGCGTACGAACATCTCGTGATACCCCGTCCGGAGCCTAAGGCAATGATCGATATGATTAAGAAGTATAAACCGACATTTATACCGGGGGCGCCGACCATCTTCGTGGGACTTCTGGCTGAACCGGAATTCAGAAATATGGATCTCACATTTATAAAAGGCTTTTTCTCGGGAGCGGCACCCCTTGCGGCTGATACGATCAGGGATCTCCATGACTTGACGGGAGCCACCATGTGCGAGGTATACGGTCAGACAGAGACAACCCCCATCGCAACGGTAACCCCCTGGAAGGGTGTGATCAAACCGGGTACCGTTGGGGTTCCAGTCCCCGATACGGATGTCAAGATTGTCAATATCGATACGGGAGAGGAACTTCCCCAGGGTGAGATTGGAGAGGTTCTGATTGCGGGACCTCAGATAATGATGGGGTATTACAAAAAGCCCGAGGAAACGGCAAAGGCCGTAAAGGATGGATGGTTGCATACCGGCGATTTGGGCTTCTTTGATGAGGACGGATACCTTTCGATCGTAGATCGCATTAAGGACATGATAATCTCCGGTGGGTTTAACATCTATCCCATCGAAATAGATAACGCCCTCTTCGATCACCCCAAAATACTCGAGGCCTGTTCCTTCGGCATCGAAGATTCCTATCGCGGTGAAACGGTCAAGGCCTTTGTGGTCACGAAGCCTGGGGAATCGCTGACAAAAGAGGAAGTTGTCAAGTATTGTAAGGAGGTACTGGCTCCCTACAAGGTTCCGAGAGAAATCGTATTCGTAGATGAGCTTCCCAAGAGTAATGTTGGCAAAATCCTGAGACGTGAGGTGCGGGAGATGTATAAAAATATGGATGTGAAAGAATAAAGGATTATCAGGGTTCTGAACGAAAACCCCGGGGTGAAAACTCTCCCCGGGGTTTTTTGTCAGTATTTCAAAATCATATGTTTTCGGTCCGTCTGTGGTACTCTATTTCGAATTCCTCCGAGGTTGGCAACGATGATGCCGAGATCGTCCAGATTGACCTCCACGGTGCCACTGGAGGCAACGATGGCATGGGAGATTCCCTGCGGGCTCATCCCGTCGAGGCGGTTAAAGAGGAATTTCTCGAGAGAAAGCCCGTGGCAGTGGGCGAGATCGGTAATCCCGTCGGTTGCCAGAAGGGCCACATCGCCGTCGCATAGAGTAATGATCTCCGATTGAAAGAGATTCGGAGACCGTCCTACCATATAATGATTCGTTCGACTCATCTGCGCTACTCTTTTTCCGTCCCGTCGGATCAGAAAAATCAGGCTGTCTCCGGTGTGCAGAAGGACGGCTGAATTATCTTGACCGACAATAAGGGCGGAAAACGTCGTGTTTTCGTGATAGCTTGTGGATCGCATCAGGACGTTCGTTCCTTCCACGATCCTCCCAAAGTTGTCGTCCGTGAGGGCCATTCCCCCAGTCAGAAGATCGGACGTCTCGATGAAATCGGCAAATCGTTCCAGAAAGAGTGCTGAAGAATCGGGGTTTCTTTCAGGGCCATCCGCAACGGCGAGTATTCCCATTTCAAGATTTATGAGAAGTGCGTCGCCGGGGGCGATATTTTCCCCCTGTTTCCCCGGTATCAATGTGGCGGAGACAAGGTCTGGAACTTCAAAGGTCTTCATGTTTTACGGCATTTCCTTTTCTCTTAAACCGTGAGAGCTTCTTCGAATCCCTCACGAACTGCATCGGTAATCTTCCTCGGAGCATCAGCGTCACCGATTTTGATACAATGAACACCCTTCTTCGCGCACTCTTCAGAGAGCGTGTCCAAGGACCTGGCACCCATGGCGAGAATGACCGTATCGGCGGGAATTGACTCGATGCCATGTGCCGTTTCCACTACCACGGAATCGTCGGTTATTTCCAGCAGCTTCGTCTGGGGACGTAATGTCACTCCCATGAGTCTCAGACACTTAAGGAGAGACCAGCGGCCCGTTCGACCAACGTTATCGGCCATACGATTCACCATGTCAATGACCGTGATTGTTTTGCCCGAATTGTAGAGCAGCTGTATCGCAACTTCCGGATCTTCGGCGCCATGATACATCAGATGGGTAAAAATCCCGGGGTCCGGAGTGCCCATGGATGCGATAAAATGAGCTGTCTCACAGCCCGTGGCACTGCCACCCACAATGACGACGTTCTGACCGATTGTTGGAACGTTATTGAGTAGGACATCCCATGCACTCACCACATGAGGCTTGTCAATACCGGGTACATTAAAATTCACGGGTTCTGCACCGGACGCAATGACAACAAGGTCATGTCTATTGCTGATCATCTCGGGAGTTACAGGACTTTTGCACATGACTTTGACTCCGGCACTGTCCATGCGGTTTTTCATGCTGTCGATCAGTTTCTGCAGCTCTCCCTTCCCGGGAGGCGATTTTGCCAGATTTACCTGGCCACCGAGGTATTTCTTTGTTTCATGAAGAGTAACGTCATGTCCCCTTACGGCGGCAGTTAGGGCAAATTCCATGCCGGCCGGACCTCCTCCCGCGACGAGAATCCGCTTTTTTGTTATCGTTTTTTTTATCACTAAGTCATTTTCCCTGCCAGCCCTCGGATTCAGAATACAACCCACGGGGTTTCCGGAGAAGAGGGCGTCGAAACAACCCTGATTGCATGAGATACAGGAGACAACCTCTTTGAGCTTCCCTTCTTTTACTTTATTGGGCAACTCCGGGTCTGCGATCAGGGGTCTTCCCATGCACACCATATCGCAGGAACCGCCTCTCAGGGCTCGTTCCGCCACAAAGGGGTCCCCCAGTCGATTTGAAGCAAAGACGGGAACATCCACTTTTGCCCTCACTCCGCGTGCCAGATATACGTAAGCCCCGGGAGGAACATTGCTCGTGAGTTGCGGTATACTGGTTTCATGCCATCCACCGGTAACATTGATCGCGTCTATACCGGCCTTAGATGCCTCAGTCGCAAAGAGAGCGGCTTCCACATTGGTGTTTCCCCCTTTGAGATAATCGTTGCCCGCTATTCTCATGCCAAGCGGAAAATCGTTGCCGATCACATCCCGTACCTGTTTGATTACCTCAAGGCCGAAGCGCATCCGGTTTTCGAAAGAGCCGCCGTATTCATCCTCTCGCTTATTAGTCACAGGAGAGAGGAACTGACTGATCAGGTAACCCGTGCAGGCGATAAGCTCGATGAAATCAAAACCCGCCTCTCTTGCCCGGAGAGCCGCTGAGGCAAAGGCATTTTTTACATCTTCAATATCGTCCCTGGTCATTTCCCGGGGCATTTCGTGGTTCAGGGTGCTCATGACAGGGGAGGGGGCGATAGGAGTCTCTCCCGTAAAAAGAGAGAAGGCATTTCGGCCCATATGAAAAAGTTGTGTTGCAACCTTGGTCCTTGTGTTTCCGTGGATTTCATCAATAAAATATCGGAGGGATTCTATATTTCTGTCATCAAAAAAACCCGGCATGAAAGGCGCGGCGCCTACTGTATCTATGGCGATGGGCCCAACCGTCATAAGGCCGACACCACCCTCGGCACGTTCGCGATAGAAGCCGGCAAAACGCTCGTTAAAGGTGTAATCATCGGTATACCCGAGTCCCATCGAGGGCATGACGATTCTGTTCGCGATTTCGAGACCATTTATCGTGATCGGTTCAAAGAGTCTAACAAGTTCCATGACAAGCTCCTTTTTAAGATGAGGGTTCTTTTCCCATTTCAGGATTCCCCTGTCAACGAAAAGAGAAAACCATTACGGCATTAAAGTATAAAGTGTAACTTTACAATTTATAATATACATTTTCCCATCCTGTCAACTTTTCCAACGTCAATAAATTCTTTCAAGCATATGTCATTCTCCGACCATCCCCACATAAAGATAAATCCCAAAAATAACTATATCATGTGGCATTCATCGCCGGGTTATGTTCTTCCTGTTGGTTTCTTCCTATACTCAATCAAAACCGGATGCAGGCAATACCCACTCTTTCAAATACAAGTCGAGGGGTTGGGTAATCTGGCCGGATCAATGATAACAGGTTGAAATGTGAGGATTATTGATCGTGATTTTTCCCGGGTGACGTGATATTTATAACTTCCTGTAACACACAAAGCATGCATTGGATTGTTCGTTGTAGATTACTTTTGGTAATCAGTAGTGCCAAGCTTACCTGCCGCTGTA
>CAZINZ010000083.1:0-5838 GCA_964540715.1 uncultured Syntrophaceae bacterium | reverse complement strand
AAGTTCCCGGTTGGGAAGGCCCGTCAGAGAATCATGGTAGGCCATCTGCCGGATCTGTTCCTCCGCCAGCTTGCGCTCGGTGATGTCGATGGAAAAGCCGATGATGCCGATAATGTTTCCGTCCACATCCCTGTACGGTATCTTATCGGTTTGAAGCCACCGTGTGCCGCTTGAGCTATCGATCGGTTCGATAATGCCGATTTTAGACTTACCCGATGCGATAACCTCCTTGTCGTCTTTCAAATAACTCGTTGCCTGATTGGGAAGAACTTCATTGGCGGTTTTCCCCTCAATTCCCTCTTTGGGAAGATTCATCGACTCAGCAAGCGCCTTGTTCACGTGAATGAATCTGTTTTCGCGATCCTTGTAGAAGATCATGATGGGGGAAGCATCAATGATGGTCTGTGTCTCTCGGCGATTCTGCTCTAAATTGTGGAAAATGAGGCTGTACGGTTTTTCCAGCCCGGTCACGATGATCGCTCTGTAAATGAGATAAAACGCGAGTATTTTGAAGTAATGTCCGATCAGATTCGATAAGCCATAGACGCTGACATAAAAGGTGAAGGCCAGTTCCGAGACGATTGTAAAGAGAATCGACCAGACAATCAATCGCAGGATGTGTGGATCAAACTTGTCACGATGGTGTAACAGCAAAGCCAGAGAAGATAGCAGGATCAAGCAGATGATATATTCACTGACGATTTTGAAGGTGGTCAGCCCTTGGCCTTCGACAAAGCAGGCGGGAAACAGCGTGCCGGAAAAGACGGTCGCCAGTAGCAGGATGGTCGCGGAAAGGTAAAAAACCAGGATGGCCCGGATGTTCAGTTTCCGATCGATGAACCATAGCGCCGCGAGCAGAGACAGACTCTGAAGGTAACGGGCGATTATCCACAGCTGCGTGGGCAGGTTGGCATCATAATCAGTAAAAATTCCCATCCCCTTGTAGGCCAGGGTGTGGACAAAATCGACGAGACCGGCAAACAGAAAGGCGATGCTGAGAAACAGGACATAATTGTTTGTTGTCAGTTGACGGGTGTTCCAGGCGATCAGGAAGAGTGCAATGGCGATGACGATTGAAAAACCTTCCGCGAGAGTATGAAACAGAAGATAGCTGTACAGGCTTGTAAGATAAAGCCCCGCACACAGCAAAAACCCGGCGATAAGACGTAGTAAATCATTTCTATCGATCGATCGCAGTGACACGGGCCTGTAGCTCCACATTTCTGTTCCCTCCCGTCAGGATTGAAGTTGAAACCCCTTTTCCCGAAACAATCTCAGGCAGGCATTCGCGACAGCTTCGTCGTAAAAGGTTCCTCGATTCTTCTCGATTTCTTCCAGAGCCGCACCAATACCCAAGCCGGGACGATAGGGACGATGGGACGCCATAGCCTCCACTACATCGGCAACGGCCATGATACGGGCCTCCATGAGGATCTCATCCCCCTTCAGATTTCTGGGATAGCCTGAACCATCCATCCGTTCATGGTGCTGGTAGACTATCTCTGCCAGGGGCCACGGAGATTCTACATCCTTCAGCATCTCGTACCCTTTCCGGGAGTGCTCTTTAATCAGGGAAAACTCAACATCTGACAGCTTGCCGGGTTTGGACAGTATCTCTGCAGGGATGGACAGTTTCCCGATGTCATGGATGGAACCCGCCATACGGATACCATCGATTGTATCCTGTGGTAATCCCATCTCAGTGGCGATGGCACGGGCAAGATCGGCAACTCGGAGTTGGTGGCCTGCCGTATAGGGATCTCTTGCCTCCACAGCGGATACCATGACTTGGATGGTCGTGCTAACCGCTTTCCTGAGGCCTTCAAGAGTATCTTTGAGCTTTTCCTCCGCACGCTTGAGGTCGTCGATGTCATGTACAACAACGTTAGCTCCGGCAAGACCTTCTGAATCGTAGTTATATTTGGTAGTTAATTTAACCCACACTCCCTTCCCGTCCCTTTCTATTATCTCATACTCAGGATTTTCTGGTACTTCTTCACCTAAAACCATTTTGTTCAGACGCTCAAAAAACCTTTTTTTGCTCTCTTCGGTCATGATATCGTATGGAGATATCGAAGTTATTTCTTCTTGACTACAGCCAAAATATTCACAGAAGACATCGTTCGCTTTGATTAACTTTCCCGTTCTAAAATCAACTTGGTATATACCAGAAGGGGCGTTATCAAATAGTTGTTTATAATTTGCTTCACTCTCTCGCAGTTTTTCCTCCGTCTGCTTGCGCTCGGTGATGTCATCATACACGGCGACGATTTCGCCAGTGGGGAGTTTGTAAACGTAGTTTTCAAACCATTTTTTTAACCTGTTATCGTCGTAAAATAAAGCTGGGTAATGTTCGGAGATGCCCGTTTCCCAGACCCGTTTAAACACATTCAGTAATCCGAACTCTTTGATACCTGGCCTGATCTGATAGATACTCTTCCCGATAACATCCTCTTTCCGGTCCCCATCCAGCCGTTCTCCCGCTTTGTTGAAATCCTTGAAGATGAAATCATTGCCATTGTCCTTGACTTCATAGATCGCTACCCCACTGCTGATATTGTCGAAAAGATCACGGTAGCGTAACTCGTTCTCCCTCAGAAGATTCTCCATCTGCTTGCGCTCGGTGATGTCGCGAGCAAAAGAAAGGACGATTCTTTGACCCATACGTTGAATCACATTGGTGCTGATCTCAACAGGCACGAGGCGCCCTTCCTTGGTGATCAGCTCAATCTCGTCCGGGCCGGTGGACTTGCCCTCCAGATTTGCCTGGAGCAACCGAAGGGCTACGTTCAGGCTATGCTCAGGCAGGAAGTTCACCTCGACAAAGTTTTTCCCAATCAACTCTTCACGTCGATAACCGATCATCTCTTCGCACTTACGGTTGCCGTAAAGGAGGTTGCCTTCCAAATCGCTTATGTAAACGCCGTCCGGGGCCTCTTCTATGTAACTCCTGGACAGATCCTCGCTTTCGTGCAGGGCCTGCTCCGTCAGCTGATACTCTGATTCCGATCGCTCCATCTCTTTAATTCTCTGTCTCAATAGAGCCAGTTCCTGAATCAGTACCTGCTTTGTCTTGGATTGATCATTCATAGGGTTGCCCCCCCCCTTGAACGTTGAGATGATCTATTAGGTTGAAAAGATAATGAGGGCCTAGCTTTTACCTGATTGAGAATCCTCGTGAAAACCACATAAGCCTTCAATAACTATATGTATACCATCTGAAAAGTTAGGTGTCCACCAATATTATACTGAGCTTGACTTCAGTAAAAACAGAGAATCAATGATTACTAAAAGAAAGCTGGCATCCTTTTCCCAAATTTAAATCTGCTTAGTAAGGAAGAAGCCATTGGCCTGGACGAACAGGAAACAAGCTGCCAGGTAGTAGCATGTTTCATCTCGTATTCAATAATCTGGCCCGATCAGCCACAGTGAAGCTTTGTATTTGGAATTGAGTGAGTCGATTCATGAAAATATGACATGAGCCAGACTTTGTCTTCCCTTACTAACAAATAATTTCGATCAAAGGGGAATACTGAGGATTACCTTTGGAGTGTAGTAGAATGTTTGAATTCAGTGGCGGCTTTAGCCGTCCGCTGGAACGATTGTGTTAGGGTTTAAGTTTTATCATCACCCTGTTTTCTCAATAATTTAGTGTTGTGTCCCCTTAATTTCCCACTGGGGATGGCCCGGTCCACCCTGTACAGGAAGATGGCGCAGCACAACATTTCACGGGAGTCACTATAAGCGGGGACAGTAAAACCGGCGCTTTCCTTCGTTCCGACTTTTACCTTAATCCGGATGATACGCAGAAAATCGGCTACGGTAAAAACAGCAGTTCCTTTAAACTATAAAAAACCCCCGCCTCATCTGAAGTGTGCGGGGGCTTTTTGTCTTTCCTTCGTGATTACCGGAATTATTCCTTGATCTTTCCCTCCGACTTCAGCGTGGATTTCAGTTCTTTCTTGAGGATTTTACCTAAAATATTCTTGGGCAGCTCCGTACGGATATCCACATATTTCGGCACCTTATAGGATGCCATGTTGGCCCGGCACCAGTCCTGGAATGCCTCCTCCGCCAACACTTCCCCCGGATGGAGAACCAAGCAGGCCATCACCTCTTCACCAAAGATCGCGTCGGGCACGCCAACCACGGCCGATTCCATGACCTGCGGGTGCTGGTAAATGACACCTTCCAACTCTTTGGGATAGATATTTTCCCCGCCCCGGATGATCATTTCCTTCTTCCGATCGACAATGAAGAGGTAGCCATCCTCGTCCTTATAAGCCATGTCCCCCGTATGGAGCCATCCGCCCCGCAGGGTCTGAGCCGTATCTTCCGGTTTGTTGTAATATCCCTTCATAACATGGTCGCCCTGAATGCAGATCTCTCCCACTTCCCCCTGGGGAACTTCCTCATCCTGTTCATCGAAGAGCCTGGCCTCGGTCCCTGCAAAGGGAATCCCGATGGAACCGATCTTCCGAACGCCGTCGATGGGATTGGCCGTCGCCCCGGCGGTGCCTTCGGTCAGTCCATACCCCTCGACAATGATCATGTTGAATTGCTCCTCAAACTTGCGGATGGCCTCGACAGGCATGGGTGCGGCGCCGCAGACGCCGTAACGGAGGGAGGATACATCCACCCCTTCGTCGCTCGGCGTATTCAAGAGGATCTGGTAGACCGTCGGCACACCGCTAAAGATGGAGACGCGGTATTTCGCGACACACTCCCAGAACTCGGAGGCCGAGAAACCCCGGCGCAGGATAATCTGTGATCCTCTCGTCAGGGGAGATGTTCCTGTGATTACCAGTCCGTTGACGTGGAACAGAGGGAGGAAACACATGATTACGTCTTTCTCGTCTATGTTGGCGAGCAAGCTCGCCTGCCATGAGTTGGTAAGAATATTCCGGTGGGTAAGCAGAACGCCCTTGGGAGTACCCGTCGTACCCGATGTATAAACGATCGTTGATACATCCGAAAGGTCGATCTCCACGGTGGGCAGCGACACCTCCTCCGCCATCATGTTTTCAAAGGCATGGAAACGATCATCCGTTGCCTCCCGTTCGATGACGTTTTTCAATGCCGGAGTGTCGTCGATGATCTTGTCGACATGCTCCCGATAATTATGATCGACAAGCAGGCACACCGCCCCGGAATCGTTAAGCAGATACTGAATTTCCCCGGTCTGCCACCAGCAATTGATCGGACCGGCAATCCCCCCGATCTTGATGATTCCGAAATAGGCGTAGAAAAACTCCGGGGAGTTGTCCATGAGGATACATACCCGATCGCCTTTCCGGACACCCAGTTTCTGAAGGCCGTTGGCTACCCGGGTGCTCTGCTCGTCCAGCTCCCGGTAGGTGATGTCCCGTTCGTAATAGCGTATGGCGACTTTATCACTGTAGCGACGGGCTTGAGTCGCCACCATTTCCCCGATATTCGCAAACTCTGATTTCATTTCTCTCTCCTTTTTTAATGATAATTAACCCCCGTATCGTTGTAGGCGAGAATGCACTATTTCAAATATGTCTATTTGCCTGATTTCTATAGGACATCGCCTCTGACAGGAGTGAGTATAGGAATAACGATCTTGTATGTCAACAAAATATTGACATGTATGTCAATGAAATATTGAAACCCATTTGCGGGTTGCAGATAACCGATAAAGTGATGCATCGCAGTTTCCATCCTTTTGCGAAATCGCCTTGCTTTTTCGTCTGCCAGCAATTCGTTGCATAATCACCTCCATTTCATTGAATACTGAGGATTACCTTTGGAAGTGTAGTAGAATGTTTGAATTCAGTGGCGGCATTAGCCGTCCGCTGGAACGATTGTGTTAGG
>CAZINZ010000082.1:0-6013 GCA_964540715.1 uncultured Syntrophaceae bacterium | reverse complement strand
TCTTCGGGTGAGGAGTACCGAAATTATCTCAGGCGCCTGGTCGAAAAGAATAATCTGAGAGAACACGTCTATTTCCATAACCGGTTTGTCAGTGCACCGGAACTGTTCGAATATCTGTCCGCCATCGATATCTACATCACCCCCTATCTGAATGAGGCACAGATTACCAGCGGGACCTTGGCGTATGCGGTAGGAGCGGGGGCGGCTGTAATCTCTACGCCCTACTGGCACGCGCAGGAGCTCCTGGCAGAGGGGAGGGGAAGGCTCTTTGATTTTCACGATTCAAAGGCACTTGTCGGTATCCTCAACGAACTCCTGGATAACCCTTCCACCCTGCTCGAATTTAGACACAAGGCTTACACCTACGGGCGGCAGATGACATGGCCCGTTATCGGGGAGAAATATGCCGACCTCATGTTCGATGTGGCGCAATCCTATTCGGAGGTCAGCGCTAGAGAGGATGCTATTGTTGACCCGCTCGTTCTTCCCCCCTTCGATCTGGCCCACGTCATGCAGCTCACCGACGATACCGGTATTATCCAGCATGCGAACTATAGTGTGCCGAACCGGAAAGAGGGATACTGCCTGGACGATAATGCCCGGGGGTTGTTGATGGCGGTCATGGCCTATCGCCAGAAGGGAGACCCGGTGGCCCTGAGTCTGCTGCCCACCTATCTCAGTTATATCGATTATATGCAGCGCGATGACGGACGCTTCAAAAATTTCTTAAGCTACAATCGAAACTTTCTTGACGAGATCGGATCGGAGGACGCCTTCGGACGAACCATATGGGCCCTGGGGTACCTTATCCGCTTCTCCCCCCACGACGCCTTTTTTCAACTGGCCAACCAACTCTTCTCCAAGGCCTACCCGAATTTTAAGGACATGCGTTTCATTCGGGGTATTGCCGATACGATCATCGGTGTCTGCCACTATCTCCACCGCTATCCGAGTGATGAGGGGATGCATGAAACCCTTAAGGGTATGGTGCAGCGGATCGTCGTACAGTACAAAGACGAGGCCGATGACCAGTGGCACTGGTTTGAACCGACGCTGACCTATGACAACGGCATGATCCCCCTGGCCCTTTTCCATGCCTATGAAATAATCGGTGATGAAAAGGTCCTGGCTGTCGCACGTGAGATGGCGGACTTTCTGGAAGGAATCATTTTTAGAGACGGCTATCTTGCGCCGGTAGGGTCCGACGGCTGGTACAAGAAGGGCGAAGAGTGTGCGCGGTACGCTCAGCAACCCATTGACGCAATGGCCATCGTGATGATGTTCTACAAGGCCTCTGCCGTGACCAAGGATAAGCACTACCTTGACCGGATGCTTGCATCCTTTATGTGGTTTCTGGGTGAAAATGATCTGCGGATCCCGCTCTATGATTTTGAGACATGCGGCTGCTGCGACGGCCTTGAAAGCCGAGGGGTCAACCGGAATCAGGGTGCGGAGAGTATCCTGGCGTATCTCATTGCCCATCTGACCGTCCTTCTGGCCCATGAGCAGGAGGCTCTAATATCCTGATTGAAAACTCGATCATGCCTTGCTCTCACAGGGAACTATGCCGGAGAAAGCCCTGCCGCATACAACAAGGTAAGGAGCTTGTAAATGCCGATTATTCAAAGATATGAAAAGAATCCAATTTTAACGAGAGACGATGTGCCCTATCCGGTTGCAACGGTTCATAATGCGGGAGTGACCCGGTATAAGGGCAGGTACATAATGATCTTCCGCTCGCATTTAACCAGCGGCCGCAGTATCTTAGGGCTGGCTGAAAGTGACGACGGGTTTCGGTTCAGAGTTGCCGAAAAGCCCTTTATGACCCCGGCAACACAAGGGATATTTCAAATATATGAAGAATATGGCCTCGAAGATCCCCGTATCACCTGTATCGATGATGAATATCTGATTACCTACAGCGCCTATTCCAGATATGGCGCGCGCATCGCACTGGCTAAAACAAGAGACTTTAAAGAAATAGAACGGATTTCTCTGATCACCCAAGCAGATTCCCGCAACCTGGTTATTTTCCCTGAAAAAATAGATGGCCTGTATGTTCGTCTCGACAGACCCCATTCGGGGATAATCCCCTGGTCCATCTGGATATCCTATTCTCCCGATCTGAAATACTGGGGGAACTCGAAACTGATTATAAAACCGGCTCAATACCACTGGGATGAGATGAAAATAGGACCCGGTGCGCCTCCCATCAAGACCGACTGGGGCTGGTTGAATATCTACCACGGCGTCTTTCAGACCATGGCCGGCTCGGTCTACCGCCTGGGAGTTGCCCTGCATGATCTGACAGATCCATCGATAATCAGGGGGGTCAGTGACGGCTGGGTCCTGCAGCCGGAAGAAGCATGCGAGGTCACCGGTTATGTCCCCAATGTCGTATTTACCTGCGGGGCGGTGCCCGAGCCTGACGGCACACTTAAAATCTACTGGGGTGGGGCTGATACCGTGATGTGCGCCGGTACAGCCAGCATAAACGACCTGGTTGACCTCTGTCTGAAAAATCCCAGAGCGGCGGTGTAAGATGAAAGTTGCAGTCCTGGCCCCTATCTGCTGGAGAACTCCGCCGCGGCATTATGGTCCCTGGGAGCAGGTGGCATCCAATATCACGGAGGGTCTTGTCAGGCGTGGATTCGACGTCACCCTTTTTGCAACGGGCGATTCCCTGACGGGGGCAAAACTGGAATACATCTGCAAGCGGCCCTATGAAGAGGACAAGTCCCTCGATCCGAAGGTATGGGAGTGTCTGCATATTGCGCATATGATGGAGTGTGCCGGTCAATTTGACATCATCCACAACAACTATGATTTTCTACCGCTGACCTATTCGCGTTTGATTAACACACCGATGGTGACGACTATCCACGGGTTTTCCTCACCACGCATTATCCCCGTCTTCAAAGAGTACAATGATCATAATTATTTTGTATCCATCAGCAATGCCGACCGCAGCCGGCAATTGGAGTATGTCGCCACTGTGTACAACGGCATTAATGTGAATGACTTTACGCTGAAGGAAGCGGTGGGCGAGTATCTATTATATTTCGGCAGGATTCATCCGGATAAAGGAACCCATGAGGCCATCCAGATCGCGAAAAGGTTCAATATGAGACTTATTATTGCCGGATTTATCCAGGATCAGAGATATTATGAAGAAAAGGTGGAACCCTTTTTAAATGATGAGATTGTGTATGTCGGTAATGCGGGACCGGGGAAAAGAGATACCCTGCTCGGCGATGCCTATGCCCTGCTCCATCCCATCAATTTTGCCGAACCCTTTGGTTTAAGCGTGGCTGAATCGATGCTTTGCGGAACGCCGGTGGTTGCCTTCAATAAGGGTTCCATGCCGGAACTGATCGTCCAGGAGAAGACCGGATTTCTGGTTGACACGGTGGATGAAGCCGTATCCGTCTTAAAAGATGTAAGGCAGATTGACCGCAAATACTGCCGGTCGTGGGCCGAAAAGAATTTCAGTCAGGAAAAAATGGTTGATGATTATATTGAAGTTTACCGTAAAATACTGGGAAAGTGAATATCGTAAAGTGATAGGAACTCTTTATCGATACACGATTATCAGTTTAAATCTGGACCTTTTTGCGCCGAAACAAACACGATATCATCGTACAGGAAGTCGGAGGTCAGCTCGCTGAATCCTGCATGTGTCAACATAGACTCGATCTCCTCCAGACCATAATAACTCTCCCTCCAGAGCGTTTCAGCTTTGCCGCCTTTAATAGGATCCACTACTATGAACTTCCCGCCAGGTCTCAATACTCGCCCTGACTCTTTTAGTGCCTGCGTCGGATGCTGAATCTCGTGCAAAGCATAAAGCATAATAACAGAACCGAAAGATTCATCAAGAAAGCAGAGTTTCTGTGCATCCCCGGCAGCGAGGAGCACAAGATGCGAGATGCCCAGAGTCGTCGCTTTTTCCCGGGCTGCAGTCACATGAGATACGGAGATATCGACACCATAAGTGTTGCAGCCAGATCCCGATGCAACAAAACCGATCAACCTGCCATCGCCACAGGCAATATCCAAGATCGGAGCAGCATCGGCAACTGCCTCAGCTATTCTCTTATGAATTCTGGGCTCCAGGTCATCGTAGACGTTTTGCTCTGCCATCTATGCTCCTACCTCTGCGTGTGGCTACATCCCACTTCATCAAATACATCAGTGCGCTCCCTCAATCATTCAGCAAGCAGTTCAGAAGCTCATCCACCTGGACCGTGGCGAAGCTCGAGGCGTAGTCGGACATCCCGTAGGGTGTGATCAGCACATTGTTATGAATAATCGAACCGCAGGAATAGACCACATTAGGCACATAGCCCTCTCTTTCTTCCTCATTGGCCATCAGTAAAGGCTGCCGGAGCTGGCCGATGATGTGAGAAGGATTCTCCAGATCGAGCAGTATAGCCCCCAGGCTGTACCTCCTCATCGGACCCACTCCGTGGGTGATTAGCAGCCAGCCGTTTTCGGTCTCGATGGGGGAGCCGCAGTTGCCCAACTGAATAAATTCCCAGGGATATCGGGGTTCTTGTATTTTTTGCGCATGACGCCAGAAATGGATATCATCGGAAAACATAATATAGTTATTTACCCCGTCATGGCGCGAGAGCATGGCATATTTACCCTTAATTTTTTTAGGAAACAGGGCCAGATTCTTGTTTTGGGTGTATTTGCCGTAGATCGGTGATATCTTGAAATTATAGAAATCTTTTGTTTCTATGAACTTAGGCAAGATGGCATGTCCATCATACGCTGTATATGTTGCAAAATAGGTGACACTTCCGTCACCATTAGTAAATCTTACAAATCGCGCATCTTCGATACCATTGCTTTCATGGGCGGAGACAGGGAAAATAACGCGTTCCGATATGGCGGTGTCCAGCGAAAAGCTTATTTCGTAATGAGAATTGGCCAGCCAGTTTATTGCATTTATCACCTTTTCCTTGCTGTAGCTTAGTTTTATATTTTTGCTGACTTCGGCAATACTTTCCTGCAATTCATGGTAGATAAATTTATCTTTCAGATTATCCATGATAAACCCGACAATATCTTTGTGGATATTCATTTCATGTAATTTTACCAAAAAATGTTTTTTTTCATATACGTGACGCTTTACCGTCTCCGGTAAATCAACGAATCTTCCAGCAGGTCTGAAGACCAGCTTCTTGTCTTGGGTGATGATACCACTCCTGAATACGATGGATGAGATATGCCCCTCCCCGACCGCGCGAAAACTGACGATGACGCGTTTTTGCCCCTCTTCGAGATTACCCTGGTTCGGGTCTTCGACGATCGAGGGATTAAAGAAGGCGGCTGCCTCGATGGCATATTCCAAGGTAAAGTAGGAGCCGATTAGCAATTTTCTCTCAAGAGACAGTGTATCCGGGGGTATGTTAGGGTCCGATGCCAGGACGTATTTTATGTTATCAAAATTTTTCTCAAAAACTTTTGAGATATTGCGATGCCGCTTTGAAAAATCGGACAGCACCTCACTAAGAGCTGAAGCCACATCCTGGTCAGAAAAGTCCAGCACTCGCTTGATTATACTTCTTGCCCTATCCTCAGCGCCGGGCATATAAAATCTGGAAATGATCCTTGTGGAATCAGGATAAAATTTATTTGGTAATCGGTTTACAGTTAAGGCCATTGTAATTTTCCTCCAAAAACAGTGCGGCTAATCTGCCACAGACAACCTTCTAAAGTCAAAAGGAAAATAATAATTGATGCTCCCCCGCAACAAGCTGCGGGGGAAAGCGCTCGTTGTTCGGTTCAATGAGTAAGAGGGAAAAGGTTCCTCTCTGTATGGAGGCGCGCACAGGCAGAACGGGGCGTTTTTGTGTCTATCTCAACTCCAGATGATGAAGCGATATATGCCCCGGACTGGGCATATATCGTCTGACCGTTCAGGTCGATTGCGCACAAATCGCCGGGCAGGGGCCTAAAGTAATACATATAAGAATCGAAGCAAGGCATGTGATAGCGAGGC
>CAZINZ010000081.1:0-6329 GCA_964540715.1 uncultured Syntrophaceae bacterium | reverse complement strand
CCACCAGAGTCACCACCACCAGAGTCACCACCACCAGAGTCACCACCACCAGAGTTACCACCACCGGAGCTGCCGCTTGAACTATTACCTTTACCTCCGGATGCCGCCGAATTTCCTGAGGCCCCCTTACTGCTACTGGATGCTACCCCCTTATCCTTTGCGGAACTCGATTGAAAAAAGCCCCTAACCGCCTCAAAAAAGCCTCCTGTCTTCTTGGAATCATCTTTATCTTTATCCTTGTCTTTGTCCTTATCTTCTTGTTCTTTATTTTGATCCTTGTTTTGCTTTGAATCTTTGGTAGCAGCTTTTATCTCTTTCTGTTCCTGTTTTTTCTCTAAACCTTTGACTGCAGCCTTTTGAGGCAGCGCCTTTATCTCTTTTTGTTCTTTCCCCTTTTGCGCACGGGCCTGCGTCGCATTTTTGAATTGTTCAATATCCTGCGCTTTAGCGGGACTTACTTGGGGTGCCTCTTTGGCAGACCGCGTAGCCATCTGCTGACCAGCCGTCATAGTGACAACTTCACCGGGCACATCGCTACTATAGGAATACCCTTTCCCTGTCACAAAAACAGCGCCGCTTACTCCTTGCTCGTGAGAAACGAAGAAATCCGTGCCTCTGACACCGCAAACAGCTATTGGTGTATGGATTTCATATTTGCCTTTTTTCTCTTGAAAATCTGGGTCAAAAACAACCTTTACGATATTCCTGATCGTTCCCCTTAAGAGATTGATTACTTCACTGCTGTCGGAACCACTTATCACATATTCTTTGACTTTCAGGCGTGTTTTTGAAGCAAGACGGATAAGGTTTCCGTCATTGAAGGTTATTTCTGCTCTGGCATTATCATGGGTGTATATCGCATCCGAGACATCAACACTTTCACCAATTTTTGCCTGACGGAATTCATCATTAATCAGGCTTCGAATCTCAACAGTTCCTGAAATTTCTGTAAAAACCCCAACTGATTCAGCTGAAGCTGACGCAGGGCTGATAAGTGACAAGCATATAAAGATAACCAATAGAATTTTTCTCATCGTTCTATCCTCCTCGATGTTTGAGTAATATACAAATGTAGGGGGGGGATTTGCTTTGGTATTCCACCACAGCTGTGTAAGAACACAAATAACACAAAACTCTACCAATGGCATCAGAAAAATGCAAGAACTTATGGTCTCTACCATCAGAAATCATCCCCTGCTTTTCAGCCCACTCGTTGTTCAGAATCGCTTTACGAAAAGCAATGATCCGTAGTCTAACATATTAATCCGCGCCAATACCATTTGAAATTTCTTGCTTAATTCAACTTTCAAGTTTATAGCTAAAAAACGTACAAAAGACCGGATTCGTGGATAAGTCGATATGTACCTTATAAACACAAAATGGAGTCATTTTTTCATTACATCCTGAAGGGAGGGAATTTTTATGGGTAAATTCAAGGAGTACGACAGGTATGATGGACTTGGAATGGCTGAGCTTGTCAAAAAGAAAGACGTTTCCCCTGCGGATCTTTACGAAGAAACAATAAGCCGGATAGAGAAGCTCAACCCTCAACTTAACGCGGTAATCGCTCCGATATTCGACCTCGCGCAAAAAGATATTGAAAAAGGTCTCCCCGATGGTCCGTTCACAGGGGTTCCCTTTCTGATGAAAGATTTGATTTCGGCGTATGCCGGCGTACCCCTGACCGGTGGAAGCAGAGCCTATAAAAACTATATTCCGGATGAGGATTGTGAACTGGTAAAGAGGTTTAAGAAGGCGGGTCTCGTAATCATGGGAAAGACAAATTGTCCGGAATTCGGTCTTATGGGTGTCACAGAACCGGAACTTCATGGACCAACACGCAATCCCTGGAATACCGATCATACGCCGGGCGGTTCAAGCGGAGGCTCCGCAGCTGCCGTCGCAAGCGGTATGGTACCGATGGCCTCCGGAGGTGATGGCGGCGGCTCTCTGCGTATTCCCGCATCCTGCTGCGCTCTTTTCGGTCTCAAACCGACACGAGGCCGCAATCCTACCGGCCCGGATCATGGGGCAATCTGGCAGGGCGCCGTTGTTGAACATATAATCAGCCGTTCCGTCAGAGACAGCGCGGCCATGCTGGATGCAACCAGCGGGACTGATGTGGGTGCTCCATATATTATTCCGCCACCGAAGCGACCATATATGGAAGAGATCGAAAGAGAACCCGGATCTCTGAGAATAGCCTTTAATACTCTCTCTCCGCTCGACACAGAGGTTCATCCCGGGTGTGCGCAGGCCGTGGAAAAAACAGCTCGACTCCTTGAAGAACTGGGACACAAGGTTGAAGAGAATCGTCCGGACATTGATGGAAAGGCCCTGGCAAACAGTTACCTCGCCATGTATATGGGAGAGATAGCGGCCGACATAGAGGAGCTGCAACCCATATTAGGTAGAAAAGCAAAAAGAGATGATCTGGAAGCCCTGACATGGACCCTCGGACTGCTTGGCCGCACCTTTTCCGCTGGATATTTTGTAAAACAGATGCGCGAATGGGGTATCGCCTCCAGGGTTATGGGACGCTTTCATGAAAAATGTGACCTCTATCTCACGCCGACGATGGCGTATCCTCCAGTCAGGATAGGCGAATTGCAGCCAAAACCTGTTGAACGCGCTCTCATGACATTAGTAAACTCGATGGGAATGGGAGGATTGTTAAAACTCTCCGGCATAACTGACAAACTTGCCATAGAGAGCTTGTCGAAGACCCCCTTCACACAACTGGCCAACTTCACAGGTCAGCCCGCAATGTCCGTTCCTCTTCACTGGACGGAAGACGGTCTGCCCTGCGGGGTCCACTTTATGGGAAGATTCGGAGACGAAGCGACACTGTTCCGGCTGGCAGCTCAACTGGAACAGGCAAGGCCCTGGTTCGACAAGAGGCCTCCCGTAGTTGAATAGTAAACAGCCCGGCCGGCACCGGGAAAACTGTAATATTCCTTGACAATATATCATAATGGAGTTAGCAACTTAGAGTACTTTATAGATCCTGGGCGCATCGTATGTGTTTTGAATAGGTGTTGTTTTACCCACCGGGTTTTTAGTCTTTATTAGCACCAAATGCCCAATGGTCGAAGTTCAATTGTGCTTGATTTCATGGTGCAATCTCCTTTTTTCGTTTCTCAGGAATTTAAGTGCGATTGCACCAAAGTTCGGAAAATACCAACTATTTATATTAATTGTTATGGAAATCGATACTAAGAAAGAAACACAAACGTTTTCACAGCGGCTGCGAGATGTCGGATGGATAATCTTTGTTTGTCTCTTCCTCGTTGTCTGTTTTGGGCTCCCATTCATGTTCGGTGATGATCTCGCTGGTTTCCTAGAGTTGCTTAGACGCGGTGAGATTCGAGAGTTGATGCATTTGACGGGCAACAGAATCGTGTCATGGATACTTGGGCTAATACTCACTGCTGCGGCATTCGGTGCCATGTGGGTGTTAATGAAACTGGGACAGCGGGCGGACAGGTGGCGTGAGGCAACCAAGAGTAAGCTTGTCAGGATTCTGTGCTGGACGGTAATAATCATTGTTGCCTGCTGCTGGGTATTGTTCCTCATGACATTCATGCCAACAATGATGTGAGCTCTAATGTAACTAAGGGAAAAGGGAAAGGAGGCGCGCTATGGGGAAAGTCACTGTGTACAATTTTCAAGGCTACAGCATCACGAAAGATGAAATCATTACAACCAAACGAATGGCAACTCTTGAAACAATTAAAATGTATGGTTGCACGCCATTGATGGATACCGCCAAAGAAATAGACTCTTCCGATGTCGATGCAAACGGCCGCTATCCAAAAAAGTCGTAGTATGCGAGAAGGACTGATAAAACCAACATAACAAGTGCATACAGCCGGACAAACCACTCGCTACGCTCACGGTTTACCGCTGATGCGGAGCGTTATGAACGCTAACATATTCTCAAATTAACCTATAAGAGGTTGAAACATGAAGGAATTACTTTTAGATTATCCTGTAACAATCGAGATCCCCGTTGTATGGGGTGAAATGGATGCATTTCAACATGTAAACAACATTGTATATTTCAGATATTTTGAAAGTGCTCGAATATCATATTTTGAAAAACTAGATTACATGAAGTTCTTAGAAGAAATCGGTGTTGGTCCTATCTTGGCATCCACTCAATGTAACTTCAAAATCCCACTTACATATCCAGACCGTGTTACAGTCGGAGCAAAAGTGGAAACTATTGAAGATGAGCGCTTTACAATGAAACATATAGTAGTTAGTCACAATCACAAGAAAATAGCAGCATTAGGGGAGGGGATTATTGTCAGTTTCAATTATCGTGAAAACAAAAAAACAAAGATTCCGGATGAAATAAGAAACAGAATAATGAATATTGAGAAAGATAAAACTGAATGATGTGATCCATTAAATTTTTCATAACAAGCGTATTTACCGGACTGCATATCGCCGCTGCAGTTCTCAAGTTGCGTGATCTTGGTACGATTACCTTTTATTGAGATCCGGCGTAGCAACCGGTTATACCAGCGTTATCTGTAGTGCAAATAGAATTCAGGTCTTTTCACGAAGGAAAGCATTTTCTTTTACAGAACTTGTGTTTAAATTGATGCTTTGGAAATTTGGCTTTCGAGTACATTCGTTTTGAATAGTGATCGAAATCCGCAAGCGAGGAAATATCTTACATGGAACGCAAGGAGTTAACGAACTGTATACTTGAGCTTGAATGGGATATGTTCACAAATGTCACAAATGTCGGGGGACGAGCCTCTTGTCAAGATGACAGGAAGACCTTTATAATAATGCGCAAGGCACAGGCCCACATATGGAGCATGAACACACTTATTAGCTATTTATATGATTTGGAGGACGCAGCGCAAAAGGAAATAAACTTGATGGTGATTAAATACGCGCACATGATGAAAATAACCTTCCCGGAAGAATACGAGGAAATAAAAAATGAGCTTTCGCCTGTATCGCCCCAAGCTCAGGAACTTGCTCGTGAGATCGTGAAGTATCATTCAAAATGGGCGATAGAGGCCTCCGTCAAATATCCGAGGCTTTTCTCGCTCGGGCGTCCGGTCAATGTAGCAAACAACAGTAGAAGACGTTACGCCTCAATAGACAACTATCTGCATAGTGAACTGCTTACCTATTCCGAGACGACACTTGATCTCTGCCTGAAAGATACCCTTAAGGCAGAGTCCGAAGGTAAGAATTTGCCTCTCGAAATATTAAAAAACACAGCCGAAAGCTGTGGGTTTGAATCACCGGACGCAATCGAGAAAGCATTGACCAAGAGGTGATAGGAAATATTGATGAAGAAAAAAATTATTTAAAAGACGCTACCCTTTTGCTGAACCAGATTCGGGCCAAAAAGCGGCCCTCACTGGTGAGCAATACGTTAGCTTAAAAAAGATAATAGGACTCCATATGAAGCGTTGGTGGTAATAAAAATGTATAATCCCAAATTTTTAAAACCATTATCAGATTAGATTTTTCATTTCATCTTTTATGAAATTCAGCATTGCTTGGGACGAATGAACAATTTTATTGCCGTAGTAACGAAGAATTAGGATGAAACTTAAATTTTTCAATAGGGTTGGAGAAATAGATAAATCAAGTAAAGCAGCATCAAGTGAATAAGCTATATCATGGTGATACCTTAATTCAAATATGATTAAACCGATCTAAAATCATCATTTTTTTGCATAGGCAACTATATGAAAAATACATTAAGCATTCAAACGAGTCCGAAATATAAATTAATCTCGACCATTCTCGCTTTTTTCGCATGGGGTGGTTGGGCTTTTTATGCAAACAGAGCTTTCGACCTGTCCACAAGAGCAGTCTCTGGAATTACTCAGGGAATTGCCAGTGTGATCATCACATTGGTCATGATACAGATAGTAACTTGGATATTTAGTCAGATTACGAATAGGTATCTTCAATCCATCTTTCCGGCAGTCATCACTGTAAGCATCACAGGTAGCGGTCTGATTTTTGTCCACTACTTGGTTGGTACACCCGAAATTATCACAACAGTTGCGCCAGGTTTAATCTGCGCATTCTTTTTTTGCTTACTGACCACATATAAATTGATACGAATTTAACACAATGCTATTGATTAGTTTCCTTCAGGGATTAGTTTTGGTGAATTGTCGCACTTTCATGCTGCAAGAAACCTATTTTTAAATAAGCAAAAAAGCTAAAAAAGATGGACGATTAAAAGAAATCTGCTACTTTTTCTACGCCCTTGATTTTCTCGACTTCAGGAAGAAACCCAACGAACCCGGAAATCAGATCGTTGCTTGATGTTCCTTTCC
>CAZINZ010000080.1:4079-6647 GCA_964540715.1 uncultured Syntrophaceae bacterium | reverse complement strand
ACAAATTGAAACAGGGGGAATTAGTCCATGAAAAAGGCTGTGAGTTTATTGATTGTTATTTCTTTCATATTGACAGGTGTCTGTGTAGCCAACGCTGAGAAGGCGGGTTTCATAAATATGAAAGATATTCTTCTCCATTCTGATGCCGGAAAGGCAGCAACCATCGATTTGAAAAAACTTGTAGATGGGAAAAGAGCGCAGATACAGGAAAAGGAAAATGCACTCAAAAATCTGAAGGGCAATCTGGAAAAGCAAAGGCCGGTGTTGACGGAAAGTGCCTACAAGGAAAAGGAACTTTCCTACCAGAAAGAATTCAGAGAATACAAAAGATTCATAGAAGATACCAATGAAGAGATGAGAGTAAAGGACCAGGAGCTTTCCCGGAAGCTGATTCCTGAGGTGCTTAAGGTTGTAAACGCCATCGGGAAAAGTGATGGATATACAAGCATAATGGATGTTAACAGCGGAGGGCTGGTCTATCATTCCAAGGCGAGTGACATGACGAAGAAGGTCATAAAAGAGTATAACAGGGCATATAAGTCTGGAAAATAGACCGGAACTTCGGATGACAGTCAGTAAGCAACTGAGAGAGATCGCGGAACATGTCGGCGGAACGGTAGTGGGTAATGCCGATGTAGAGGTTACCGGTGTGCGGGGCATTGATGAGGCGGGTGAGGGGGACCTCACCTTTATCTCAAACCCGAAGTACAAGGGCAGACTCGAAGAGACCCGCGCGTCGGCAATCCTTGTCTCTCCCGGGATTTCCTGTCCCGGGAAAAACCTGATTATCACGGAAGACCCTTACGTCTCCATGGCCATGGCCCTTGAACTTCTTTATCCGGGGGAGGATATCCCGGCAGGGATAAGTGGAGATGCCTTTATTGAGGCGGATGCTGAAATAGCGGAAGAAGTATCCATTTATCCAGGGGTATATATCGGTGGAGGGGCCAGGATAGGAAGGGGTACAGTTCTTTATCCCGGTGTCTTTATTGGCAATGACGCGCTCGTGGGAGAAGATTCCATATTATACCCGAATGTTGTGGTGTATAAGGGGTGCCGGATCGGCAGAAGGGTGATCCTTCACGCGGGGGTTATCGTGGGGGCGGATGGGTTCGGTTTCGCGAATCCGGGAGCCGACAACCGCAAGGTACCTCAGGTTGGAATAGTGCAGATAGATGATGATGTTGAGGTCGGGGCGAATACCACCATTGATCGAGGAACGCTGGGGAGGACCTGGATAAAGAGAGGGGTCAAGATTGATAACCTGGTTCAGATCGCCCACAATGTAGTTGTTGGAAAAAATTCTATTATCGTAGCCCAGGTCGGCATTTCCGGCAGCACGAAGCTCGGGGAGAGTGTGATACTGGGCGGACAGGCTGGACTTGTCGGGCATATCACCGTGGGGGACAATGCCATGGTCGCGGCGCAGTCGGGCGTTCATGATGATGTCCCTGCGGGCCAGATAGTGTCCGGCTCACCTCACATGCCACATCTCAACTGGCTCCGGACGCAGGTCTGTCTGCCGAAACTCCCTGAGATGCGAAAGACTGTGAACTCTCTGTTGAAGCGGATAGAGAAACTGGAAGAGAAAGCAGAAAAATAAGAGGTATAGATATTTATGGGTATTCACCCGACGGCCATCATTTCGCCCGAAGCGACTATAGGCCAGAATGTTGAGATAGGGCCTTACAGTGTGATCGGTCCGGATGTACAGATAGAGAAGGACACCGTTATCGGTCCGCATGTGGTCATAGAAGGTACCACAAGGATAGGAAGCGACTGCCGCATATTCCAGTTTGTTTCCATAGGAGCCGACCCCCAGGATCTGAAGTTCGAAGGGGAAAAATGTCCCGTAATTATTGGTGACAATAACACGATAAGGGAGTTTGTCACGATACACAGTTCCACGTCAGCCGATATCGGGATGACATGTCTTGGAGACAATAACCTCCTGATGGCATACTGCCACGTGGCGCACAACTGTAAACTTGGAAACAATATCGTAATGGCGAATGTCGCCAATCTTGCAGGTCATGTACTTGTTGAAGACTTTGCCATTATAGGTGGCTTATCCGGAGTCCATCAATTTACCCGTATTGGATGCCATTCGATCATTGGAGGCGCGTCAGCAGTTGTGCAGGATGTCCCTCCGTACGTGACCGTGTCCGGCAACAGGGCGAAACCCTATGGTCTCAATCTGATAGGAATGAAGCGGAGAGGCATTAACGAAAAGACGATAGCCGCCCTGAAGGAGGCCTATAAGATTACCTTCAGATCTTCACTGCTGCTTTCAGCGGCCATGAAAAGAGTGAAGGCGGAAGTTGACGATCTGCCCGAGGTGAAGCATTTTGTCAAGTTTATAGAAAACGCCAAACGGGGTATATGCAGGTAAACGAGTCCGGAGGCGACAGATCGGTAAAGCTGACAGGGGGCAGGAATCAGGGGCCAGCAAAAAAATTAATATTCAAATTAATTCGAAATAAAAACAATCACCCATCATCGGGCTTTTGGCGCAATGGAATAAGCTGTAAATTCATTGCTGATCCCCGACCCCCGACCCCCGACCCC
>CAZINZ010000080.1:0-3979 GCA_964540715.1 uncultured Syntrophaceae bacterium | reverse complement strand
CTGATATATGAAACAAAAGGGAAAAATAAAGGTGGGTGTGGTTGGGGCCGGCCATCTCGGAAACTACCACCTGCAGAAATATCAAAAAATACCGGAATGTGAAATTATATGCGCGGCGGATGTCGTCAGAGAACAGTCTTTGAAGGCAGCGAAGGAGTATCAATGCGAGGCCCTCTCTGATCATCGTGATCTGACAGGCAAAGTCGATATCGCGAGTGTTGCTGTTCCAACAGGATTTCACTATGAAGTGACGAGGGACCTTCTTTCCGCGGGAATTGATGTGCTCCTCGAAAAACCCATATGCGTTACACTCAAAGAGGCGGACGAACTCATTTCAATTGCGGAAAGCAGGGGGGCCATATTTCAGATAGGATTCGTAGAGAGATTTAATCCTGCCATCGCGGCGCTGGAAAAGGTTATAGAGGCGCCACTTTTCATTGAATCTCACCGTCTTCACCCGTTCTTTGAACGGGGAACGGATGTGGATGTCGTTCTTGACCTGATGATTCATGATCTTGATATCATACTTAACTTTGTGAAATCCCCCGTAAAGGACGTAAAGGCGGTGGGTATATCCGTTCTTTCAAACAATGTTGATATAAGCAATGCGAGGATTACCTTTCAGAACGGCTGTGTGGCGAATGTTACCGCAAGCAGGGTGACAGGCAAGGTGATGCAGAAAATACGATTCTTCGGACTCGAAGGATATCATTCTGTTGACTATGGAAAAAGAGAACTCGTATCCCTGAGCAGAAAAACCGGCGCCGACGGACAGATAGAAATCGGTCAAAACAACGTGGAAGTAGAGGCCTATGATCCCCTCGAAAGTGAGATCAGGGCCTTTGTTAATTCGGTCATAACCAGGGAGAGCCCCCTTGTTACAGGTAAGGCCGGCAGAGAATCTCTGGATCTGGCACTCCGCATTATTGATGAAATGAACACAGGTCAGTAAACGGTTTCATTATAAAGATGATTGATTCGATCAGCGATGGTATTAAGTATGAATCTTGAGCAGAAAATTCCACCCCCCGCCGGATGTAAAGAAGTAATGATTGTGGCCGGAGAGGCATCGGGTGACCTTCACGGATCAAACCTGGTGAAGGCCATGCATCGTATAGATCCACAGATACATTTTTATGGAATCGGTGGAGAAAAGCTGAGAGGGGTCGGGGTTGAAATCGTCGCGGACTTGTCCGAAATGGCCGTTGTAGGGCTGACCGAAGTCTTATCCAGGCTGGGATTCATTCTCAAAGTCAGGCGAAAACTGAAACAAATGTTACGGGAAAGGCATCCCGATCTGCTGATCCTCATTGATTATCCTGATTTCAATCTGTCCCTTGCCAAAGAGGCCCGGAAAAATGGTGTCAAGGTCTTTTACTACATCAGTCCCCAGGTCTGGGCATGGAGGAAAGAAAGAATATTCAGTATAGCGAGACTTGTCGACAGGATGGCGGTTATTCTCCCCTTCGAAGTTCCGATATATGAGAACGTCAACCTGGATGTAACCTTCGTGGGGCATCCGCTGATAGACGCGGTAGAGAGAAAATACACGCGCGAAGAGGCGCTTAAAAGCTTTGGTCTGAAAGAGGGACCTACAACTGTTGGTATCCTCCCCGGAAGCAGATACAGCGAGGTAATGAAGCTGTTACCTGAAATGCTGAAGGCGGCGGAGATCCTGGAAGAAAGATTACCGTCGATTCAGTTTGTCATGCCCCTCGCGGACACATTGAACCACGACTTTGTAGCCGGCATGGTGAGTCAGTCCTCCGTGGATGTTGAGATTATTGAAGACAACACCTATGATGTCATAGGATTATCAGACTGTGCCATGGTTGCCTCAGGGACCGCTACTCTGGAAACGGCGCTTATTGGCACGCCGATGATAATCGTCTACAAGATTTCAACCCTGTCATATCTTATCGGAAGAGCGGTTATTAATGTTGATAACATAGGGCTGGTTAATATAATAGCCGGAAAAACCGTGGTTCCCGAGCTTGTACAGGGAGACGCAAATTCTGAAAAGATGGCTGATGAAGTGTACGATATCCTTACAGATGGAGACAGGATGAATGAAATGAAAAGAGATCTGCTTGACGTAAGCAAAAAGCTTGGTGGCCCGGGCGCCTCTGAAAAAACGGCCCGGCTGGCATATGAAATGATTTTAGAGTAGCAAGGGAGAAGGAGACAGAAGGCAATATAGATTCTGACCCCATCTCCCTGATTCAGAGGTTTATTTATGGAACTGTTCAAACGTATTCTGAAACTGGCAAAACCGCATATTTCAAAATTTATCCTTGCGATGCTGTGCATGCTGGCGGTTGGCGTTACGGTATCCGCCCTTGCTTTTCTTGTCAAACCCGCCCTTGATGAGATATTTCTTAATAAAAATGCCTCCTTGCTGAAGTGGATACCTATGGTAATCATCCTGATATATATTATCAAGGGGACATGCAGCTACGGTCAGACTATTCTGATGAGCTTTATCGGCCTGCGGGTAGTGACAAATCTCAGGAATGAGCTGTATGATCATATTCAAAGACAGTCGCTCTCTTTCTTCACGAAAAGTCCTACAGGCATACTAATGTCGCGTATCACAAATGACGTAAACCTTATCCAGGGAGCGGTTTCAGAAGCCGTAACGAGTATCATGAAAGATTCGTTCACACTGGTAGGCCTGGTTTTTGTGATCTTCTACCGCGACTGGAAGATGGCATGTATAGCCGCGGTTGTCTTTCCCCTGACTATTTATCCAATAGCCAAGTTCGGTGAGAGGATGAGAAGGATAGCCACGGGTACACAGGTTACGATGGGAAGCCTCACCAGCCTTCTTCAGGAGACCATATCGGGTACCAGGATAGTAAAGGCCTTCGGAATGGAAGATTATGAAGGCAGGAGATTTTCGAAGGAGAATGAAAATCTCTTCAGACTTTCCATGAAGGCCGTATCAATAAGGGCCATGTCCAGCCCGTTTATGGAATTTCTTGGTGGTCTCGGAATAGCTGCTATAATATTTTATGGGGGATACCAGGTAATCCAGGGGGTCTCAACGCCGGGGACCTTCTTCTCCTTTCTTACCGCGCTAATCATGCTCTACGAACCGGTAAAAAGACTCACGAATGTCAACAACACAATCCAGCAGGGAATATCCGCAGCTGTCAGAGTTTTCGCCATCATGGATATGAAGCCGGAAATAAAAAACAGAGAAAATGCCGTTGAGCTGCCCCGGATCTCGAAAGAAATAGAAATCCGAAACATGACGTTCACTTATGGCGATGAGCCGGTATTAACGAATATCAACCTCAACATAAAATCCGGTGAAGTGGTGGCCTTTGTCGGAATGAGCGGCGGGGGTAAGACCACGCTTGTCAATCTGATACCGAGGTTCTATGATGTGACGGAAGGGGAGATCCTGATCGACGGTCACGATATCCGGGATGTCACCATGGAATCGCTCCGGGGACAGATAGGGATTGTGACACAGCAAACGATACTGTTCAATGATACGGTGAAAAACAATATTGCCTACGGAGACATCAAAACGAGTGAACAGGATATAATAAACGCAGCCAAGGCGGCCAACGCGTACCCATTCATTAAAGACCTGCCGGAAGGGTTCGATACGGTAATCGGGGAACAGGGGGCGAGACTGTCAGGAGGGGAGAGACAAAGAATCTCCATAGCGAGGGCACTTTTAAAGGATGCACCCATTCTCATACTTGATGAAGCAACATCATCACTCGACACCGAGTCCGAAATCGAGGTACAGGAGGCCCTTGAGAACCTTATGAAGGGAAGAACGACCCTTGTTATCGCCCATCGTCTTTCGACCATCAACAACGCGGACAGGATAATAGTGCTGGTTGACGGAAAAATCGTTGAAAAAGGAACTCATGATTTCCTTCTTGCGCAAAAGGGGGAGTACTTCAAACTGTATAATATGCAATTCAGAGAAAATAATGTCGAATGCGACACGGCCTGA
>CAZINZ010000079.1:4748-6769 GCA_964540715.1 uncultured Syntrophaceae bacterium | reverse complement strand
ACCCGAGAAGGGCAAAACGGGCGGAAAAGAAAAATGTAAATTAATACGGGAAGTGGCCATAGTTTTTCGAGACAGCACGCGGACACATAAACGATGAGCGCATGGCATAAAAATAATACACGTTTCAGCATACCGGTCCTGCTGTTGACAGTCTTTTTCCTTCTGGTTCCCGGAACGATGTTGGCCGAAAGTTCGAATCCGGCTAAGGAAGAAGGGTTGTCATGGACGGATACGTCAACGAAACGGATGTGGTACCGGGACGGGTACCGGTCTTACCGGAATCTTTACGGGGGGTTTGAACCCGCTTCCTGGAAGGCTGTAAATGAATGGATCCGCCACCTCAATTCAAATCACACTGGCGGATTTTCAGACTGGCGTCTTCCGTCCGCTGAAGAATACGCCACCCTTTTTAAAAATGAATCAGGCGCTGCTGTATATGATTACAGGAACAGCCGGGAAATTGAGCTTTACCGGCTTGGCTACCGACCTGAGATCAAAGGGTTGAGACGGTATGCCTGGTCTGGTGAAAAAAACGGCAACAAGGTCGTCTGCTATGATTTTGTCCAAGATCAAAAGGTTGTTTAGGAAGCATCCATGGATATCACTTACGAGTTTGATGCCCTGGTTGTACGAACCCTTACTGATTGTGAGGAAATGTTGAAATGAAATCATCACTATCCACCAAAAGAAAAAAAGTCTTTAATATCCCGGGCCGGAAAATGCTTCTGATATTTTTATCTTTTTGTTTACTTCTCCTTGGCCTTTCCATCCATCCTGAAGCACATGCGGTCATGCCGCCGGAGCATTATGAAAAAATGGCCCAGAGTTCCGCAATCAAGGCCATTGCGGTGATCAAGGATATCAGTATCTTGTCCGAAACATTGAAACACACCCAAAAAAAGGTTGTGTTCACCCTTGAAAAACCTTTTGAGGAAAATATTCCGAAAGAGTTTACCGGCACCTGCTATTCTGTTGATCACAAATGGCAGGAACCCGGGGTTGGTGGAACGATTTACTATTATCCGGTAAAAGGAACAAGGGTGCTGGTTACAGTCATAGATGACCATAATTCCATTACAAGTCTCACCACTCTGAATCCTGAACTGGAAAGAGAAATAACAATTAACGGCGTCACTAATATCTCTTTTGTCATGGGACATGCCAAAGCAACGTCTGTGCAGAAACAAAATGATAAAAGGGCGCAGTGGTTTTTATTTTATTTAGAAGGCAAGGCATCGGGATACCTTCGGGTCATGAGTCACTCTGATCGACTGAATCCCAGAATCATACAGTTTGACCATGAACTGCTTGTGGGCGAACTTGACAGTGATCGCCGGCTTTTCAGAACAAACACCCGGTGCAGGGAGGATGGTATATTCACACCTGAGTGGATTACGATTCAGACAACCGATTATTCCTCTGAAAGAACCATAACCCACCCTGAAAGAGAAATCGGATTTCGGCCTGTCGAGAGGACTGATATCACAGGGGGAATTCTGGTCAAGGGGCGCCACAACGCCTATGATATCAGCATCCCTCCTGAAACTACCACAGACTTTGGTCTATTTACACTTGCAGAGACGTTACCCTATGAAAAGGACTTTTCCCTTCGTATTAACCTGATAGAAACATTGGAACTCCATTTGAAAAAAGATGTGGAGATCCGGTACAAGGGCAAAGATCCGGGAAAGAGGAACCTTCACATGTTTTCCCAGACAGGCCGGGCTGCTGCCACCTACTGGCTGAATGACCTACATGAACTCATTGAAGTACAATGGGATAATGATAAAAGGTTTGTCAGAACCACCGAAGGTGAAGCAACTACAGTTTTACAATAAGATAGAGTGATTAAAAAAGGGGAAAGGGGTCAAGTCTATGGTTGACCCTTGTTGTTAATTAGCCAAGATTTAAGAAAGCATAGAAGTTTAAGAATAAAGATAAAGAATCAGAAGAAATACTGAGATAAGAGGAAGGAGATTACTCAAAGGTCAAACGTAGACCTCCCTTTTGACCTTTAATAA
>CAZINZ010000079.1:0-4648 GCA_964540715.1 uncultured Syntrophaceae bacterium | reverse complement strand
GCCACTTTGCTCAAGGAGCGGGGAGTGGAGGTCGTACAGGGTGATGTACGCGATTTTGAGTCGGTGAAAAAGGCCATGGAAGGCATGGAGATCGTATTCCACTGCGCGGCCGTGGTTACGGACTGGGCGCCGAAGAGCCTCTTTCAGGAAGTAACGGTCGGCGGCGCGGAGAATATGTGCCGGGCGGCATGCGAGACCGGGGTCTCGCGGTTTGTGGATATCAGTACCTGCGATGTCTTCGGCATCATTGAAGACAAAGTAATGGATGAGAGCTTTCCGCTCAGCCCCTGGAATGAACTCTATCCCGACTATAAAATACAATCGGAAGAGATCATGTGGCGATACCACAAAGAGAAGGGTCTCCCCGTCACCATGGTATACCCCTTATGGGTTTACGGAGAGGGAGACCAGACTTTCGTGCCGCTCCTGGCCGACGCCATTGTTAAAAAAGACCTCATCTTCTGGCGCAAAGACGCCATTGTATGGCCCACCTATATCGACAATATGGTTGACCTCCTGCTGCTCATATCAGAGGACCCGCGTGCCGTGGGTAATGGGTACCTGGTACATGACGGTGAATTTACGACTCTGCAGGAATTCTGCGCCGAAATCGCGCGGGCACTGGGTGTACCGCCTATCACTACGCATATCCCTTATGGCCTCGCCTATGCTGCGTCATGGATTATGGAGCTCCTGTGGAAAGTGTTACGGATTAAACAAAGGCCTCTTCTGACGACTTATGTGGTGAAAAACCTGGGGTCGCGTTTTCGCTTCAGCATCGACAAGGCTGAGCGGGAACTTGGGTGGAAACCGAAGATGTCGTACAAGGAGGGCATGGACGTGACTATGAAATGGCTGAAGACCCTCGATCTCAAGACGCTTAAGCAAAAATAACCAACAACACAGGAGAGCGCACATGAAAGAATTCAATGAGAAAACGGCGTTTATTCCGGGAGGCTCCAGCGGAATAGGCCTTGCTACTGCTAAACTCATGGCCTCGGAAGGGGCTCATGTCATGATCTTCGCCCGGAATACAAAGCGCCTCGAAGAAGCAGCCGCGCAGATTGAACAAAACAGGAAAAGTGGTACGCAGCGCGTTGGTTTCATGCCGATCGATGTTTCCGACAACGCTGCAGTGAAAGAGACCATGGTTCGGGCCGTCAGCGATTTCGGCACACCGGACCTGCTTATCAACTGCGCGGGCCGTGCCTATCCCCGGTATTTTGAAAGCATATCCTACGAGCAGTTCGACGAGACCATGCGCACTAATATGTATGGCATCTGGAACACCTGCTCGGCGCTGGTGCCGTACATGAAAGAGAGAGGGGGTGTCATTGTCAACACCTCGTCCATGGTCGGTTTTCTCGGCGTTTTCGGTTACACCGACTACAGTGCGTCCAAATTCGCTATCGTAGGCTTTTCCGAAACATTGAAGAGTGAGTTGAAACAGTACAACATTGTGGTGCAGGTCCTGTGCCCGCCCGATACGGATACGCCGGGTTTCTCGGAGGAAAACAAGACGAAGCCCGAGGAGACAAAAGCCATCTCCGCGAACGCAAAGCTTATGTCTGCAGACGATGTGGCCCATGCCCTCCTCAAAAACATCCGTTCAGGAACATTCATGATCATCCCCAACCTGGATGCGAAGCTTACCTATATCGTAAAACGGCTCTTCCCAAGGCTTACGGAATTCGTCATGGATATGAGCATACAGAAGGTTCAGAAAAAGAGAGGCCAATGAGAAAAAACCTGGAGGGGTCGGTTGCCATCATCACTGGCGCCGCGGGCGGCATTGGTACCGCCATCGCCCGGATCTTTGACGAAAAGGGAATCAGGTGCGTGCTTTGCGATATCAACAAGGAAGGTCTTTCCGTAACGGCCGGTTTCCTGAAGCAACAAGCGCTGCTGGTCCGCTGCGATATTACCAATCGTGGCGACATAAAGAACGTCATAGAAGAGGCCCATAAGCATTTCGGCGGGATCAATATCCTGGTCAACAATGCCGGGATCATCGTTCCGTCTCTCTTCGAGCTCTGTACCGACGAAGATATGGACCGGCAAATTCTGATCAATCAGGTGGGGGCCATGAACTTCACCAGGGCCATCATCGATCCCCTGAAGCGAAACGGAGGAGGGTATATCATCACGATATCGTCACTGGCGGGAATCGTTCCCGAAACGCACAGCGCCGTTTACAGCGCCACCAAGTTCGCGCTCAGGGGGTTCAATCTCACGTTAAACATAGAGCTCAGGAAGCACAATATTTTCGTAGGGACGGTTTTCCCCGATTCCATCGACACTCCCATGCTGCGCTACGAGGCGGAACACGACGGATCGCCCCTCACCTTCTTGAGCAAGCCGCAAAAGCCGGAGGCTGTAGCAAGGGCGGTGTATCGTGCGATCACGGCAAAAAAGATTGAATCCTATGTACCGTCATTTTCATCGACGCTGCCGAAGCTGCTCGCCTGCATTCCCTGGGCGATCCCACCCATCTGGAGGATGCTGGAAAAAGAGGGGGAGAAAAAGAAACTGGCGTATCAGAAAAATCATAGACAGAAGGAGGATTAGACATGAGTTACGTACTAAGCGGCAATACTATTCCAATACTGAGCATCATAACAGCGGTGGGGCTTGTGCTCTACTGGATCGGGTTTTTCACCATAGGTTTGGCACCGGCAAATCCGCCGGAAGGATACTTTGCCTATGAGCATTCCTTTCCAGTTCCCGACATCATCCTTGCCATAGTGTTGCTCGTCGGTGGTATATTGAGCCTGACAGGCGGAGCGCACAGTACAACTCTTCTTGTGGCCGGCGGCGGAGCGCTGGTGTTCCTGGGGATTTTAGACATCAGCTTCAACCTCCAGAACGGCATGTACAGCATTTCCGTCCTCGATATGATACTCAATGCCTTCATAAATCTCTGGTGCGTGCTTTTCGGTGTCGCGATTATCGTGAAAATGATGTAGATTTCGCGCACGCGGCGGGTCCCGGCCACCGGCCCCCTTTTTTCATGCCGTGATAATTAATATGAGGTGATCTTATTATGAAACAGAACGTTCATCCGGTTGTATCTCCATACAGGTGGGTGGTGCTGGGGATTTACATGCTGGTCACCGCAATGTCTCAGATCACGTGGATGACCTTTGCGCCCATCGCCAGGGACGCGGCCGCCGTGTATGCCGGCGGCAATGTCGATATGATTGATTTGCTGGCTATACTGGCCATGATTTCGTGGCTTCCCCTGTGTTTGCCCGCAGCCTGGTGCATAGATAACTGGGGGCTGAAGTGGGGCACGGCCATCGGTGTCATCCTCACCGGGGTGTGCGGATTTATGCGCATCTTCGCGCCCACATACGGCTGGCTCCTTGTCTGTATGATAGGGTGCGCCGCGGCGCAGCCTTTCGTGCTCAGCGCGTTCACCAAGCTGGCGGGGAACTGGTTCCCGGAAAAGGAGGAGGCCCTGGCGTCGGGACTGCTGACCATGTCGATCTTCATCGGTTTGACTGTCGTACTGTTCGCCCCGGGATTCATTCTTGCGCATTACCGGGGAGCAGGCAGTGTCAGGGAGGGGATCGAGGTCATCCTCACCGCTTATGGAACGGTGGCCCTTGCCTCCGCGATCCTCTTCTTCCTCTTTTTCAAGGACAAGCCGCTGGTCCCGCCCAATCCCATTGCCGCTGAAAAAAAGGTGACTATGACCATCGGGTTGAAATCGCTCTTCAAGAATAAGGATTTTATCTACCTGATGGTAATGTTTTTCATCGGGCTGGGGGCATTTAACGCCATATTGACGGAGATAGATAATATATTTAAAAACCGTGCCCTGAACTTCGATTCCACCCTGGCTCCCGGCATCGTGGGTGGGCTGATCGTCGTCGGCGGTATTTTCGGAGCGGTAATCATTTCCGCCCTGTCGGATAAATACCACAAAAGGAAACTATTCCTGATACTGGCTGCGGGAACAGCCATACCCCTTACCTTGCTGCTGCAATTTTTATCCTCCATTGTCCCTCTGGCGATCTGTGGCTTTGTGTTCGGTTTCTTTCTCATCCCGGCATTGCCGGTCGGGTTGACCTATGCGGTGGAAAAGACCCACCCCGTGCCGGAGGCCACTTCCAACGGCATCCTGATGCTGAGCGGCCAGATAAGCGGTATTCCCATCGTGCTGGGCTTCCATATGACATTGATCACAGTGCTTTTCTGTGTGGCCCTGGTCGCGGCGTTTCTCCTGAAGGAAATCGAGCCAAAGGAGACGGGCGCAGCGTAGCTGTATCAATTTCATTGGGAAGATTTATATTCCCGGATTAAAATTTTCTAGGTGATAATTTTAGAAAAACCAGGAAAAACCAGGGACACTTCCCGTATTAATCTTTTTAGAAAAAAGGGGACGGATTTATTTTTATCCTTGAGTGTGGATAAAAGGGGTAATTCCCGAAGGGGGATGGCGTTTAATCCGTTAATCGCTACAACGGGGACAGTTGGCCGGCAGTTCCAGACTTGTGGATGGAATAGTGAGAAAAATTGCGAGGCAGGTGGAATTTCATGAACAAGGAAGACCGAGCACAAACAAATAAATCCGTCCCTTTTTTTCCCTTACCTATATCCGGATGGCCCATGGATTTGTCTATCTGACTGCAGTTATGGACTG
>CAZINZ010000078.1:0-6925 GCA_964540715.1 uncultured Syntrophaceae bacterium | reverse complement strand
GTTTTCACGGAGTCAGGATGCTTGTATTAGGGATAGAATCCTCATGCGATGAGACTGCGGCAGCGGTGGTTTCCGATGGCACAGAGGTGCTGTCGAACGTCATAGCATCGCAGATTGATGTACACGGCAAATACGGGGGCATTGTTCCTGAAATTGCATCCAGAAAACATATGGAGGCAATCATACCGGTGATACGCCAGGCCCTGGATGATGCCGGTGTGTCGATTAGCGATATAGAAGGAATCGCCGTGACGAGGGGTCCCGGTCTGGTCGGTTCCCTCCTTGTCGGTCTCTCGACCGCAAAGGCTATGGCATTTGCTGGAGGTATTCCCTTTGCAGGCGTAAACCACATAGTGGGGCACATTGCCGCCATATTCCTTACCGACAGGAGACCCGACTTTCCATTCATCGCCCTCGTGGTCTCAGGGGGGCATACGCATATATATCTTGTTAGAGGATTAGGAGATTTTCAGCTACAGGGACAGACGAGGGACGATGCCGCGGGAGAGGCGTTTGACAAAGCCGCCAGGATGCTGGACCTTGGATATCCCGGGGGAGTGGTCATAGACAGACTCGCGAAAAAGGGAAACTCCGCGTCCATAGCCTTCCCGCGCGCGATGAAAGGAAGCGTTGATTTCAGTTTCAGCGGCCTTAAGACGTCGCTTCTGAACTATGTAAAGGGCAGGGAAAAGCCCATATCCGAGGACGAAGTGCCGGATATCGCCGCAAGCTATCAGGAGGCCATCGTCGATGTGCTCGTTGAGAAGACGCTGAAGGTCGCCGAAGATATGTCTGTGCCGAGAGTGGTGGTATGCGGCGGAGTGGCATCAAACAGCCGGTTGCGAGAGAGATTTATAGAGGAGGGAGACAGGGTAAAGATTGATATATTTATCCCCCCCCCCGTTCTCTGCACTGACAACGCGGCAATGATAGCGGTTGTTGGCAACAACCTGCTTTGCAACGGTACAAGAGACGGCCTCGACCTCAACGCGGTTTCGAGATGGCCGCTCGACTGAGCTTTTAGTTGCAGGTTGGGTTGAGGCACGTAACCCGACAATAGGCTGGTCAATTTTCTCCGGAACCGGGCAAAAAATGAAATCTCCTCTGAAAATCCTCAAAAAATATCATGTTCGGCCTGTAAAGCGCCTTGGGCAATCGTTTCTTGTGGATAACAACATAACATCCCGGATAGTGGATGCCTCAAAGATCAGCGGGGATGATACCGTGGTCGAAATCGGGGCGGGGCTTGGTTCCATGACCTTGATGATTTCAGAGAGAGCAAAAAAGGTCGTAGCCATTGAAATAGATCCTAAGCTTGTGGTTGTCCTGAACGAAGAACTGAGGGATTTAGCCAACGTCGAAATAATCCACAAGGACGTCCTGCGTTACGACTTTTCTCCATCTATCCGCGGCGGGGAAAGAATAAAGGTCATCGGCAACATCCCCTACAACGTGTCATCGCAGATCCTCTTTCGCCTTATCGAATTCAGAGAGCACATATCCTCGGTAACACTGATGTTTCAGAAAGAGGTCGCGGACAGGATCATGGCCTCTCCGGGAACAAAGGAATACGGGATACTCTCAGTGATCGTCTCCATGTATATGGTGCCCGCAAGGATCATGACCGTGCCCTCCACCTGCTTTCACCCGAAACCAAAGGTGGATTCCACCGTCCTGAAGATGGATACGCGCGAAAGGCCTCTGTATCCGCTTGAGAACCATGATATTTTTCTCAAAACGGTGAAGGCGGCCTTCTCAAAGAGAAGAAAAACCCTCGCCAACAACCTGAAGGATATGGATACTGTGTGTTCAATGGGCATGAATGTTTCCTCTCTGCTCGTCGAGGCCGGGATAGATGGTCAGAGAAGGGGAGAAACACTGACAGTGGAAGAGTTCGGCAGATTAGCCGAGATAATTTTTCGAGCAACCCAGAATCAATAATCAATATCCACCCAAAAACAGACGGGCGAACACTTTTGCATTTCCTGTCATGTTCGATATAGCGCAACTTTCGTTCGGCTGATGAGCCATTCTGTCCAGTCTGCTCCATACCGCGACCGGATACCCTTCTTCCCTCAAGTGAGCTGCCACTGTGCCGCCCCCGATTCCCGCTGGAGATGCATCCACGCCGTATACCTCTTTTATCGCCTTTCTGAGAGCGCTTACAACCGGCGCGTTTTTGTCTGTGGGAGGAGGAGCCTGTACTCTCTGGACGGGAACAATGTCTATGGAAACATCGAATGTTTTTTCCACTTCACCAGCCATGGCGCGTATCTTTGATATAACCTCATCAAGATTGTACTGAGGCAGGATGCGACAGTCCATATGGAAAACATCTTCTCCCGGTATGGTGTTTATGTTGGGAACATTGGCAGCTTTACTTGTCGGTTCGAAGGTACTTATCGGTGGGTAGTAGAGCGGGTCAACGGTGTCGAATATGTGGTACAGGTCGCCCAGTTTTGTGACGAGATGTGACGCGGCAACAAAGGCGTTTCTCCCCAGTGAGGGTTCGCTTGCGTGGCACTGCCTGCCGACTGTCCTGAAACGCAGCCACAACAGGCTCTTCTCCGCCACCTCTATCATGGTTCCCTCTTCGTTACCGAAGTCGGGGACAACGATGAGGTCGTCCTTTCTGAAGATTTTTTTCTCCATGCCAAGGAGATATCCAAGCCCTTTTCTGCTTGATGTTTCCTCATCGGCAACGAATGCGAGCCCTATGGAAAAGCCGGGTTTTATGCCTTCGTCACTAAAGGCCTTTGCCGCAAAAATGGATGCAACAAGATCCTGCTGGTTGTCTTCCATCCCCCTGCCATATATCCTGCCGTCTTTCACATATCCCTTGTAGGGATCACTATCCCACAGTTTCAATTCCCCCGGAGGAACTACGTCCGTGTGCGTGAGAATCCAAACCGTTCTTTCAGAATTCTTTCCGGGAATGTTCACGATGATATTGGGACGGCAATTGGAAGAAACCCTGTTATCCGGCGCATCAAACCTGCTGATGTTGTCAAATTTCATAGAGTTGAGATATTCCATGAGGTAGCGGGCCTTTTCGTATTCGCCATCTCCTCCACTCTCCGGGGCCAGCGCCGGTATCGCTGTAAGGGCAATCTGCAGCGCTATCATGTCATTTTCGTATGAATCTATCCTTTTTTCGATCTTTTTGAGAATATCTCCGTCTGTCATATATTTAGTTCTCCCGATTTTCCGTGCCGTTTTTCTCCATGTAGAAATCTCCGAACGAGGAGAGCGGCTTGCTGAATTTCTCTTTATTGCCGAGGACAAGCACAACCCTGCTTTCTTCCGAGAGATAGCGCGGTGCGACATATTTTAAATCATCCAATCCCACTTTTTCTATATTATCTTTGTAGTTTGTCAAGAAATCATCGGGCAGTCCGTTAAATTCCAGCATCATCTGACCCATAACTATCAGGCTTGGGGTGGCAAAAGAAAAGATAAAATTATTGATTATGGATTCCTTTGCCCAGGCAAGCTCTTCGCCGGACTCCACACCTTTATCTCTTATAGTGTCCAGGATTTTAGTTATGGCGGACAGTGCGTCCACGGTGGACGAATCTTTTGCCATGGCGTAAGCGCCGAAAATGCCATATTCTGTACGAGGTGAATAGAAACTTCCGGCGCTGTAGGCGAGTCCCAGTCTGTTTCTCACCTCAGCGAACACGCGTGAACGAAAACCGCCGCTGCCTGTAATAAAATCAAGAACTTCAAAGGCGTAATAGTACGGGTTATTTTTGCCCGGCGCCGGCTGTCCAACAATGACAACAGACTGTGGTGTGTCTTTGTAAAAGTAATTGAGTGAAGCTTCCGCAAAAGCCGGTGGGGGAGGGGGCTTTTCCGGACCCCCGGGGATATTCCATTCTTCCAGACTGTTTTTTATCTTTCTCACCGCATCCGCCCCCTTTATGTCGCCAGACAGGGCTATCATCACGTTGCGGGGTCGAAAGAAGCGTTTGTGAAACTTTACCAGATATTCCCTCTCTATCCTTGCCACTGATTCAACGGAGCAGAGTCTTCCCCTCGGATCATCATGGTACATAAGGCGGCGGAATTGCCTGAACGCGACCTTCTGCGGATTGTCGGATATTCTTTCGAGCGTTTCTGTCTTTAACGTCTTTGCAATCTCCACTTTATCCTCAGAAAAAACAGGGTTTGTGAGGATATCGGAGAATATTTGCAGGCCCTTGTCTATATCTTTTTCAAGGACGGACATGGACAGGGTACAGGAATCCGCTTCAACCGATACAGATATCTGTCCGGCGATAAAATCCAGCGCCTCATCTATCTCGTTGCCCGTCATGGATTCTGTTCCACCCGTGCGCATAACTGTTCCCGTGATCTCTGCCACCCCTTCTTTTCCGGGTGGATCGTAAAATGAACCCATTCGTATAACAGCAGACACGTTTATGAGGGGGATTTCGTGATCCTCCAGTATATAAAGGATGATGCCATTTTCAAGTTTCACCCTCTGTGCTTTCGGAGGTTCAAAACGAAGCGGAGCATATACTATATCATCCGGGTCGATTACTGGCGCGCCATGCCATGCGCACGAGGACAGAAGAACAATAAAGACCGCCGCGCAAATAATGCATCTTTTCATTTTTTCCTCACCAACTCGGCGACTGTTCTGTTCCGGGGCTCAAAGTATTTCTTCGCGGTTGCCATGATATCATCCGGAGTGACCTTTTCAAGAAAATCAGAGAATTTCGTAATATATTGCCAGCTTCCCGCTACGGTTTCAAAATATGAGAGCATGCCGGCGAGACCGGAATTAGTTGCGATATTTCTCAAGATGTCCGCTTTCAGCTGGTTTTTCGCTTTTTCAAGTTCTTCAGGTTTGACGGACTCTTTTTTCAGTATATCCAGTTCTTTATAAATTATCTCTTCCAATTCTTCGCAGGTGTGTGGCGAGACAGGTTCAGCGAATACGACAAAAAGATTGGGATATCTGGCGCCTGGAAATCCGTTTGCCGTATTTACGCCCACGGCCATACCTGTTTCAACCAATGCCTTGAAAAGTCTTGATGTTCTTCCTCCTGAGAGGATTGTGTCGATGACGTCGAAGACGCAGTCGTCAAAAGAGGGCAGGGTGGGCTTGTGGTATCCTATGATGAGCCTCGGGGAAGCGTCGGATAGCAGTTTCACTTTCCTCTCACCGTTCTGAGGAGGTTCCTCTGTTACGCGCCTTGCGGGGATTTTCTGTGAGGGTATTCTTCCGAAGTAGCGTTTTATGGTTTTCATTGTTTTGTCCGGCGACACATCTCCAACAATGACTATGGTTGTATTATTGGGGGCATAATAAGTTCTGAAGAATTTCTTTGTGTAATCAATATTCAAAAAACGCATATCGGGCGCCCATCCGAGCACCGGTCTTCTATAAGGATGGACCATGAAAGCAGTTGCCAGGAACTGTTCCATCAGCTTTCTCCCCGGATTTGACTCCACAGTCTGTTTTCGTTCCTCCATGACCACGTTGCGTTCAGAATAGAACTCGCGAAATACGGGGTTGGCCATCCTGTCGGATTCAATTCTTGCCCACAGTTCAATTCTGTTAGAGGGCAGACTTACATGATAAGTGGTCAGATCCTGTCCTGTAAAGGCATTAAGGTCTCCACCTCCCTTTTCTGTGTACAGCCGGTCTGTCTCGCTCGGAATACTCAATTTTCCGGCCTCTTGCTGATGCGTCTCAAGTTGCTTGCGGAGATTCTCTATCTTCCGCACGTCAGCACTTTCCCCCTTCATCAGCTCGGCATCGAGGGCGTTGCCAATATCGTGAACCTTTCGGAGGATATGCTTCTCCTTTTGAAAATCTTTGGTTCCGATAGTTTCGGTGCCCTTGAACATCATATGTTCCAGGATGTGCGCGGTGCCAGTGTGACCATCTTCTTCATCAACCGCACCCGCCTCGTGGCTTATGTACAGGGAGACGGTCGGACTCGCATGTCTCTCGACTATCAACACCTTAAGGCCATTCTTAAGTTTGAATTCCTTCACCCTATTCTGTAAATCGTATGCCGAACAGGGGCCTAAAGTAATACATATAAGAATCGAAGCAAGGCATGTGATAGCGAGGCATTCACAGAGGGCATGACGAAAGGTCGTTCCAGAAGTCATCAGAGCTCGCCCCTTAATCTTTTGAATATTCTGATGGCGCTGTAAATGATACCGACAGCACTCATAAGGATGAGCATGCTTGATGAAAAGAAATACATGAGAAACTCGATGGGGTTGTTCAGAGTGTAAGATCCGATCAGAACTTCAATTCCCCGTATGAAAAGAAACAGGGAGGCAATTCCAATAAAGATTTTGGGAAACCACCAGAAAAATGCGTTCATATAAAACAGCTCCATGACTTTTTTCATTCTTACGCTTCTGCGTGTGAATGCATAATCGTCGATAACATGGCTTATCTATCGAGTATTATCTCTGATATCGATATATGGCCTGTCAGGTTCAAATGATCAGATAGCGAAGTATATGTATAATAAACTAACAATTCGAGAGGTTTGCATATCTAACCTTTTCTGTCATTCCCACGGAAGTGGGAATCTATAAAGAGTTGAAAAAATTGGTAACGTTCAAAAGTTGTGGCATATTTATAAATTGAATAAATCACGGTCTCATTCTAAGGTTATGTTGACATCATAAACCAATAAAAGAAAGAGACCGTGATGAAAAGAGAGATTACTATAACACTTCAGTATGATCTGACAACAGGAAAAGTTAATTTAAACAAGATAGTATACAGATTAAAGGAGCTTAGAGATTCTTTAATGCTTCGGATATTGGAAGAGATTCTAGAGGCGGATTAACGAAAATAACCGCAGGGAGGTTATCAATCCGGAAGGTCAAGGGAAATCTCCGTTTTCCCCTTGACAAAACTTATCATGGATGTCCCCGTAATTCC
>CAZINZ010000077.1:0-7377 GCA_964540715.1 uncultured Syntrophaceae bacterium | reverse complement strand
CGGAAGTCAAAGCGTTTCTTCAGGTTTCAATCCACGCCCCCGCATGGGGGGCGACTATAGCGCTACAACTAATTAATTTTAAAAGGTCTATCGTGGGTTTTCTGCGAACCGTCTTCTTTCTGCCCATACGATATTTGATTGTCAAAGAACAATTTCTGTAATCTCTTTATTTTCAGTACATTGCGCACCGTGCGAATCTCCCCGGAAATTCGCGCGAACTTCAGGTTCGCGCACGGATCATCAGACTATCAACGGACCTTCCTGATCAATAGCTTTCTTGGCACCCACATGTTCAACGCGGCGTTTCCAGTTCGAACCCAAAAAATAGAACCTCAGACTGTCTGATTTCTGGTCTATCTCACTGATAAGCCTTTGCCTCAAAACAGTCCATTGTGCAGGGTCAATAATACATTCAAAAACAGAGTATTGAACCCGTTGCCCATAATCAAGACACGCCTTTGCCACTCTGCGCAAACGGCGCTGCCCGCCGTTTTCACTTGTGGCAACATCATAACTGACAAGAACAAACATAACCTTCTCCCCTATTTCCAGATAAATGGCGGATATCCATCCAGGTCGCCTCTCAGATAACGGGCCAGCAATAAGGCTTGGGTATGAAACAGCAACCCGATTGTGACCTTTTCATTAAGAAACGGATGCACTATCTCATCCTGTTTTCGTTTCTGATAGGCAACCAAAAGGGTTTTTCTCGTTTCATCGTCCATTAGGACCGCGCCGGATTCGGTTTCATCAAACCCTTTCTTTTGAACCTGAGACAGATTGATCAGAGAAAGTGCCATGCGATCGGCCATGAAAGGCCTGAATTCTTCCATCATGTCAAGCGCAAGACTTGGCCTTCCTGGCCGATCCCGGTGCAAAAAACCGACCGCAGGATCCAGCCCCACAGTTTCAAGGGCGGAGCTGACATCGTGCATGACAAGCGTATATAAAAACGACAGCAAACAGTTCACTTTGTCCAGCGGCGGGCGACGGCTTCTTTCATGAAAGGAAAAATCTTTTTTCTGTGAGGTAATCAAATGATCAAATACGCTAAAATACATATTTGCGGCATCCCCTTCAATGCCGCGCGCAGCGTCCAGAGATTTTTCCAGAGCGAGTGATTTCAGAGAAGCGGCAAGTCGCTTCGATGCACGCTGAATCTTGTCCGCACCTGGCTTATCGCCATGATCTCTCAAAGCCCTCCGCAAGACCGTCCGGCAGTTGGCAATCTTGCCTGTAAGCACGGCCTTCGCCATTTCAGCAGATGTATCCAGATCGTCGGCCTTCCGATATTGCTCCCTGCGCAACAGGACATTCCCGGAGACCGGTCCCTGAACTCTCGCCAGAAAACGACCATGTTCGGACAGAAAACTGATCGCCACATCGCGTTCGGCGCAAAAGCCCATTAAGAATGGGCTGCACCCGACGTTTCCGAAGCAGACAATCCCGCCGATTGTATGGATCGGGATACGCAGCCGGACTTCCCTGTCCACTTTCACTACAGCCGTCTCCCCCTCCTTGGCGAGATACGCCCCCTGCGTTGTGACAAAAAGGGTGTTGAGGTGTCGTTTCATGGCTCTCTCACTGCTCCCGATAGATACCGCTTCACAGATTTTCCCTTACCCGCTGTCTTGGGCAGACACATACCAGTAAGAGAACAACTGTCACACTTCTTTGCGTAAACCGCTTTTGGTGTACGCCCGGATGCAAGCAGCGCATGTAACCGCATCGTGGCTTCTTCCGTCACTTTTCTCAACATGTCATCAAATACAATATCAAACCTGCGTCTTGTCTTGCCATAAAAAAGAGCTCCATTAGAAACAGAGGCATCCATCATTTCTTCCAGGCACAGCGCCTGCGCGCAGAGCTGAACCTTGTCGCTGTCATCCTTCTTCGGCTTTCCCCGTTTGTATTCCACGGGAAAGGGTCGCCAAGAGGCATCCACCTGACGATGGAACTCCACAACATCCGCCTTTCCAATCAGTCCCAACCTCAGTGAACGAAGAGGCATACCGTACTCAATGCGAATCTTGCCTCTCGATTCCCGCTCTTCAGCGTGGACATGCTCGTGCATGATCCTGCCTTCCGCAGTAAACAGATTTTCTGCCCACGCCTGCTCAATATGGATCAGGGCGCACTGCCGCTCGCAGAAGATAAGGTGCTGCAACGCGGATATAGGGAGAAGATCGTCTTCGTTATACATGCCAACCTCTTATTACCTTATTCCCAGCTCCTAACACTGGTTCCTGATCGTTTTTGGAAGTCATTCGGCCACCTTAACCACCATCTTTCCCTTTGATAAAAACGAGGGATTCTGATAGACTGACTCCATCATGAAAAAGAAAAGCCTCTTAACAACAAATCCTTATCTGAAAGACCCTGTCGAACGGGAGGCCGCCATTGTTCTTAACGTGGCAACCTCCTCGGCGATCGAAGGAGTCCCCCTGTCCGCCTTCAGCGGCTTTTTTACAACGAAGAAGAATCAGACCGGCAGGATCGGTTCTGCAACCGCAAGGTCCTCTCGATCACCTCGCGGAAAATCTTCTCCATCGGCTCGTATTTCCGATTGAGTCCGAATTGTACCGCTTTAAAATATTCCTGTTTTTTCTTTCCTTTAAGCATACCAAAATCCAGAAGAGGCAATTTCGCCTGAAGCGCCATGAGTGACACCAACATACGAACCAGCCGTCCGTTGCCCTCCCGGAAAGGATGAATGAGGAGCAATTCCACGTGTACTACCGCAATGGCGTGGTCTATCGCTTCTCTCTCAGTAAATCGGCACGGCGTGTAAAGGGCAAGGCACTGGTGTTCAAAATCGACCATTAGCGCGGGAATCAAGTGGGCAGCGGCAAAGGTGAAACCTCCCTTTGTAAGATTCACCTGTCTATATCTACCAGCCCAATCGTAAATGCCTCCAAGCCATTCCTTGTGCATGTTACAGATATCGGCCGTGCCGAACCTGTGGTTTTCATCATAGACACTGATAAATTTTTTGAAGGTACGCAAAAGTTCGCTGCCTTCTGCCTTGTTCATTTCCCTCTTGCCCGTTACGCCGATCAGATTACGGAGAACCCGTTTCCCTGAACCTGGTTCAAACTGACCTTCGCTGAAACCTGATACGGCATATCGTCCAGAGTGCTTCACTTAAAACCTCTTTTGTTATATTCCAACCGTGCATTGACCATAGCGCCGTACCGATTATAAAAAGATTCGGTATACATTGCTCTATATTTTGTCTTCTAGCGTTACGCCTTGCGGCACATTATTCCGATCTACAATAACATTGTAATCTGAAAATGCGCGAGCCGGGGAAGATCCATCTGTTGTACGCTTAATGGTTACGAGATCAAACAATTTGTGGGCTGGTGCATTACCAAGCATGGAGTCATGTTTGAAAACGATGAGTTTCCGAGCGTTCATCTTGCCTCGTGCAGCAGAGTGGTCATGTTCAAACGCATTAATAAGCGAATCCCACAACAGTTTTAGATCTTCCTCGGAAAAACCAGTCTGGGCAGCCAAATGGGCTGAAACATAACCTTCTGCACGATAAAGGGCATAAGGAACTATATGTTTCCGTCCCATTGTACGATTGTCACCACTTTGCTGCTCTGCCTCTCTGTCGGTAGTTACCGCCATGCGTGTAATACTGATTTCCATCGGAACAATGGGATCTACGCTGCGGGCAAAATTCAACTGGACGGGACCCCGAACCTGTCCGCAATTGACCTCAGTCATCATAACTGCTCCAAAAGTACGAACATCAAAAAAGTTATCACACATCCACTTTGTTATTTTCTTGGCATCTTCCTGCTTCTTGGGTAATTTTTTAGATGGTGGCCGCTCTATCTCAGAGTTGTTTATATATGCCTTTTCATTCTGCCTGTTAAGTATTGCTTTTTCTTTAACATATATTTCATAAGGCGGTTGATTTGCCTTAACAATATCAACATAGTTCCGTATCTTTCTCTTTAAACAGACATCGGTAACAAGGCCATAGCTTGTTTCCGGGTCAATTCGGGGCATATTACCGGCGTCTGGATCACCGTTGGGATTGCCGTTTTCCACATCAAAAAGATAAACAAACTCGTAGCGATTTTGTATAGAGTTACTCATCGTTATCCTCCTTATTGTCTGATTTAGTGTAAAAATCCTTTCGTTGGTGGTAATATCCAATAGCAAACAAACCTTGATCATCCAAACTCAGATGAGCGGGAAACTCACAGACATCCTGCATTATTTCTTCAATCATTTTATCTGCAACATACCCATAATCTGCTTTTTGAATGTGATGTTGTGAAAGTCTGAGCAACTGCGGGAAAACTATGCTGGGCGTCGCAGATGCGGAACTGTAATAACGGTTTTTTATGGTCGTATTTGCTCCAGGGATTGCATCCTTTTGGGCTTTTTCCAAAACAGCGAAAAGCCGCCCCAATCTGTACGCGATGTTGGTGTTTTCCCTATCCAATGCCATTGTAACCTCCCTTGAAATTTGGTTTATACGGTATTTTCTGACAAGGCACGCCTTGAGCATTGCCGCACGCAGATAGTTGATTTCCTGGTCTGCGCGTATCCGGCATATTATCGCCGCCATTAAACTTTGCGGATAAGCCGTACCTGTCATAATAGAACGGATAATCGCTCCGGAAAGAACGGGAGAGATGTTCTCGGATTTTCTCAGCACTGCAGTTTCTCTTAAAAGCTGCCACATCCCCGGAAATTCAGGGTCGCTGTCATAGTTTCTGATGATAGACAGGTCTCTGAAGTGCTGGCCGATTTTAGCGCTGATGTCTCCTACCGTGCTGACATGCCAGAAGCGAACGGAAAGACGTGACGCATTGGGAGAAAGACCCAGAATATAGAATTTAATGTCGGCATCACCAATTTCTTGGGGCAGTTTTTTGCCATCACGAACGGCTTCAAGAAAATCCCGAACCTCTTTTAGATCACCGCTGTCATCCTGGGGGTTTAGAATTAGCCCCATAAAACCTTCAACAGGCGATTCACGCTCCGTCCAAAAAATTGTCGTCGTGTTCCCTATTTGGATCTTCTGCCGACTGTCAAAGCTAAGAAGATGATTAAGGGCTGTAGTATAGCTAAATGCAATATCTTCGCTGACCGGTGCATTGAAGCTCTGCTCTTTGCCATAAGACAGGAAGGCAGCAAGATTAAATGATATAATGGCCGCACCTGTTGATTGAGAACCACGCACACCTTTTATTTTAGGATGGAGGCGAGCGACTGGTTTTTTTTCGCCGCAGACAAGACATGTCGCAACAACTTCCGAGCTATTGGCGGAACAATGTCTTAACCAAGCATCTTTTACCTTTGGCCGCTCATGAACGTATCCGAATTCACCATCCAATTGGAAGACGAGATTTGCCCCGTTCACCATATCGTCCCAATATTCCAGCTTCGGTGCATCTTCAGGATTCCACGAATCCAGAAATCGCAACACTGCTATCACTCCTTCATCATCAAGCCCTTCACCGATATCATTCTGCAGGTTTTTAAAGGCATCGAAGGTCTCCTTAGATCGTTCCGGCTTTCCCTTGTTATCGGATCCCAACACATACCCTGTATTATCCCACATGAAATTTGCGGCAATATTTACTGCTCGAATCACCGCTTCCGGGACAATCATCTGTTTGGGTAGCAAGCGCTTTCCCTGCACTTCTCTCAGATCAAGGACTTGGAGTAGTTCCCCCTCACGATTCAGTAGCAATGCGAAGTGAATCTTTTGAGAACTGAACCCCAAAAGAGGAATGTTTACATCGGGATCTTCGCTCAATCTTCCATAATAGTTATTTAATGACTGAAGGATCATGCCTTCACCCCCCTTCCATTGAGTGGAGGAACTTCAATAACCCCGTTGCTCATTTCAGCCCTGAAGAATTTCGCTTCCATGTCGTTTTCGAAATCCATGTCGTGCAGCATCCAGCCCAAATCCTGATCGCCGATAAGATCTGATTGAGGGATTTCTCCCCCTTCTATCAATTCAAAGTGGGCGGGGAATTCACGGCAACCAAGATAGGGATGATGAAAACACTGCCCCTTAATGGCCCGACGTTTAAAGATTTCTTTATGCTTGGCATCGTTGTTGTCTTCAGAACCGGTAAATTCAAAATGTGCCTCGATGACATAGGAAACATTCCGAAGCACCATTGCCGCGCGCTGTTGGCGATCGTTTTCAATAAAGGTCTCAACAGGACTTACTCCATCATTCATTGCCTTCTTAACTGTACCGGGTGATAGCTTACTCGCAAGCTCATTCCGCCTGATATTGTCAAACCGGATTGGATCGAGCACATGGATGCGGTCTATCACCCAAACAATTGCCGGTTTCCAGTAAATGGCCTCAAGAATCCCCCGGGCCGCTGACGGCGTCATTACATCGTAGCTGACTCGTTCCACCTTCATCTCCGGCCGTGTAAAACAGGCGTACGGCCCCCAAACTTTTAACCTTATCCCATACGGCATTCATACACCTCCTTTCTTCAGGTATCCACGCCCCTGCATAAGCAGCAGGGGCGACTCTTTTACCAAAATCAAATCATCACATTGTTTCAATCCACAACCCTAATTAATAGGGTGACACATCTAATTGAAAAACACAGAATGTTAGTCATGTTATTTCCATTTTTCAGGCCTGCACAAAATATATCCGTCAGTCTTTCTTACTTGATCAGGGAAAATACTATCTGCTATTTTTTTGCGACCAATCGGGAAATTTGCGTTAGCAACTCTTGCCAATTGTACTGAATGTCTGCGAGGTGGGAATCCTACAACTACTCTCTTCAGAGGAAAAATGCGACGAACAGCCTTGATCGGCCCGACAAGATCACTGTCACCTGTTATTAGAAATGCAGCATCATATTTATCTTGGTATGCGTCAGTAATTAGTGCGACAGAAATGTTGACATCCGTCATTTTTTCTTCATGAGTAGTCCAAAAATGGCTGCATCTATTGCAGCGTATTGTTTTTTCAAGATAATGGCCGTAAAAAATCTCACACCCCTGAACCGTATTAAGGGCTTCCAGATATTCTCCTTGCCGTTTTGCCTTTTCTGGATCATTTGGTGTTGAGGATACACGACTTGTGAAATATTTTGTTGTAACAAGCTCTTGATAAGGCTTGAGTAAATTTTTTGCAAGTGAATGTACATTTAACCAGTAGTATCTTCGCCACCCTTTTTCCCTCATCCCAAAGTAGAGGTTGAAGCCATCAATATAAACTATCACTCTTTCCATATTCTAGTCACCCCTATAAGCCTTCCTTTATCGCTTGTCGTTGTGTGATTTCTGAAAATCTTTCTGAAAATTTTTTCTGTTGTCAACAAATAGAACTGTCCGGTTTTGTAGCAAATGAATTGTCCGCTT
>CAZINZ010000076.1:0-7579 GCA_964540715.1 uncultured Syntrophaceae bacterium | reverse complement strand
AGCCGGATGATTCAAAAAACTAGCTTATTATTCAGCTGAAGATTTGCACAGATGATTCAAAAAACTAGCTTATTATTCAGCTGAAGATTTGCACAGATGAACGCAGATAGGTTGAAGTACAAAGGAATTGATATTATTTTTAGAAGTTTTTATGGAGTCTATAATGAACCTGGTGATCGACTTCATGGAATCTGTTTGTTTATCTGCCAAATCCACAGATATTGTTAATGGTGTGGGGGCCTTTGTCCCCACACCATTAATGAAACGACATTGTTGTTGAGTAAAATATCAAGTAAATAGGAGTACCTTCAAGATAAGACGGAAGACATTGTCAGAAGTCTTACCTTTGTAAAGCCACCGGCAGAGGCGGCGGTAGTTTACCTTTAATGTAGCTACACACTACTTCCCCCTGTTCTTGAAGACCTTTGAAAGGTGCTCATTTTCACCTAATTTGTCAATGGACCTCCGCATTTCTTCTTGATACCCGATTATAACAGAGTGTACTATTCTATCAAAAAATACGCTGATATAGTAGTTCATCTCCATCAGCTGATTCAGAGCGTAGCCAGAGTCAAGCAACCGGTTTTCGGTCATATATTTCCACAATTTTCTCTTTACCAGAAGCAACACCATCACAACTTCCTGCAGGGGAATGCCTTCCTTGAACCTTTCTTTACCAAGCCCTGTGTAGTAGGCAAAGATAACGTCTTTCGTCATATTCTGATTCAGCCAGCCCCCAAGTTTTTGATAAACATGATAAAGTACCTGATGGACGCGCTCATATACTATATCTTCTGAAAAATTTCGATAGTGCCAAGTCTCTTCCCTTTTACGAAACTCTCTTACTAAATCGTTGGTGATTTCATCCGCATGGTCTTCGATCATGCTAATCAAATTTTGATATATCTTCATATATTCTCCTACTCCTTTATTTTAAGAATTCTGTAACCGCGTATTCTTTATACCATCAGTTTAAGGGGTTATATCAAACCTGGGTCGTATCTTTTCAAGATCTCGATTATATTTTTATATAGCTTCTTTTTTGTCTCTGAGTAATATCGGTCTTTTCTTGTTGAATGATTTTGCAAATGTCAATGTTTCTTTCATCAAAGCCCCCTCGTTTGTACAGGGTTTACGAATAACATGATTTGCTTCCAGCTTTACTGATCCCTTGTAATTAAGCCTATTCCCATTGTCAAGACAAAAAAGAGGGTTTGTTAATGCAATATGATTATGTCACTCCTAAGTTGCATGAACATTAAAAGGAGGTTAAAACCTCCACTGCTCATACTTAAATTGGTGGTTAGGGGGCGACTTCACCCATCCGGGGACAGCATTCCTGCTCATTTCAATTGTCTGTTCAGGAATCGGAAATATTCATACATCTTGGACAGGGCTTTTACCGCCCTTTCCGGGTTTGCATAGAATACGCTTTTGAAGGTGCAGTTTTCAACACTATACACGGTATGGTGTTCTTCATCCTCGATAAGACTTACACCGAGTATGGGCTTTTTATATTTTTCCATCATCTGTGCCACGCGATCGATATACTCTTTCTCGTGGCTGTTGAGGAAATTTTCCGCCTGAATCAGGAACTCATCAGAATAGCCGGGATCTGCCATACGTATTGACTCACCAAGCCTCTTTCCTAATATCCTCATTCCCAGCATGCCAAGATTTATAACAGAATCGCATCCGTCCCACTTCAGGAACTCCTCCATCACCGTTAGCGGTATGGTATTGTCGTGCTCACCCACAATGTCGGCCGGATTAGACCTGCTCCAGTAAGGTGGAAGGATTTCGTCCATACGCTTGAGTATATTATCCGGCAGCTCCGGCACATCGAGCCCTTCGCGCATGCACATATCGGCGGTTATAACACCCCACCCGCCGCCAAGTGTAACTATTGCTACGCGGTTTCCCTTTGGCAGAGGCAGAGAAGAAAACGCGGCCGCGAGATCGAGAAGCTCCATTGATCGTTCGACCTTCACTATACCTGCCTGTTTGCACACGGCGTCAAATACTCGAGAGTCGGAAGACAGCGCGCCTGTGTGACTTGACGCGGCGCGATTTCCGGCACCGCTTTGTCCCCCCTTCAGCAGTATAACAGGTTTCTTCTGACCTGTTCGTCTGGCTCCTTCAAAGAACCGGCGTCCGTTCTTAACGCTTTCGATGTAGAGGATAATAATCCTTGTGAGCGGATCGAGCTCAAGGCCTTCAATAAAGTCTTCAATCGTAACCATGGCCTCGTTCCCCGATCCGCAGAAACCTCTGATTCCGATGCCCTGCTCTTCCGCGAAGGTAAGAAGCTGGACGCCCAGATTCCCGGACTGGGAAACGATGGCGGTTGAACCTGCCATGGGTGTTGTAGCGGTACTGACACAGTTAAAATCACGGTGCGGGTTGCAGATGCCCATGGTATTGGGGCCAAGGATGACTATGCCCGCTTTCTTTGCCTCTATGGCGAGTTTCTTTTCCATGGCCTTGCCCTCATCGTCCGACTCACCAAATCCGGAAGTGATGAGGAGCATGCTTTTGATGCCTTTTCCCTTAAACTGAGGAATCAGGTCCAGCACCATTTTTGCCGGTATTGTAACTACTCCGAGATCAACATCGCCCGGGATTTCGGTAACCGATTTGTAGACATGACGACCTGCTATGGTTCCGCCTTTAGGATTCACCAGATATATGTCACCCTTGTAACCGCCGCTTATCGTATTTACGACAAGCATATGCCCCCATTTTCCTATGGCCCCTGACGCGCCGACAAATGCAATGGATTTTGGATAGAATAAATCGTGTATAACGCTGGGGGGTACCGGCTGGCGTGTGTTTTTTTCGACCTGTTTCTCACCTGGCACAATAAGCGCGTCGACGGCTACTACACTGCCACCGGATGTAATTACGAGGGGATTGATATCTATTTCCGAGATTTCAGGGATCTCCATGCCTATCCGCGACAGACCCATAAGCGTCTTTGTCAGTTCGTCCCGGTTGGCCGCCTTTTCTCCCCTGAAAGCACCCAGGAGCGATTTTGCCTTGATTTCACCCAGCATTTCCGACGTGTCGGTTTCAGTCAGAGGGGCGAGGCGAAAGGTGACATCGGAGAGCGCCTCGGTAAATATGCCACCGATGCCGAACATGACCACAGGCCCGAACTGCTTATCACGGAACAGACCGGCTACAAACTCTCTTTTTCCCTGAACCTGCGGCTGTACCAGGAATCCTTCAAGCTCATCGGCTGCCTCCCGGGTGATCAGAGTGGCTGCGTTCCTGACAGCCTTCTCATCAGTGAGATTAAGATGCACAAGGCCCCTCTCGGTTTTGTGAAGCAACGTGGCGCCGAGTCCCTTAAGCACCACGGGAAATCCCGTTTTTCGCGCGGCCTTCACGGCCTCATCTTCACTGAGGGCAACCGTTTCGCTGACAACCGGTACGCCGTATGAACCAAGCAATTGTTTTGATTCACTTTCAGTCAAGGCCTTGTTTCCGGACGTTCTGATTTTGTTGAGTAATTCCGCTTTATTCACATCGTACTCCCTGTACTGATAAATTTTTCACGCATAGTGCGTAAACACGCCCTGCTTTCTATATCATTAAACTGCGAAAGTGAAGGAAATTTATCGTGCGGACAGTGGCCCCGCGCAGTCGCGATGTTGCCCACGGAGGGGCAACGCTACATGGGAATGACAAACCCGACTTGTCGGGATTTACGGGTGTATCAATTTTACCTTTGCCATTGGATCTTTCACGCCATCAATCGGGGTGCCATGGCCCGGGTAGATGGTCTCTATGGAAAGGGAAGAGAGCTTTTTGAATGAATTTTCTATATCCGCGACACTACAGCAGAAGCGGTTCAACTCTCCCGTGCCCTCCATGTTCAGGATCGTATCTCCCGAAATAAGGATTTTGCACTCCTCATTGTAGAAACTGACGCTGTCCGGGGTGTGGCCCGGTGTCGCGATCAGCCTCCAGTCCGGAAGGAACGGTATGTCAAGCGATTCTTTGAGTTCGCATTTTGGCTTGTATCCGATATGGGTATAATTCCGGAGGAAGGGGAGGGGGATTCCCGCCTTTCTGCTGACAAAACTCTGGCAGTAATTGCGAAACTGGTGTTTTATCCTTGTAACAACGAGCACGAGCCCCATAACCCATCTGGAAAATGGAGGAATCGCAATCCGTTCCTCTCCTGAGATATATTTTTCCACCATGTAAAAAAAATTAATCTCCGCCTCCGGGAACAATTCCTTCAGTCTTGCGATTCCGCCGATGTGGTCAATATGAAAATGAGTGGCAGTTATAATCTTCAGAGCGTCCGCCTTCCCGTTGTAATCTTCATCAATGACCTTTTGTATCATTTCCGCGGCCAGGTTGGAGCCTGCATCAACGGCTGCCAGGCCTTCTTTCCCCTCGATGAGCCAGGTGTTTGCGTAACCCCCTTCGATATGATGAACCATAATCACTCCCCCCATTTATCCCGCGTTTTCATTTTCGAGAAAACTGTATGCCCTCTCCAGCAGCATTTTCTGGCTTTCGAAGGAGAGGAGTGCTTTAGCTTCCGAAAGCGGAAGCCAGCTGAATTTGGAAATTTCCTTTCCGTCCACTGTTACCTCTTCCTCATCTGTCTCGCACAGAAAATATGTGGAGTGCTTAATGATTTCTCTGCCTATGAATTTTCGACTCGTGCTGATTGCCGGGTATATATCCTTCTCCCTGAAGTCGCTGATAAATCGAAGTCTTGTAAGGCCCGTTTCTTCCCTGATTTCCCTCAGGGCCGCGTCTTTTTCTCCCTCGCCATACTCTATGTGTCCCTTCGGGAAACCCCATATATTGTTTCTTTTACTGTAGATAAGGAGAAACTCCTTCTTGCCGTTTCCACACCTGAAGATTATCGCTCCCGCAGAAAATTCCTCGTCCATATATCCCCTCTTATTTCCTGACAGCATCTTCTTGCCCTGACCGGTCATTCATTTGTTTGGGCGCAATTTGACGGGCATTCGAAATAAACGCATCGGTGGCATTCATATCTTCTTACCGTTGCAAAAAGGACCGTCGTGGAAAGGACGAAAATCACCAGGAGTCCGGGCGTTTTTATCAGCCAATAGAGAGGGAAGAGTACGACGATAGCTGGCGCCACTATCGAAAGGGACTTTTCAAGGAAGTTCAATGGTCCCGGACGGGGAGGAAATATCTTCGGAACTCCCCAGAAAAACATGCATTTCGTGGAAATCCCGCCATGGATGTAGTGCGGACAATGCGTGCAGAAGAATTTGTACAACATAAGGAGGGCAGCAACGCATATCAGTATATAGACGAAAAAACAGACGATAGAAATCCTGAACAGGGCTATACATGCAGTAACGATGGGAACGGCTGCGACCGCGTTCCAGTAAAGAAAGTCTTGAAACTGGTGGTGTTCCTTCAGTGCAGTTTCGTTTCTTTTCATATATCTTTCCTCCGATTCTGCCATGTTAATAATATGGGAACGGGAATGTTCTTACTCTATGACGTAATCCATTTTTTATAGGAAGTTTGCCAAAATATCAAGATTAACGAAATATTTTCGAAGATTCGTGAACGTCTTCCCCTTTCATAATACCTTTCCGGTCTGATCCCGTAATCTGACAAATCCAAGAAGAATGCTGCCGGAGAATATGACTATTCCGAGGATGATAAAAGCGAGTTCAAACTGTCTCGCGTCTCCCATGAAGCCTATGCCCATCGGAACGAAACCAGCCCCGATCATAAAACTGACAGGCAGGGCAAGTGATACTGCCAGCGCCCTGTCCTGAGGGGGAACAATCGACAAGAGCAGGGCAAATCCTACGGGGAAGAAACAAACGGCGAAGATCGGCTGAAGAAGAACAATCAGTATTATCCATGATGTATTTGCGAGACCGATAAGAACAGTCATAATCCCGGTGAGAAAGAAGACAATATTTATTATCCTCGCAGCGCCGAAACGGTCCGAGGCCCACCCCGCGAAAAAAACTATGAACAGCGTTGAAACCCTCGAAATTGCGACGATAGTATTTGCCTGAACCCTGAATATCCCGTGGTCCGCGACGAGATACAGGGGAAGCATGGAATATATGCCAACTGTGCTGCTTATACCAAGGCTGAACAATACAGCCATAACCCAGAAGGACTGTCTCCGCAGGAGAGATCTGATTGAATCGAAATTCGGTCTCTCACCTGTAAATTCCCCGCCGCGTCCGAACAATATAAAGAAAACCCCGGTCAGGAGGGATGCAAAACCGATCGCTGCCATAACTCCACGCCATGAAAACCATATCATAAGAACCTCTGCCACAAGTGGCGCCATCACAAAGCCCAGATTCGGGGCCAGTTCATGAACGGCAATCGCACTTCCCCAATGGCGCGGATTAACAAGATGTGTGATGGTCGCCATACCAGAGGGGAAATAGAACCCGGAGACGAGTCCCAGAACAAATACACACGCGCTGATAGCCCACGCGCTATCGGCGATGCAGGCACTGAACACCAGGACAAAGCCTGTCGCAACGGAGGAAACAGTTATGGTCAGTCTGTGGGAGATGCGGGAGTAAATAATGCCGGATCCGGCCAGCGAGATAAAGTAGCCGATTGTGATAAACAGAAAGAAAGACCCGACCTCACCATGACTGAGACCCATGTCATTTTCGATGGCCGGGGTCAGGGGCGAAAGGATAATCCTGGCGAGAAAATTAAGGAAAAAGATCGCCGTAAGGAAAACAATTGGAGCAAGCTGTGCGCTCAACGTTGTCCCGTTTTCAACAGGATCCTTTTCCGCGTTATTTTGTAACGAAGGATTATTCATCTGTGTTATTCTCCGAATGAACCCACTTATATCTTCCGCGCCGAAATCGCAAAGAAAAATTATTACAAACACCGGGGATGATATCGAGTGAATCAAAAAATGTCATTTCGAACGATGTCTTGTATTTGGTTTCCTGTATCCGACGTCCCCGTTTTTTCCTTGTCTATAGGCAGATTATCATATACAGATTTTTTTGATGGACTGAAAAAGGAGGGATGAAGGCATTGGCGAAGATTTCATTTGACAACAGGGCAGGGCGCATAAGATCGAGTGTCAAAAAGGACGCGCCGAAGGAGCAGAAGTCAGTCGGTGACGTTGTGCGGGAAATGAAAGAGAATATGAAAAAGCCGGTGGGAGAAGACTACAGGGAAAGGTCACTCGTGATGCACGGCCTGGTATGCGCGCGGTGCGGCAGGGAATTTGATCATACCAACAGACATGTCCTGACCGTTCATCACAAGGACGGCAACCACCACAACAATCCTCCGGACGGCAGTAACTGGGAAAATCTTTGCGCCTACTGTCACGAAGACGTGCACAGCCGGGGAGTTCTGGGTGAATATTTCGACGGTACCCGGAACAGCAGGGAAGACGTGGTGGTCTATCAGGATGATGACGCGCCAGTGGGACTGGGCTCTCTCGGGGCCAAACTCCAGGAGGCCATGAAAAATAAAAAGAAGTAATGATTGATGAACTCGCAAAAGGCGGCATTATAATGGAAAGTAACTTCTTATGTAGCGTGGGGCCTCTGTGCCCCAC
>CAZINZ010000075.1:0-7595 GCA_964540715.1 uncultured Syntrophaceae bacterium | reverse complement strand
TATCGACCAACCAGATCAACCTGTCAACATTATGCTTGAGTGCATGTAGACTCAGGTATATAACCTGGTCATATTTATTTAAACACAGGGCCTCCTCGCCCTCAAAATCTATGCTGTGGGCATTATTATAGAAATGACTCTGGTTCTGTGAAAAAAGAAGCTCCCGGGCCTTAATACGTTCAGCCCCGAGAATGTGGGAATGAAGATCGATGGTGGTCGGCCCTCTCATAAAGGTGTTCGGATAAACAGTTCCTCTCTGGTAGCCCTGAATGGTAAGAATTTTGATCAGCTCAAGATAATCTTCGTTTGGTATCCATAGATCAATGTCCATCATCGGTCGCAGGCCAATATCATCATAGACCTGATTCAAGAGACTGATTCCTTTCAAGAGAACAACCCTTATTCTGTTTTGATTGAGTTGATGGAGAACCTTTTTAAAATCGTGAATGAGTTTCAGGTTGAAAAACGTGTTCCGGTGATAAAGGAATCGGATGCATTCAATTTGTTCGTCGTTGAGGTTTTTCAGCTCACCCGATTTCACTATATTCTTGTACAGAATACCGATCAGGCCCTCATCAATAGCCATATTGATCAGATGGGCAACATCTATACCCTGAGACATGAGACGATGGAGGCTCTGCTGTTGATGCAAATCCCCCTTCAGCTCAGCGGAACAAGCTAATATCCTTTGTTCAATAGAGATCACTCGAGAAAATCTTCATTACCGGTTAAATGTATCTGTCCGAGGGAGAGATGCCTCGTCAACAAAAAGACGAAAGGGCCGTTGGATAGTCCACTGGTTTCTCCCTGGCAATAGACGGCCAATTACGCGTCCTGCCATGAGAAGGTGAAATTCCATTCCATCACGTCTGGTAAAAGAAAGCACTTGCATACGCATTCGGGCCGGTAACCACCGTTTAAACAATTCTAATTGAGCCAAGCGGTGATAAAGAGGACGGAGAAAGTAAGATATCATCGAGTCTATAAAGCAGACGAATCTGACTGCAAGCGCATATGAATGACCCTGCAACCCCCCGTGTACTGTCCTCAGCCGGTTCCCACGTTTCGTCCGAACCACGCGTCCAATAATATGATCGGCGTTGAGGTTCCAGCAATCGATATGGTTATTATTGTCGCCCCTGGTTCTGATGCCTTGATTAGAAATGGAAGTAATCCTATGAATAATAATGTCGTTGCTGTCCGGGGGATAAAATGCGATAATATCTCCGCATCTAATAGTGTTCCCTTTGTAATGAGAGACATAGAGTATATCAGAAGTCTTCAGGAAAGGCTTCATGCTGGACCCTTTATAGGCTATTATTTTTGAGAAACGGTCGTTCATATTTAAACCTTTTTACCAGGCTCTAATTTCAATATTGCTTGACTTTTAAGCTAAATTATGAATTTAGTCAATAAGATGTTTTTCATTTGACCCCTTTGACAGAATGTTCAGAATAAAATAATCTTATCCATCCATGTCTGCCCCGCAGAAAGCGGGGTTGATCCCGTCAGAAATTGTGCGCCCTAATATACTCTTATCTTTGCGAGTTTTGCGCCTTGCGCGAGACATTTACTGTAAAATAATTTCACAATCGACAACTTTTATTACACCATGTTTCGAGGAAATGCAGGGCGAATTGAAATCCGAAACGTCTTATATCTTTAATTAACAGAAATATACGTCAAAATAATCAATTGCGGCACGAACCTTGCGGTAGATTGAAGAATGATAAAGGGGAAATTGATATATTACGGAATATGTGCTATATCAAAAAAAACGGATTGAAGCTAAAATGTTCGAAATTAAGAAACGAAAAATAACAAATTCAGGAGTAAAGGCATGATTGAAAACAAAAGGCCTGTTGTTAATTCTTTTGTAGCCCTTCGAGAAGAATTCGACGATTGGGCCATACTGTTTAACCCTGATACCTCCGATGCTGTCGGCATCAATCCTGTTGGTGTTGCCGTATGGAAACTGATGGATGGACGCACCAGCCTTGAGGAGATCGTGACAAAAGTCCGGGACTGCTTTGGAGATGTGCCGGATGCCGCATACAAGGACATACAAGCATTCGTTGAAGATCTGGCAGGACGCGGTTTTGTAGGTTATGAGGTTGGAGACATCGGCCAGTGATTAGACAATCCAGTGGCATGTTGAAGACGCCCGCATTAAAGATCATGCGTACACCACGCAGTGTAGATGTTGAGATTACCTCGCGCTGCAACCTGCGATGCCGCTACTGTTATTATTACGATAATCCGGCTGTGCAATATCATGAACTGTCTGCGGAGGAGTGGCTGAAGTTCTTTGACGAATTGGGCCGGTGTGCCGTAATGGAGGTAACTGTTCAGGGCGGGGAGCCTTTCATACGTAAGGATTTGACCGAGTTGCTTGCGGGTATTGTTCGCAACCGGATGCGCTTTTCTATTCTTTCCAATGGCACACTTATCAACGACGACACCGCAGCCTTTATCGCCAGTACAGGACGCTGCGACTTAGTACAGGTCTCGGTGGACGGCTCATCTCCGGAAACCCATGACGTCTTCAGGGGAAAAGGTTCTTTTGTAAAAGCAATTCAAGGCATAGAAACCCTCCAGCGTCACGGTGTACCGGTTTCTGCCAGGGTTACCATACATCGCCACAATGTCGGAGATCTGAAAAACGTGGCCCGTTTTCTTTTGGATGATTTGGGACTGCCGGGGTTTTCCACCAACTCCGTCGACTATATGGGATCTTGTCGTGTTGATGCTAATGATGTGCTTTTGACTGTGGAAGACCGGCAGGAGGCTATGAGGGCCCTGCTTGATCTGGATGACGAGTATGATGGACGAATTTCTGCCACAGCCGGCCCCCTTGCGGATGCTAAGGGCTGGAGAAAGATGGAAGAGGCCATGCTTCAGAAAGACCCTCCATGGACCGGAGGTGGCCATCTCACCGGTTGCGGCTGTTTCTTTGCAAAATTAAACGTGCGTGCGGATGGAACGATCACCCCTTGCTGCATGTTGACACATCTGGAACTTGGCAGAATCAACAGGGATTCGCTTAAGGATGTATGGCTGAATAACCACATCCTTGGCAATATGCGACTGCGGCAGGACATATCCCTTGCCGGGTTTGAGTTTTGCCGGGATTGTCCATATCTGCCATATTGTACCGGTGATTGCCCAGGGACAGGCTTTAGTTTAACCCGGGAAGTGGATCATCCGAATCCTGATTCATGTCTCAGGAAATTCTTAACTGATGGAGGAAAAATTCCTTGAGCATGGGGGAGAATTTGCCCAAATTAACATCGATTTATTTCTATCTGACCGAAGGGTGCAATCTAAAATGCAGACACTGCTGGCTGGCCCCCAGATTTGACGAGAAAGTCAAACTTCCGACACTTCCTGTAGATCTCTTCCAGAGGGCTATCACAGAAGCGAAGCCCCTCGGTCTTCAGTCTGTCAAGCTCACGGGTGGAGAACCGTTGATGCATCCCAGGTTTACAGATCTCCTGGAGATTGTAAGGGACGAAGATATCGGGCTGGCTATAGAGACAAACGGGGTGCTCTGCACCCGGGAGACTGCTAAAGAAATAGGCAAAGCGCCTCACAGTTCTGTATCGGTGAGCATAGATGGATCAGATGCGGAAACGCACGAGTGGATGCGTGGCGTTGCCGGCTGCTTTGAACAGTCCAAACAGGCGGTCAGGAATCTGGTTAATGCGGGGATAGAAACCGAAATTATCATGTCTCTCACACGCAGAAACACAGATCAGATTGAAGATGTAATAAGAATGGCTGAGGATTTGGGGGCATCGTCGGTTAAATTCAATATTGTTCAGCCAACAGCGCGCGGAGAGAGCTTTATCAAAGAAGGAGAGTCACTTTCTGTCGAGCATCTTATCAGGTTGGGCCATTATACAGAAGAGGTGATAGCGAAAACTACTGATCTGGAACTGTATTTCGACTACCCGAATGCCTTCCGTTCTTTGAGCCGAATCGCAAAATATGGTTGTGGAGAATGTGCTATTCTTAATATTATTGGGGTGATAGCCAGCGGCCATTATGCGTTATGCGGTATCGGAGAGCATATAAAAGAGCTGGTATTCGGCAAAGTGGGAAAAGACAATCTGGATGAAGTGTGGGGGGAGTCTGTGATTCTTAAATCGTTAAGAGAAGGGCTTCCCGCGAATCTCGAAGGGGTGTGCAAGCATTGCATTTTAAGAAAGTCATGCCTGGGAAGGTGTGTCGCCCAGAATTATTACACCAGTAAGACTCTGTGGTCGCCGTTCTGGTTCTGCGATGAGGCATATAAAGAGGGGCTTTTCCCCGACAACAGGCTCTGGGGTATACTGGATCAACCATTTTTTAAAAACCAGACAAAATTTTAGGGGCAGTCACGATAAATTCTAAGCAAGGGGGTAAAGGACATGGCAGAAACAAGACCGAAATATGAAGCGCCTGTGGTGATTAATCTGGGAAATTTAGCCAAGGGTGCGGGTGCAGTCTGTAGTAAGGGAAAAGGCCAGATTGTTTGTTCCAAGGGCACGAAGGCCGGTGGAGCAAGTCCTTCAGCTTGCGCCAAGGGCAGTAAGGCCTCTGGTGTCTGTTCCAAGGGTAAAACACCATAGTATTGCTGGTTCCAGTTAGTGATGGAAGCGTCTGGCTTGATCAGGCCCGCGTACGTGGAGAGATTGCCTTAGTACGGGAAAACACAATGTTGTTTCCTGATTTCAATTCTATAACATGTGATTAATTAAAATCGGGCGCATATGCTTTTGTTAAGGGATGGCATTCCATGGCAAATCTTAGCCGGTGATAAAACGGCGGCAGCCATAGTCACAAGGCTTGAGGAAATCATGCAGTTGAGTCCTCTTGAAGGCCCTCGCCGCAGGTTGTCGGTAATAACCGGTAACAGGTCAGGCTGTAGAAAATTAACTTCCGGAGATGTTGAGGTCTTTGTCCCTTCTATTGATGAACTTACGCTGAGAGAAATATCTGTTCAATTGTTGCAGCCCATATTCCAGGATATCCAGGAGCGTGGCGGATTGTTTGTTCACTCCGCCCTGGCGGAGAGGGACGGGGTTGGTGTGATCTTGCCGGGATCATCCGGGGTTGGAAAGACAACGGTGAGCAACCGATTTCCTTCTCCCTGGAAGTCGCTGTGCGATGATGAAACGCGCGTGGCGCCGGATACCCGGGGCCGGTATTGGGCGCATCCCTGGCCGACCTGGTACAATTTTGGCCTTACCGAATCAAAAGAGACATGGAACGTAAATCACGCGGTTCCCCTGATGGGGATTTTTTTTCTGACGAAGTCTCGAAAAGACCGTATCATACCCATAGACCCAAAAGAGGCTGTGGGCATGTTTGTTGAAATCGACAGACGGGCAGCGCCCGGATGGCTGGAGCTTCCCGGGACTGAAAAGAAGATGTTGATGAACAGGCGTTTGATGCGGTTCGAAAATGCATGCGCCCTCGCAAGGTCAGTACCATCATTTGTCCTAGACGTCGGCGCTACCGGACGATTCTGGGAAAAGATCAATGCTGTTTTGGGTTTAGGTAATAAAATATGACAGATCTGTACCTTGATATAAACCAGTTTATCCAGGAACACCGGTGGGTCACGGGTGGAGATTTGACCCGAAAGTTTGGAAAAGATCCTGAAGGCGGGTGTTACTGGGATGAAAACCTGCTTTTAGCTCCTGGAGTATCAAAAAAGACGGCTGATGCAGTTTTCAGATTATATGACGCAGGTCAGATAACCATTGAGTTGATATCTCCCATAATGTATCTGCTCAACGGCATTGCTGTTGATCTGCCTTATGCCGGAGAGTTGAAAAGTTATTCAACCCCTCACTGGTTTCCCGCCGCTTTTTGCAGTCTTTCTGCGGTAAAAAGATTCAGGGAAACGTCGAATCTTCCGGATGGAATTCGGCTGCCTGAAAAGAATCCCCGTCTGGGATGGCAACAGTGGTTGATGAAATGTCAGCAACATTTTCAATGTCACCGATGCGGGGAATGCTGCGAAGGTTCTCCTGTTTTGGACTTGGATCGTTATGATATTGAAAGAATAGCAACACATTTGAAAATCAGCATAAATGAGATGCTGGAAGAATATACGGTGGCACTTTCAAAGGAACGTATCCGGGCCCTGCCATATTCATTTCCTGTACGCGGGATAAAAAAGACCCTGCCCTGTATGTTTTATGACACAAAGGTGAAAGGATGTGGCATATATCCTGCCCGTCCCCTTGTGTGCCGGGCATTTCCCTTTTTAGAGACCTATACAATCTATTCCGATCCTGAAATATTTAACTCGGCTAATTGCACATCGGTGATAGAATATTTTGATCAGATCAAACAGGATTTTGGCCACAAGAAAGCAAACAGTGAGATCAAGTGATAGACCAGAAAAGGAGAGGCTGAAGATGTCCGGTAGTGACAATGTTTTTATTTTGGCCGATGGCAACGACTGGCAGATTGTCGGCAAAGACAAGAAGGCGTGGATCATTGTTTCCCGTTTGAAAGAGATCTTTCAGTTGACATATTTCAAAGGCCCTTGTCGCAGGTTGTCTGTCAAAACTCATGACAAGAAAGGGGACTTAACACTTGCGACAACTGAAGAACTCGAAATCTGCGTTCCCCTGCTGGGCGATGTGAATTATTCCGCCGGCGCCGTATTTGCTCTGGCCATGAAACCTGTCTGCCGGGATATCCAGTCCGGTGGTGGTTTATTCATTCACGGCGCTTTGGTGGAGAAGGATGGCTCGGGTGTAATTATGACAGGAATATCCGGGATTGGTAAGACCACGGCGAGTAATCGCCTTCCGTCCTGCTGGCGTTGTCTGTCTGATGATACGGCCCTGGTGGTATGCGATAATCAGGGACAATATTGGGCACACCCCTGGCCGACCTGGAGCAGGTTTGGGTCCAGAGGGCCCGGCGGAAGCTGGGAGGTCAGCCATTCTGTCCCACTGAAGGGACTGTTTTTTTTGGCCCAGGCGCCAAGAGATCGAGTCGAGCCCATAATAAATGGACATTCTGCCTGCATGCTGGTTGAAACCTGCCAACAAGCAGCCTTTTTGTCATTGGAGTTGGGAGATACCGGCGAAGGTCTGCGAATTCAGCGTCTGAAGAGATTCGAGAGCATCTGCGCTCTGGTGAAGGCAATACCATCATTCATGCTGCATATCAGCCTGACAGGATCATTCTGGGATGAGATAGACAGCGCCCTGAATCCGTGAGCGGTTATAAGAAATCTAAATACATGAATAACTGGTTTACTTATTTAAAACAGGGTTTTTCCCGGAAACTGCCCGGGGATCGTATTGCTGGAGACAACAGATATTCCGGAATCAATACCGGTTTCAACAATCTGCGTCCATTTATAAAGCGGCACTGGCGTGAAGGTCTGTTGGGTGCTTTCCTTATCCTGCTCACCTCCCTGCTTGAATTTCCCCCACCTCTTATATACAGATATCTTGTGGATAATGTGATACTTAATCATCAAACGGCCCTGCTGGCTGGAACGATATTCCTGCTGGCTTGTTTTCTTGTGGCCGAGAAACTTTTAAACATGTGGCAGGACTTTTATTTTGCCCGATTTGAAC
>CAZINZ010000074.1:0-7971 GCA_964540715.1 uncultured Syntrophaceae bacterium | reverse complement strand
TAATTGATGATGTGGTCAGACACACCCTGCCAAGGCCCTTTCGTCGCAGTTCTTCCGCAACCCGGTTTTGCGACAGATCTGATACAAATTCTGTTGCTTCCACTTTGGATTAATGGTACTGGTTACAACTATTTTCGAGGAACTGGGGCGTCAGATGTTATGGATGAGAAAATAAATTACATCGATAATGACATCGATTCGGATGATGTTAATGTCAGTTCGGACCCCCCCTGTTTAGATCTGAGGGCAATCAGGGAAAATGCGGGGCTTACCTTAGGGGATATCTCTTCCTCCACGAGAGTGAGTTCTGCAAACCTTCAGGCTATCGAAGGGCAGCGATTTGAACTGCTGCCGGAACCGATATATGCCAGGTCCTTTATCCGTGCGTACGCCGGGATGATCGACCTTAACAGTAAAGATATTCTTTCGCTCTACGACCATTATCTGAAAGGTCTTGAGCCCGATGAAAGCCGGAATGAGATATTAAAAAAGCTTGCAGAGAATCAAAAACCCTCAACCCGCTGGGTTTGGCTTGTGATTGCATCATGTGCGGTAGTGCTCACTTGTTTTTTCTTCCTCTATCAATGGAGTAAAAACGGCGATCAGGAAATTAAAGCGCCTGCCCCTGTTGCAAAAGTTGAGAGTGCCGGAGAGAAGCGGGATCTATCTGTGAATGCCCCTGCACCGGGGCCTGACAGCTCTGGCGTTATCGTCGAGGAAGACAACAAAACACCACCGGTCACACCTTCAACAGACATTCCTGAAATAAACACCTCGATGGACACAGGTCAAGTGGTTGAAGAGGTAGTCCTCGCTAAAGCCACTATAGAGCAGCCGAAGAAAAACGCGGTCCCCGACGCGCCCAAAACAGTTGAAGATGGACCATACAAACTGGCAATAAAAGCCTCAGAATTAACCTGGATCCGCATAATAATAGATGATAGGCCGTCATTTGAGGTCACATTACGGCCCGGTGAGCGGATGGTAGAAAAGTCATCGGAAAAATTCGATCTGATAATAGGCAATGCCGGTGGCGTGGATATCAGTTTTCGGGGAAAATCGCTCGGCGTTATAGGAGAGCGCGGAGAGGTTGTACATCTGACACTGCCGGCGGGAATATGAAACAGTGTAGGTGTGTAAAACAGGTATTGACAAGGACATCCCTATAACCTACTGTCCGGATACCATTGAAAAGCAGTACCCCGTGTCGACTTCAGAAAAACTGAAAGACAGGGATCAGGTTCCCTGTATCAAGAGGAGAATTGAGCATGTTCGGAATAGGCATACCGGAGTTATTGATTATACTGGTTATTATTCTCATTATCTTTGGTGCGGGAAAGCTTCCTGAAATAGGTGGCGCCATCGGCAAGGGTATCAAGAATTTCAAGAAATCTTTCCATGACGACGAGGTGGAAAACACCGATGATCCCGACAGGATAGATAACGACAAGAAATAAGCACAACCGCTGACGGTTGTCGGTTCACAGTTTTCCAATCTTTGCTTTTTCAACCACGAATCCCGACACGCTTGGATAAACCGTGAACGGTTACAGATAAACCACCCCTCAACAGCGGTTGCAAAGTGGCAGCCCGTTAAAAGGGAACATCGTCTTCAGGTATACCCGATCCCGCCGGGGCCGAGATTCCATTACCCTGTCCTCCAGATTGATAGGCACCCTGCTCCTTCCGTTCCAGCATCTGCATGTTTGAGGCAACTATTTCCGTGGTGTAACGCTTGTTGCCATCCTTGTCATCCCAGTTCCTTGTTTGCAGCTTGCCCTCCACATACACCAGCCTTCCCTTGGCAAGGTAGTTGCCGCAAATCTCTGCCAGCTTTCTGAAAGTGACTATCCTGTGCCACTCTGTTTTCTGGACCTTTTCCCCATCCTTGTCCTTCCACTGTTCATCAGTGGCCAGGTTAAAAGTGGTTACCATGTTACCATCCTGGGTGTATCTTACCTCCGGATCCCCGCCCAGTCTTCCAATCAGTATAACCTTGTTAACCATTTGTCTCTCCTCGCAGTTTCTTTATGAAATAGTGCGTGAATTGTATTGCTGAAACGTATTACTGTCAATGAATTATTTGTGATTATTTCAGTATTCGATTATATATTCTTCATTGACTTCGTTTGGATTATTGAGTAGAAAAATCTGGAGTGTTAGTTGCTCGTGTCCCGCTTTGTCGGGATTACCAGTATTACCCTTTAACGACATGAAAGGAACAATCTTTGAATCTCTGGGACGCAATACTGCTTGGCATAATACAGGGGGTGACAGAATTTCTTCCTGTAAGCAGTTCCGGCCATCTCGTAATAGCTCAAAGTTTAATATCAGGGTTTCAGCAGCCGGGGGTGGTGTTTGATGTTATACTGCATTTCGGAACTCTTCTGGCTGTACTGGTCTTTCTGAGAAAAGAAATCCTGCATATCATAATGTCCCTTCTGCCCATCTTATCGCGCCGTTATTTCAAGAAGGATTGTGAAGGCATGCAGGTGCGGGCCGGGAGAAAAATGGCCCTCTATATCATTACAGGGACGGTATTTACAGGGATTATAGGTCTGTCATTTGAGGAGAGGATACATCATCTTTTCACATCGGCAACGACGGTTTCTTATATGCTGCTTATCACCGGGGCCCTGCTGTTTATGTCCGACAGGTTTCAGGGCAAAAGGGTGGAAAAGGACATGAATATACTCGACAGCGTTGTGATCGGAATTATCCAGGGAATTTCGCTGATCCCTGGAATATCAAGGTCCGGCTCCACGATAGCTGTTGGCATCTTCAGAGGCCTGGATGGCCAAACAGCGGCCAGATTTTCATTCCTGCTCTCTATCCCCGCAATACTGGGTGCAGTTGTGCTTGAGTCAAGATATATGGGGATGATACCCTCGAGTGATATCGCGGCATATCTCGCAGGCATGATCGCCGCCGCAGTAACCGGATTTCTTTCGCTGAGGCTTCTGCTCTTCATTATCAGGAAACACCGGTTGAGTATATTTGCCTGGTACTGCTGGATTCTTGGAATTTCTATGTTGATTATCAGGGTAATTTAAATTAGTCTTACAAATCAGCAGGGAGGTCGGATTTGAGCAAGAAAGACACAGGCAGAGAAAACAGAAGGCTGAGGGAGATAACAGGTGTCGTATCGCTCGCCCTTGCCGCTCTTGTATTTCTGTGTCTCTTTTCCTATAACCCCAATGATCCTTCCCTCACACACTATGTGGCCGGTAAGGTAACGGTAGCCAACTACGGAGGCCTCGTTGGCTCTTATCTCTCCGATAGCATGCTCAAAATCTTCGGCATTACATCCTATCTTTTTTCTGTGTTGCTTGTCCTGTTTTCATTCAAGCTGTTCCTTGGCCAAAAGTTCAGGATGTCATTTTCTCTTATCTCCGGTTTTGTTGGCCTGGTGTTTGCCATTTCAGCGCTTCTGGCTGAAAAATATGGGGCTATCCCCTTTTCCGGTGTGGATCTCAACGCGGGCGGCCTTCTTGGAAAGTTCTCATTGAGGGTGTTGTATTCCTACCTGAACCATCTCGGGGCCAACATTGTTCTGATAGTTATCCTCCTGATATCCTTGATGGTTACGCTTGATGTTTCTCTTGTGGCATTCGTGAGAAAACTGACAATATTACTGTCTAACACACTGCTGAGGTTCAAGACCCTTACGGTAGTCGCGATGGGAAGACTGAGGAGGAGAAACGTTGCCACAAAACAGAGGAAGGTCAGGGTGTCAGGAAATATTCCGGTTATCTCCGATGAGACTGGTCATATTGAAGAGACCAGAAAGGACGAGCAGGCTGCCTTCGAATTTCTGAAGCTGGATGGAACATACATGCTTCCTTCCCTGACACTTCTTGACAAGGTTGAGATTAAAAATACGCGAATGAAGAGAGAAAGTCTCATCATGAATTCCCGTATCCTTGAGAAAAAGCTGGCCGATTTTGGGGTGGAAGGGAGCGTCACCGAAGTTAAGCCGGGACCCGTTGTTACCATGTACGAACTCCAGCCGGCGGCCGGCGTAAAGATCAATAAGATAACCAACCTCTCCGATGACCTGGCCCTGGCATTGAAGGCGCAGAGCATCAGAATACTGGCGCCCATTCCCGGCAAGGCGGCGATCGGCATTGAAATCCCCAATCAGGAGAGAGAGTCGGTATATCTCAGGGATGTTCTCGACAGCGAGGAGTTCCTGGAATCCAAGCACAAACTGCCTATCGCGCTCGGAAAGAATATTTCGGGGAGAACGGTGATAGCCGATCTTACCAGCATGCCTCATCTTCTTATCGCGGGAACAACCGGTTCGGGTAAGAGCGTATCTCTCAATGCCATGATATGCAGTATTTTGTTCAAGGCACCACCTGACGAAGTAAAGTTTATAATGATTGACCCGAAAAGGCTCGAACTCTCAGGATATGAGGGGCTTCCCCATCTCCTTCACCCGGTGGTAGTCAACCCCAAGGATGCGTCAAAGGCGCTGCAATGGTCTGTAGATGAAATGGAAAGACGGTATGCCGTGATAGCCGGCATGGGAGTGAAGAGCATAGAACGATACAACCGGGTGGTAGAAAAGGAACAAATCAGGGCCAAAAAACAGCTGCTGGGATTCTCTGCCCCGGATTCCGTGACGGAAACCGGAGTGGCGCCTGAGAAATTACCCTACATAATTATTATTATAGATGAACTGGCGGACCTGATGATGGTGGCCCAGAGAAACGTTGAAACATCACTTGCCAGACTCGCGCAGATGGCGCGGGCCGCCGGGATACATCTCATCCTGGCAACACAGAGGCCCTCCGTTGATGTTATTACCGGTATTATAAAGGCCAATTTCCCCACGCGTATATCATTTCAGGTATCGTCAAAGGTTGATTCGAGAACGATACTCGATCAGCTGGGCGCCGAGAAACTCCTTGGCGAAGGAGACATGCTGTTTGTTCCACCGGGCACATCTAAACTTGTGCGCATTCACGGAGCCTTTGTCTCTGACGGAGACATTTCAAAGATTGTAGGCTTTATTACGAAACAGGGAAAACCTTCATACGATGAATCCATCTCAAGCTATAATCCGGAACCACATGAAGGGACAAATACGGGAGAAGAATTCGATGAAAAATACGACGAAGCCGTTGAACTGGTTACCGATCTGGGACAGGCCTCCATCTCACTTGTTCAACGATATCTGAAAATAGGGTATAACAGGGCCGCCCGCATTGTTGAAACAATGGAGGCGGAAGGTGTAGTAGGCCCATCAGACGGCTCCAAACCCCGCAAGGTATTAGCCGGAAAACTTCCCAGATAAATTGAAAAACAAAATCCACATCATCAGCCTGGGATGTCCCAAAAACCTCATAGATTCAGAAGTGATGGCCGCCGCCCTGATTGAAAGCGGTTGTGAGTTTGTGTATCTTCCTGAAGATGCAGACACTATAATTATCAATACCTGCGCCTTTATCCTTCCGGCAAAGGAAGAATCGATTGATGAAATCCTCCGCATGGCGGAGCTGAAAAGGACGGGGCTGTGCCGATATCTGATAGTTGCGGGTTGCCTGCCTCAGAGATATGGAGATATGCTCGAAAAAGAGATTCCGGAGGTTGATCTTTTCCTGGGAACAGGTATGATTCCCCGCATTGTCGATCTCGTCGCATCTCTGCAAGGCGGAGAGCTATCGAAGCAGCGTTCCTTCACAGGGAAACCCGATTTTCTTATGAACTCTTCCCATTCGCGTCTGTTATTGACGCCACCGCACACCGCGTATCTGAAAATCGCGGAGGGATGTTCCAACCACTGTTCTTACTGTGTGATACCGGCCATCCGGGGGAAATTCAGAAGCAGGCCTGTGGATGACATACTGCGTGAGACCGAAACGCTTGCCCAGGGGGGCGTTAAAGAGATCATCGTAACGGCCCAGGAAACTACTCTTTACGGAAAAGACCTTGGTTATACATCCGGATTGAGCTCCTTGTTGAGGGAGATTGCCCTGATTGATGGCATCAGGTGGATCAGGCTGCTCTACACATATCCGGCGAATCTGGATGACGAACTGTTCCGGACCATCCGCGACGTCGAAAAAATATGCAACTATATCGACATCCCCGTGCAGCACATTGATGATAGTATCCTTAGTTTAATGAACAGAAAAGGCGACTGCGAGCTTATAAAAAATGTTATATCGAGCGCCAGAAGGATTATTCCCGGCGTGGCACTGAGAACATCACTGATTGTGGGATTTCCCGGAGAGACGCAGGAGAGGTTTGAAAGGCTCCTCGCGTTTGTAAGAGAAACAAGATTTGATCATGTGGGAGTCTTTGAATATTCGAGGGAGGAGGGAACAGGGGCGGACGCTCTCCCCGGTCATATCCGGGAGAGTGCAAAAAAGCTCAGGCGGAAGATAATCATGGAAGAGCAGACCCTGATCTCCCGCGAGATTAATCAGGCACTTATCGGCTCTACAATGGAAATAGTCATTGAAGATAAGTCTGATCTTCAGGAATATGACTATATCGGAAGGGCGAGAAGGCAGGCGCCTGATATAGATGGCATTACCTATGTGAAGGCGGATGAAAAGGCGACTGGCGATATTGTGGAATGCCGGATTGTTTCGGCAGATGATTATGACCTGTTTGCTGAAGAGCGAGTGGAGAAAAAAGCATGATCGTGATGAAATTCGGGGGCACCTCTATTGAGGATATCCCCTCTGTTGAGAGGGTTGTGAAAATCATAGGTTCCCGGCTTGAGCAACATCCTGTAGTGGTCAACTCCGCCATGGGAAAGACAACCCGAAAACTGCTGGATATCGCGCGGCTCTCGGCGGATGGAATGGATAATAAAGCCCTCTCGCGTCTTGATGAAATCCGCAGATACCACTTTGATATGGCGAGTGGCCTCATATCTGATTTTGAAGATTGCGACACCCGGACAACCCTTGAGAGATATTTCGAGGAACTCCGGGGATTGCTCGGAGGCATATCTGTACTGCGGGAGCTTACGCCGCGCAGTCAGGACCGGATCCTCTCGTATGGCGAGCTGATTGCGACCACTATAATCGCATCCGCTCTTCATGCCCACGGTATCAATGCCAGATGGCTGGACGCGCGGGATCTCATTATTACGGATGATAGATTTACCAGGGCCAGGCCTCTGGAAGAGCTTACTTTAAGTGGCATCAGGGAAAAGGTGCATCCGCTGGTTGCATCCGGCCATATACCTGTAATACAGGGATTTATCGGTTCCACGCGCGGTGGGGCCACCACCACCCTGGGATTTGAGGGCTCCGACTTTACAGCCGCGCTTGCCGGCGCCGCGCTTAATGTCACAAACATCGAGATATGGAAAGATGTCAATGGCATTATGACGGCAGATCCACACATCTTCGCGGAGGCGCGCACCGTCAGCGATATTTCTTTTGAGGAGGCATCGGAGCTTACCTTCTCTGGCGCAAAAATCCTGCACCCTGGGACTATTGAACCTGCCCGCACGAATCAAATACCTGTAAACATCTACAACTCCAGACAGCCGGATGCCGGGGGCACAACGATAACCGCGCGCGCGAAGAGCGGCACAGGTCTCGTCACATCAATCGCTTATAACATGCCTGTCTGTATCATGAATATTTCTCCAGACAATCATGTTGATCCAGCCGGTTTTCTGAGATCCGTTTTCGATATTCTTGACAGGGAGGGGGTTGCGCCCTGTGTCACAACTACTGCCGGTGCAAACATAGCTATCGTGGTCAATTCTTCAGGGAACATGGAGCCTGCTATAGATGAGCTGACTCGACTTGGAACTGTGGATGTTATCGGAAAAAAGGCCACCATCTCCCTGGTTGGTGAAAATATCCGAACCACCCGTGATTTCGCGCCGGTCGTGTTTCGGAATCTGGAGAATGTCAATATCTACATGGTCACGCAGGGCGCGTCACAGATCAGCCTTACATTTGTTATTGACGAATCCGATATTCCTTCAGTCAT
>CAZINZ010000073.1:0-8076 GCA_964540715.1 uncultured Syntrophaceae bacterium | reverse complement strand
CACAAGCATAAAACTGGTTGATATTAGTCAGCTTATGATTTATTATTTTACTGTCGACCAGGCGGATTTACCCGGACAATAACAGGAGAACAGCCATGGTACTGTTTATTAATGGGTTTTTGGCAGGACTTGATCTTGAACGAAAACCCTCATCAATAAACAGAATAATCAGGGAAAGGAAGGAAAAATGATAAAAGATTTGATAACAAAAAACAGAAGTTATCGGCGATTTCATCAGGATTCTCATGTGGAATCTGATATGCTGTACGATCTTGTCGAACTCGCCAGGCTGAGTGCGTCGGCTGGCAACAAGCAGCCCCTGAAATATATGCTGTCCTGCGATTCCGGCACGAACGCAAAGATTTTTCCAACGCTTGCCTGGGCCGCCTCGTTGAAAGACTGGCCCGGACCATCCGAGGGAGAAAGACCATCAGCTTATGTAATCATACTGGAGGACAAAGGGCTGAGTAACCCCTACGTACAATTTGATGTAGGAATAACGGCCCAGAGCATACTTCTTGGAGCGGTAGAGAAGGGGCTGGGAGGGTGTATGATAGCTTCGGTAAAATGTGAACAGCTTCGAGAAAAGCTTTCAATTACGGACAGCTTCGATATTGCGCTTGTTGTGGCGCTGGGCAGGCCGAAGGAAGAAGTTGTAATAGACGCAGTCGGTTCTTCCGGCGACACAACCTACTGGAGAGACGACAACAGTGTTCATCATGTGCCGAAACGTCTGCTTGAGGATATTATTGTTGATGTACCTGTATAAGATCAAGATCGAGAATATGTGAGAAAGCATGTTGTGAAAGGTGATCAGAAGGTTCTAAAACTCGATACCCGCCCGGTCTTTGATTCCGGAGGCATAGTGATGTTTTATCTCTTTTACTTCGCTTACCATATCGGCTATCTCGACGATTTCAGCAGGGGCATACCTTCCGGTAAGCAGCAGGGTCAGCCCTGCGGGTTTATTCCGGATCAGTTCCAATACGGAGGTCAGTGAAACCAGCTTGAAGTCAAGGGCCACGTTAATCTCATCGAGTATCACCAGGTCATACTTGTCAGACTCAATTATTTCCTGAGCGCGTTCCAGCCCTTCCTGCGCCAGTTCGATATCTACGGGCGCGGGATTGTCCCTCATTACAAAACTGTCGAGACCGAATTGCTCAACGGTCAAATTGGGAAGATATTTTTCCGCGGCAATCACCTCGCCATATTTTCTCCCCTTCATAAACTGGATGATATAAATTCTGCAACCATGACCGATTGCCCGGAGGGCCTGCCCAAGCGCTGATGTGGTCTTACCCTTTCCATTACCGGTCAGGACCATTACGAGTCCCCTCTCATGCCTGCTGGTTGCTTTCTTGGTGGGTGTATGCATATCCTTGTGCTGCTCCCTCTAATCGCATTCCACGTGCCCCGACCAGCCTGGATCAGGGAGGAAACTATTAGTACTAACCTGATTTCTTAAAACAATTCCCGTGAGCCGCCGGGTCTCGTAAATATTTCTCAGCGATTTGCTCTGCGCAGGTATAGGGATCGATTTCCCTCTTCTGCAATTGATCAATAATGCGGTCGAATTCGCCATGGGATATAAGATCCTCCAGAATAGGGGCAAGGATTGAGAAGTGAAGCGATTCGGTAAATTCGGCTGTGACCTTACGACGAACACGGTCACCGAGAAGATTGTTATTTACGAGATTTGAGTAATGGGCACCAATACTGTCAGACAATTCCTCAATGCTGTTTTCAAAGGAGGCATTATCATAGATGTTCCCGACCCTGATTATCGGGGGACGCCATCCTCCGGGAAATGATTTCACCATATCGAGCATAGACATCAATTCCTGGTATAGTTTTCCGGTTCCCTCACGTTCAGCCTTATTGATAACGAAGATATCAGCCACTTCGAGTATTCCCGCCTTTATCGCCTGGATTTCATCTCCCATGCCTGGGACAAGGACAACGATGACGGTGTGCGCATGATTCATGATCTCTACTTCCTGCTGCCCAGTTCCGACCGTTTCAACGAATATTACATCTTTTCCCATCGCGTCCATCACGTGAACGGCATCACCCGCCGCCTTTGAAAGCCCGCCAAGAGCACCTCTTGTTGCAAGGCTTCTGACAAAGACATCCGGATCCTCAGAGTGGCGTTGCAGTCGTATCCTGTCTCCGAGGATCGCTCCACCGGTAAAGGGACTTGTAGGATCGACAAGAAGCGCTCCGATTTTCATATCTCTATTTCTAAAAAAAGAAATCAATGAGTTGATCAACGTACTTTTGCCGGCGCCGGGAGCCCCGGTCAAACCGATTACACGAGCGTTCCCGGTAAAGGGGAAAAGGTTTTTGATTGTAGATTTTGCTCCGGGAATGTTATTCTCGATATTTCGTATCAGGCGAGTGGCAGTACGTACATCACCCATTCGTATTTTTTCAGTTATTTGCATAGAGGTCTCAGGTAATGTTAAACCAGTTGCACATTAGTATTGATCCATTCGACGATAGAGTCAAGAGATGCACCCGGTGTAAATATCTCTCTGATACCTGCGTCGTAGAGCATTTGAAAATCCTGATCCGGGATGACGCCTCCTCCAATAACTAATATATCGTCGGCCCCCTGCTCTCTAAGTAATTCAACTACACGGGGGAACAGGTATCGATGGGCGCCAGACAGGCAGCTTAGACCGACAACATCAACATCCTCCTGTATGGCTGAAGCTGAAATCTGTTCAGGGGTCTGGTGGCAACCGGTATAAATCACCTCAAAACCGGCGTCGCGAAAACACCTGGCAAGGATGCGGGCGCCCCGGTCATGCCCGTCGAGACCCGGTTTGGCAACCATGATGCGAAGCTTTCTATCTGACATAATTATTGATTCCTTTCTGCTCTGACCGGGGACACGATTCCGAATCGATGAAACAAAATCGAGAAAAGCACCCGAACGGAGAACTGACATCATTTCATACGGGGAGGAAGGCTAATACATTGCCGGATCCCGGTAGTCACCGTATACCTCACGATAAACATCACAAATTTCCTGAAGGCTGGCAAGGTTCTTAACGGCATCAATGCAGCAGGGCATAACATTTTCACCCTTTTTGCAGGCGTTTCTTATATCATCAAGGCTCCTCTTGACGGCCTTGCTGTCACGCTTTCTCCTGACCGCGTTCAGACGATCCATCTGTTCCTTCTCGATACGATCATCTATATCAAGGACAGGTATCTCATCCGCTTCTTCTGTCGCATACTTATTGACTCCCACCATCACCTTTTCTCCCGAATCCAGCTGCTTCTGATATTTATAAGCTGCATCGGCGATCTCCATCTGAGGAAATCCCTTTTCAATAGCTGCGACCATGCCCCCCATTGCATCGATTTTTTCTATATATTCCCAGGCTTTTTCCTCCATTTCGTTGGTCAGAGACTCAACAAAATACGAGCCGGCAAGAGGATCAATCGTGCTCGCCGTGCCGGTCTCTTCGGCTATTATCTGCTGAGTTCTCAGGGCGATCTCTACGGCATGTTCGGTGGGCAGACACCAGACCTCGTCAAGCGAATTAGTGTGCAGCGACTGGGTTCCGCCCAGTACAGCAGCAAGGGCCTCGACGGCTGTACGAACAACATTGTTATAAGGTTGCTGCGCGGTAAGAGAACATCCCGCTGTCTGGGTATGGAACCGCATCCACCAGGACCGCTCGTTCTTTGCCTTAAAACGATCCCGCATCACCTTTGCCCATATCCTGCGGGCAGCGCGCATCTTGCAGATCTCTTCAAAGAAATCTATGTGGGAGTTGAAGAAAAAGGAGAGCCTCGGCGCGAAAGAGTCCACGTTAAGTCCTTTACTCGTAATCACGTCATCCACATATTCGATGCCATCCCTCAACGTGAAGGCAAGTTCCTGAACGGCAGTGGAGCCTGCCTCTCTGATATGATATCCGCTGATACTGATGGTATTCCATCGGGGAACAAACTTTGTGCCGAACTCTACCGTATCGCTTACGATCTTAACCGACGGCTTCGGGGGACACATAAAGGTCTTCTGAGCGATAAATTCCTTCAACATGTCGTTCTGAATCGTGCCGCCTATTTTAGTAAGAGGGACCCCCTGAATGTCAGCCGCGGCACAGTACATCGCCCATAGAACCGAGGCGGGCGGGTTAATGGTCATGGATGTGGTGATCTTGTCCATGGGGATTCCATCAACAAGTTGCAGGAAATCCTCCAGGGTATCAATAGCAACGCCGCATTTGCCGCATTCTCCACGGGCCTGCGGATCACCGGTGTCGTATCCCATGAGCGTTGGAAAATCAAAGGCCGTGCTGAGTCCAGTCTGGCCCTGTTTCAGAAGCATGTGCCAGCGCTTATTGGTGTCTTTGGCGCTTCCCATTCCGGCAAACATCCTGAAAGTCCAATACCGTCCTCGGTATCCCGTCACCTGATTACCTCGAAGAAAGGGAAACTGTCCCGGATATCCGATATCTCTTTCAAAATCCATATCTTTGAGATCATCAGGACCATAAATTCGATTGATATTCAAATCAGATACCGTGGACCAGCGTTCTTTCTGATCAGCCTGTCTGGCCACGGCTTTTTTGACTTCATCTTCCCATTTCCTTTTTAGCTCAGGGGATTGTTCGAGCACTTTTTTACTGAAATACACGCTTTTTTCTCCCTTCTATCAGGATGCAGAAATAATGTAGTACATCTGGTGGTGATTCCGGCTCGTTACCTCTAAGTAACCTGAATCTGTAAATGTGTGGTAGCGTTGCACCTCAGCGGGCAACCAATCTGTGGCGCACAGAGGCCCCACGCTACTCAATAAGTTACTTTTAATTATAATGCCGACATGTCGGCATAGCGAAGCTTTCAAGAAGAAAACCCCGGCATTGTCCTTCATCTGCCGGGCATTATTTTCGTAACGTTTCCCTGGCGATGACAATACGTTGAACCTCCGAAGTTCCCTCGTAAATAGTTGTGACTCGTGCGTCACGGTAGAGTCGCTCAATTTTATATTCAGACATGTAGCCGTTGCCGCCGTGAATCTGGAGGGATTTGTACGCGGCCCTGTTTGCCAGTTCCGACGCGAAGAGCTTTGCCATGGAGGCCTCTCTTGTGAAGGAATCTCCGAGGTCTTTCCTGTTGGCTGCCGACAGGACGAGCCAGTATGCCGCTTCAATCTGCGTAGCCATATCGGCAATCATCCACTGAATAGCCTGAAGTGAGCTGATAGCTTTGCCGAATTGGATGCGTTCCTTAGAATAAGTGACAGCCTCGTCGAGGCATGCACGAGCGATGCCGAGAGACTGTGATGCGATGCCGATTCGACCGCTGTCCAGGGCTATCATGCCAACCTTGAAGCCCTGACCTTTCTTCCCCAGTAAATTTTCTTTTGGAACCCTGCAATCATCAAAAACAAGTTCAACTGTGTCTGATGCGTGAAGGCCCATCTTCTTCTCTTTTTTCCCGATGGAAAAGCCTGGCAACCCTTTTTCGATAATAAAGGCTGACAGCCCACGATTACCCTTTTGAGGGTCGGTACAGACGATCAGGTTAATAATATCGGCATAGCTGCCGTTAGTGATGAAGAGCTTTCTCCCGTTGATCAGATAGTGATCATCTTTTTCCACGGCGCGGGTTTTCATGCTGGTTGGATCGGAACCGGCCTCGGATTCCGTAATAGCGAAGGCCCCGAGTTTTTCACCGGCGGCAAGCGGTAGCAGGTATTTGTTCTGCTGCTCCTTGCTGCCGAAGCGAAGGAGCGGTTCAGTGGACAGGTTTGCGACGGACATGGTGACGGCTGTGGAAGCGCAGGCATAAGCGATCTCCTGGAGTGCGAGCGAATAGCTTACAGCGCCCGCGCCCGACCCTCCGTATTCGGGAGGAACCATCATGCCCATAAGGCCGAGTTCACCCATTTTTCTGATTACATCCTCGGGGAAGATTTCATTCTTATCACGCTCGAAGGCGTAGGGCTCAAGCTCTTTTTTCGCAAAGTCCCTGGCCATCAATCTGACCATCTCCTGTTCGTTTGTCAGCTGAAACAAGGTGCAGTCCTCCTATGGGACATAAACTGTGACCAGAAGCTCCGAGGTCTCATTTGCGGGGTTGCTCAATTTATGATGGAGGGCGGAATTGAAATGAATGTACCCGCCCGTTTCCAGCTCTGTCAAGTTGTCCCCGATCTGGATAGTAATGCAGCCCTTTAAAACATAGATAAATTCTTCACCTTCGTGGTGGTACTCAACACCAGTATGCTGCATTTCAGGTTCAATCGTAACAAGATAAGCTCTGAGATGTTTGTCTGAACCCGGACGGGACAGGGGTGTATAGGCATAAGAATCAACCCGCTTTTTGTGACTCTTTAGTCGTTGCCGGGAAGCCATTTTTTCGGTAGGGCCCTCAAGCTGGTCGACGTCGATTTTAAAGATACGACTGAGCTGAATAACGAGTGATACGGGTGGAGCAGTGTCGTCATCTTCTATTTTTTTCAATATATCGAGAGGATAACCCGTTTCGTGCGCCAGCTCTTCCAGACTCATATCCTGCTCTTCACGCAGGGACCGTATCCTTTGACCAAAAGATTTCCACTTTTTTTCGATTTTTGGCATGAAGTTACTCCATTTCGATAATCATGGTGACCGCCTCGCCGCCGCCAAGACAGAGCGAAGCCTCACCGAGATTAAGGTTTTGCCGTTTCATCTCATGTATGAGAGTAGTCAGAACCCGGGCGCCCGACGCGCCAATCGGATGACCGAGTGCGACTGAACCGCCGTTTACATTTACCTTTGCGCGATCTATGTCGAGTTCTCTCATGACGCCGACAGTTGAACCTGCGAAGGCCTCGTTGATTTCGTGCAAATCAATATCGGAAATTTGAAGGCCGGCCTTCTTGAGAGTCTTCGGGATAGAATGAATGGGCGCCATGAGGACATGCTCAAGCTTGATTCCGGCTGCACCGTACGCGGAAATCTTAGCGAGAACAGGAAGACCCCGATCCAGTGCCATTTGGCGGGAAGTGACCACAACGGCCGATGCCCCGTCGCTGATGACGGAAGAATTCCCGGCGGTTGCATAGCCCTCCTTCTGGAAGGCAGGCTTCATTTTCGAGAGGCGTTCCATGCTGGTGGGCTTGGGGCATTCATCGGTATCGATGGTAATGGTTCCTTTTCGTCTGTCCTGATATGTGACAGGAACGATTTCTTCAAGGAACACGCCCTTTTCGATCGCTCCAACGGCACGCCTGTAGGAATCGCATGCAAACGTGTCCTGATCTTCTCTGCTGATATTCCACTTTTCTGAAACAATGTCGTTGCTGATGCCCATATGAAAATCATTAACCACATCCCAGAGCCCGTCGTGAACCATATGGTCAATAAGGTTGCCCGTCCCCATACGAATCCCGAGCCGCGAATCGGGAAGATAATGCGGAGCCGCGCTCATATTTTCCATGCCGCCGGCCACCACAATATCAGCAAAACCTGTCTTGACATACTGTGCCGCGAGCATCACCGCCATAAGTCCGGAGCCGCAGACTTTATTGACGGTGATAGCGCATTTTTCGAAGGGAATGGCTGCTTTGATGGAGGCCTGCCTCGCCGGGTTTTGCCCGTATCCGCAAGGGAGAACCATGCCCATGATGACCTCGTCAACATCTTCCGGCTGAAGGCGCGATCTTTTTATCGATTGCTTAATGACGATTGCGCCCAGTTCAGTAGCAGGAATTTTACTCAATCCGCCCTGAAAAGATCCGAGTGGTGTTCTGCACGCGCTTACAATTACTGCATCGCTGTCGCTTTGCATACAAAGTTCCTCCGCAAATGAAAATAACGCAAATGAAAATACTGCTGATACGACGGTACGTCCTGATGAATCTAAATCCCTGTATTATATCATTCAAGAACGACGAACACCCTAATGCCTTTATCGGAAAGTGTCAACTTTTTTGTTTGTAAAATTGAAGAAATCAACAGAGGTATGAAGAGAGGGAATTAAAATACAAGGAAAAAATAGAAAGCGGAAACACTAAGTCAGCAAGAAGAAATAACTCATACACCTTGCTTGTCCTTTTGCTTGTTT
>CAZINZ010000072.1:0-8096 GCA_964540715.1 uncultured Syntrophaceae bacterium | reverse complement strand
AAAGCGGACAATTCATTTGCTACAAAACCGGACAGTTCTATTTGTTGACAACACAGTCGAGTCAGATTGATGTCCATGGTGCCAATATCATAAACGAATAAATATATAATTTACTGAACTTCGTTATTGACAATAATTTGTTCTGGAAGTATAGAACTACGCTTATACGTCAGGAGTATTCCTAAATGATTACCTTTAAAAACGTAAATAAGTGGTTTGGAGAACTTCACGTTCTTAACGATATCAATTTCCATGTGGCTTCGGGAGAAGTGGTTGTCGTATGCGGTCCGAGCGGATCAGGAAAGAGCACTCTCATCAGGTGTATAAACAAACTGGAACCCGTACAGGGTGGTGAGATTGTCGTTGACAACATACCCATACATGATCACCGAATCAACCTTACTCATCTCAGAGCAGAGATCGGATTTGTCTTTCAGCAGTTTAATCTCTACCCGCACATGACTGCTCTCCAGAATATAACGCTTGCCCCCATCAATGTGAGGAAAACCAGTTCGGAAGAAGCGGAGAAGCTTGGCCTTCAACAGTTGGAAAGAGTGGGCATTCGTGAAAAGGCGGATTCATACCCTGCTCAACTGTCAGGAGGACAGCAGCAGCGTGTTGCTATCGCCCGCGGTCTTGCCATGCAGCCAAAAATTATGCTCTTTGATGAGCCCACGTCGGCCCTGGATCCGGAGATGATAAACGAGGTGCTGGATGTTATGCGCAACCTGGCACGCGATGGGATGACAATGATAGTGGTTACGCATGAGATGGGGTTTGCTCGCGAGGTTTCCGACAGAGTATCCTTTATGGATGAGGGCCTGATAATCGAAGAGGCGACACCGGACGATTTTTTTTATCGCCCCAGGAGCGAACGCACAAAACTGTTTTTGAGTAAAATTTTGACCCATTAGTTTGCAGAGGCAGGCGTATTCCCCAGTTGGTAGGTTCCAATGCCGGGAGTATTTTTTTAATAATAACATTAATAAGGGAGGACTTCACATGCAAAAGAGAGTATGGAAATCAGTATTATTGCTGGCCGTGGTATTTATGCTTGTGCCGTGTATCTGCTTTGCAGGCACCACCTATGACAAGGTTAAGGACGCTGGTGTTGTCAAAGCCGGGCTGATGTACAACAGCATTCCAGCGGCGTATTTTAACGACAAAAATGAGTGGGTCGGGTTCGATGTCGATATAGCTTCGGAGGTTATAAATCGTATCGGCCAGTCCATGGGCAAAGAACTCAAAATGGAAAAAACCAAACTGAACAATAAGACTCGTATCTCATTTCTGACATCGGGTCGGATCGATATGAGTACTGCCAACATGACCCACAAACGTGAGCGGGACAAGACGATCGATTTTTCCATCACCTACTTCTTTGATGGTGAAAAGATTCTCGCCAAAAAGGGCAAATACAAGAGTCATAAGGATTTTGTTGGCAAGAAGATAGCCTCCATGCAGGGTACCACCAGCGAGAAGAACGCCGTAAACCTGCTGAAATCACTCGGTGACAAGAACCCGAAGGTCATCAGTTACCAGGATGAGCCCACATGCTTCCTGGCTCTGCAGCAGGGTAAGGTTGCGGGTTGGGCAACCGACAGTACGATTCTCATCGGGTATGCCGCGAAGGAGCCGGGCAAGTATGAACTGGTCGGCGACTTCTTCAGCGACGAGCCCTATGGCATCGGACTTCCCGAGAATGACAGCGACTGGCGTGATGCCGTCAACTTTGCGATTCAGGATATGTGGAAGGATGGAACCTATATGCAGATATATAACAAATGGTACGGTTCCGATACGCCCTACTACTTCCCGATGACTGAAAAGATCGAAATGTGGCCATAGAAATTATTTTTTATTTTTAGTGACGAAAACTGCGGCCTGAGAACTGTTCGGGCCGCAGTTTTATGCGTGGAAAGCGAATGTGACAATGACAGAACCCTGGAAACGTCAGGTTCAGCAGTTTGCAGTAGTGGCTGGGATGGCCCTTGCCATATATATCTTTTTTACACATATTGACTTCGGATATGATTTTCACTGGGCCGTACTCTGGGAGATGAATCCCACCTATGAGGAGGTCTTTGGTGTCTGGCTGCTGCGCGGTCTTCTGATTACAATAGAAATTTCTCTGATAAGTACCATTGTTTCACTTGTATTAGGTACCCTGTTCGGTATAGCCCGCCTGTCAAAATTTAAACCGCTCTACTGGTTTGCCACAGCATATGTGGAATTCTTTCGTAATACGCCGCTCCTGGTACAGCTTTTTTTCTGGTATTTCGCTTTCCCCCTGGTGTTGCCGGACGCGGTTCGCGAGTTTTTATATGATCACAACTATGAACTGATAGCCGCTACCGGGGGTCTGGCCATCTATACCACCGCCTTTATAGCCGAAATAGTGCGTGCGGGTATACAGGCCATTCCAAAGGGCCATCTCGAGGCCGCGGCTTCATCCGGACTCAGCAGGATTCAGGCACTGCGCTTTGTAATCCTGCCCCAGGCGTTTCGCATAATTATGCCCCCCCTTGGAAGCGAACTTTTGAACAACATGAAAAACTCTTCGCTTGCCATGACCATAGGAGTGGCCGATCTGTGCTGGCAGGCACAACAGATCGAGTCCTTCACCTTCCGGGGGTTTGAAGCTACTACCGCGGCTACGGTCATCTACCTCAGTCTTTCCCTGATTATCAGTATGCTGATGAATAGCGTGAACCACCATCTGGAGGTAGGAGAGAAAAAGGACCTGAGCGTTCTGGATAAGACGCTTGGCCTTATGGTAAGGCCCTTTCTGCTCCTTATATTTTATATTGCCGGGGGTTTGCGATGGCTTGGGAGATGTTTGATACCGGAGAAGGATGAATCGCCGGAAGTGGAAGCCACCTATATGTCCAGCGGAGCTCAGTGGCTGGAACTGTTGCTCGTTATTCTTTCCATGGCAGGTAAAGCAGCGTTTCTCCTGGTGTTGTTAGCGTTACTCGGTGCTTTGGGATACGGGATCGCCGGTTTTAACTGGGATATCATAATCAGCAACTTCCGTGCGCTTCTGATATGGACGTTCCCGCGTGGATTGGGAGGAGAGATTTTTTACGGTCTTGGAGGACTTTCCCTAAGTATAGTGCTGGCCTTTATCGCGCTTACCACCAGCTTTGTCATCGGTCTGGTGGCGGGTCTTGGGCGCCTGAGTAAAAGCCCTCTTATAAGCACTCCGAGCGTTCTCTATATCGAGCTTGTACGCGGCAATCCCCTTATTATGGTTATATTCTGGGTCTATTTTTTCTCCCCAATTCTTACGGGGATGCAGATGGATGTCTTCTGGAGCGCCACGATAGCGTTCACGATATTTTCGGGTGCATATCTGGCCGAGATTGTGCGTGCCGGCGTAACGGCCATCCCTCCGGGACAGATGGAAGCGGCAAAGGCATCGGGATTAAATTATTTTAAAGCGATGCGTTTTGTGATCCTTCCTCAGGCGCTCAAAATGATGATCCCCGCTATCGTTGGACAGTTTATAGCTCTTTTCAAGGATACGTCGCTCGCCTATATAATAGGGGTGTTTGAGCTGACTACAGTAGCTCAGACGATTAATAACCGGGTCATGATTTATCCGTTTGAAATCTATACAACGATAGCAGTACTCTATTTTATATGCTGCTACAGTATGAGTATAGTGGCCCGCCGGCTTGAACGCAAATACACGCCGGAAGACAGCTTTGAAGTTCCAGATATGGCTTAGAAAATAGGAACTGCGCCCATTTTTCTATTCTTTTACGCCAACTTACCATCGAAATCCTTTGTTCATAAAGAGCTTTACGCAGGCATCTACCACGCGACCATCGTAGAGAATATCTCTGTTTTCCAAAATCCCACCAAAAATACTTTTGATGTCAATAGCGGGACGGTACTGCTGGCTTGAGGTCATTGCTTCGACCACATCGGCTACAGCAATAATCTTTGCCCCGGGTCTGATGTCGTTTTCCGTGAGACCCAAAGGATATCCCGAACCATCGAGCCTTTCATGGTGGTGCAGCACCATTTCCGCGATCGGCCAGGGAGTGTCGATCTCCTTCAGCATTTCATACCCCGCCCCGGGATGGTTTTTAATGAGTTTAAGTTCAGCTTGTGTTAGCGCTTCTGTTTTTTCCAGAACTTTGGAAGGAATCTTTATTTTGCCTATGTCATGGACCTTAGCGGCAAGACGAATCCCTTTAGTGTCGTTTTGCGGAAGGCCCATCTCTTCGGAAATGGCGGTGGCAAGTCTGGCAACACGGCTATGGTGGCCTGTGATGTGCGGAATCCTTCCCTCTATGGTCATGGTCAAGGCATCGATCATGCTCTCCATAGCCTTTAAATGTCGCTCATCGCTTCCGTGTTTGTATAAGGCTACCTCAACGATGCTATGCAGTTCATTTTTACTGAAAGGCTTTACAAGATAGCCATAGGGTCCGGTTACTTTCGCCCGTCTAATGGTCGCTTCATTAGCATTGGCAGTAGTATAAACTACGGGTATTCCGAAGCGGTCTCTTATTACTTTCGCCGTCTTTATACCGTCTATATCCCCCTTTATGACAATATCCATTAGAACGAGATCGAAAATCCGGTTTTCTGCCTCTTCGATAGCCTCTTCTCCCGATTGCACATATAAGGGAACCTCATAGCCCAGGCCTTCCAGACTAGCCTTCATCTCTTTCGCTATTACGGCTTCATCTTCCACAATCAAAATTCTTTTCTTCACCGGGTATATTTCCTCAATTGCCATAGGCATTATTATAAAAAGCTGGTTACTACCCAGGGGCCAGAACCATTTACACAATAAGATCCTTATGTGCTTTTATTTCTGCTCTCGGCCTACGGTTCCTTGTCACTCTGTGTCTCCTGAATTGCATATCATGCTTAAATCGTCTACTCCCCGGACTTCATGGGAAAAGAGGGGAATATTTGTAACGTTACGCCCCGCATATTTTGAACGAATCTTTTTTATATATTTTTGCTGCTCGGCCCTCTTTGAGGAACAGAAGTCACAATCCGTCTCAGGGATGACCATATTGATCACAATATGTCTGCAGGGAATTCCGGAATTATCCAGAGAATTAATAAGCCGCTCCAGCTCAAGGTAACCCATCTCTTCGGGAATTGTCAAGCCGATGAATTCTGTTTTTTCCTTGTCCGTCAGGGTTTCCTGGATCTTTCTGACATTTTTGGACATGGCCAGGGCCTTTTCAGCGGACTTTGCCAGGCTGACAACCCCTCTATATTTCAAAAGCAGCCTGAAAAATGCCTTCAGCCATTCCCTTACCATTTTGGGAAGTTCTAAAAAACGCAGCAGATGGCCAGTAGGCGATGTGTCAAGGATGAAGACGTCATATTCCCCCTCCTTCCTCAGATCCATGATCGTGTCCAGGGCCATAATCTCGTCCAGCCCCGGAGGTGCAAGGGTAATCAGCTCCGCCATGACCTCGCGGTCAAATTTGATATCGACTGCGCCGCCTAAAAATCTGTCGAACAGCTCCTCTATGTCCTCTTTGAATTCTTGTTTGAAATCTTCAAATAGCTTGTCAGCGTTTATCTCAAGGCCAAAGAGATTTGTATCAATTGCGGAATGCGGAATGCGGATTGCGGATTGGTCACTGCCCACTGCCTCCTGCCCACTGCCCACTGCCTCCTGCCCACTGCCATCCCCTGCCTCCTGCCCACTGCCCACCGTCCCATAAGGTATCGGTGTTATTTGATCTCCTATCTGCAGCCGGAAACTGTCCGACAGTGAATGCGCAGGATCGGTTGAGAAGATAAGGACCCGCTTTTCCGGATGTTTCCTGGCAATGTTCAGTGCCGTTGCGGCAGCCAGGGTTGTTTTACCGACACCGCCCTTGCCGCCAAAGAGGATAAATTCAAGATCAGGGCTCAGTACCGGATATCTCACTGGGCTTTCATCCATCTGATCATCCATCTGATCATCCATCTGATCATTCTTCTCGATTTTCACCGATCCGGATTTGTCTGAGAAATAGTCCGCCAGCCCCTTTAATCCGTCTACTCCCCGGATTTCCACGGGGAACAGGGGAGCCTTAATCAGGTTATATTGAGAAAACTTATCCTCGATTTCAGCCAGGGGTTCTTTCTGATCCTCTTTTTTCAGTCTGCAAAACTCGCAGCCGGCACTCTCCATCACGCGATTGACTATTATATCCTTTACCGGAACTGCCAAATTTTCCAGGGATCCGAGCAATCTTTTGGTTTCATAGATACTCATGGGTTCGGGTATAGTCACGGGCACAAAGCGGGTTGTCTGCCTGTTCGATAGCAGCTTTTCCACCCTGTCGATATCCGACGAAAGCTTTTCCAGAAATATATCACACTCGTCCTTGATATATTTTTTCCCTGAGAAGTGTGTGGACATGTAGCGGTGCTTGTGCTGCATGAGGTCCATTACTTCAATCCATTTCTTCATCTCGCCGGGCAGGGTAAGCATCCTGACGGTGTGCCCCGTAGGTGCGGTATCAACTATTAAAACATCATAGGTTTCATCACGTATGAGATCGGCAATTTCGATAATGGCCATTACCTCATCCATACCCGGGAGTGAAAGATCGAAAAATTCGGTGATATCCTGCCGGTCGAAATAAGTTCCCCTGTCGGCGAGTTTCCTAATGACAGCTCCGTTTTTTTCCTTGAATCTATCTGCCAGTCTGGACGTATCCAGCTCACGGGCGTACAGATTGCGGATTGCGGATTGCGGATTGCGGATTGCGGACTGATCCCTGATCCCTGTCTCCTGACCCCTGTCTCCTCCTGCCCACTGCCCACTGCCCACTGCCCCGTAAGGTATTGGCGTCACACGGTCACCGATCTCTATCCCGAAGCTGTCCGATAGTGAATGTGCTGGATCGGTTGACACTATGAGTATCTTTTTGACGTTAAGATTGGCGCCTGCCAGGTGTAGCGCGGCGCTTGCCGCCATGGTAGTTTTACCCACGCCTCCCTTCCCGCCAAAAAGGATAAGCTTAAGGTCACTGTTCTGAAAGTATTCCGGCATCATTCGAGACATCATTGCTGAACCTCTTTGTCATTCAATTGCGGATTGCGGACCGACCACTGCTCACCGCTCACTGCCCACCGCCCACTGCTCACTGCTCACTGCTTACCGCTTACTGCCCACTGCCCACTGCCCACCGCCCTCATTTATATAACCTTATTTCCAGCAGATTGTTTTTCAGTCGCATCTGTGGGTTATCGGGCTTTATTCCAGCAGGCAAAGTGATTGTTTCTTCCCACATAGAACCGGCTTTAATCGACCGGACAGAGAGCAGATCACCGTCAATGTCCAGTCTTAAGTCCGATTCCTCTATTCCCCTCACTTCCATAACAACCTGTATGCAGGACTCTTCATCGAATATGTCCAGGAGCCGTTCATCGCTGTGTGCGCATTTATCATGATTACCCATCAACCACCAGCTAAACGAAACCGCCTCTCCCGTTTCCGGGTCAACTCTTGTTCTCTCAAAAGAGAGTATGGGATACCCTGTCACCTTTTCAGCAACAGGGTTAATCGTTTCCCTTATGTTCATAAGCACGTGCATATGGTTCGGCGCATCTGTCAGTTCGGCCAGCCGGTCTATTCCGGCATGGCGTTTGTCCCACAGGTACCACAAAATATCCTGACCGTCATGATCCAGCCCGCCCGCAATCTTTTCGAGCGTTTCCACATCGATATTTAAAAGGGATGCCTCCTGATATATCTTTTTCTTCCAGTCATCCAGATCCGGCGTTACAACCCAGATCCGTTTCTTTAGAGAACCCTCTTTTGAGTTAAAAAACACACATAGCGCTTCTCTATTTTTCATAACATAGTGAACATTTTCTACCAGCAGATCCGTAATGTCGTCGAGTAAAATGTCTATTCCGGGTGTTGATCCATGGCAGATTATAAATCGCCGATTGGTCAGAAAGCACCGGGCTATCTTCCATCCCGAACGAGAATTGCTCTTATATGCCCCCTGGCTTTGCAGGATTATGTCTTCGCCACCCTGAAGCGGCGGGATATGATTTTTTTTGTGTCGATGCATCTCTTACTCGAGCTTAAACCCTTTCTCGACAAAAAC
>CAZINZ010000071.1:0-8494 GCA_964540715.1 uncultured Syntrophaceae bacterium | reverse complement strand
ATTGATTTTCCCGTCTTGTTAAAGTATATCAAGTAATAATGGAAAACAAGAAAAAATTCAGGCCGGACACTCAGTTACGGCTGAGCGCCTTTTGTTCAGGAAAATACAGGGCTGGAGGCTATAGATCTTTTTCTGTTGAGGTATCGCGAGAAAATATGAAAGGGATGATTCAGAGAATTTGTGGGATCTGAGTCGGTGACAAAGCAAAATCGGCCACCATGCTCTGACAGTCCGGCTATCCACCTTTAAGGAAACAGGCGATCACATGGAATATCTTCACTGGCTGTGGGACACAGATGCCCTTCACGATCTGATGGCTGGGGCCCCTGCCCTTCTCATTTTGATTGTTATTATTGCCTGCATAGCGCTCCTGTCGAAGGGCGCGGACTGGATGGTGGACGGTGTTGTCGGGCTGGCGCAACGGACCGGCCTTCCCAAGATTGTAATCGGCGCAACCATTATCTCTCTCGGCACAACAATGCCGGAGGCGTTCGTGTCCGTAATGGCGGCATGGATGGGAAACCCGGGCCTCGCTCTGGGAAACGGCGTCGGTTCCATAATTGCCGACACCGGGCTGATCCTTGGCCTTGCCTGCATTCTGGCGCCCATCCCGGTCAACCGTTTTATCCTGAACAGGACAGGCTGGGTACAGGTCGGGGTCGCCACGCTGCTTGTCATTATTTCCGTTTACGCCCTCGTTTCAATGACCGGGGAACCGGTGCTGCACAGATGGGTGGGGGGCTTCTTTCTGATACTCCTCGCGGGCTACATGTACATGACCTGCAGGTGGTCCAGACAGGACCCGGGATCGAGTGATGAGAACCAGATTGATGCCCAGATTACCAATACAGGCATCTGTCTGGCAATGATTGCGGGGGGATTGGTTCTGGTGGTCGCCGGAGCGCGTATACTTGTCCCGGCGGCGGCGGAAATCGCGCTGCGAATAGGTGTACCCGATGATGTCATAGCCGCCACGATGGTGGCCCTGGGCACTTCATTGCCGGAACTTATGACCGCCCTGGCATCTATCCGGAAGGGTCACCCGGAGATCATGGTTGGAAATATCGTGGGGGCCGACGTTCTCAACTGCCTCTTTGTCATCGGCGCGTCGGCGGCGGTCAGGCCCCTGTCCATACCGCCGAACTTCTTCACCTTCCATTTTCCAGCGATGCTGATTATCCTCTACTCGTTCAGGACATTCATCTTTATGAACAAAGGAGGATGGTTCAAGCGGTGGCAGGGGGTATGGCTGCTCGGTGTGTATGTAATCTACGTAGTACTCCAGTATGCTCTCAACATCGAAATCCCCGGATAGGCCCTTCTTATATCAGTACCATTCCCTCATACTTTGCACTAAGGTCATCGTCCAGTCCTTCACGATCCAGCTTCACCGCAAGGGGCAGATAATCAATAATATCCTGAGCGGTTATGCCGTCTTCGCCTTCATATTCGGCAGCAAGGTCGCCGGCGAATCCGTGCATGAATACGCCCTTTCTGACGGCATCATCAAGGGGCAGCCCCAGACCGAGCATGGCTGCAATCGTACCGGTGAGCACATCGCCCGATCCGGCCGTCGCCATCCCCGGATTCCCGCTGAGGTTGATAAAGACCCTCCCGTCGGGATATCCTATCAGTGAGTGGGCGCCCTTCATTACTATGATCGCGTTCAGGTCACTCGCGGCGCCCTGCAGTACCACTATTCTGTTCGCCCGTATATCTTCCACGGAAACACCGGTAAGTTTGGACATTTCACCCAGGTGGGGTGTCAGGATGGCAGGCGCCTTTCTCTCCCGTATAATTTTCAGGTCGGAAGACAGGGCTGTAATTCCGTCTCCATCTATCAGCAGGGGTCCTTTTATCCCGCGGGCGAGTTCCCGCACGAGTTCCTGCGTCTCTTCGTCAAGCGACAGACCCGGTCCCAGGACGACCATATCCGCCTTATTAGAAAGTTCGAGGAGGGCGTCTTTGTTTTTGAGTGCAAGAGTCCCGGCGGTTGTCTCTTCCTGGGGGACAAAAACAATCTCACCCCCCCTGCCTGCTATGAATGGCGTAATGGATCGCGGAGACGCAAGGCGCGAGTAGCCACCTCCAGCCTTCATGAATGAAAATGCCGCGAAATATGGGGCACCGAAATAACCGGCGGCGCCCGCTATAAAGAGGACATCGCCAAGATCTCCCTTATGGGCATCCGTGTTCCTCGGCGGGATCTCCGGCGTGATATTTATTTCGACCTTTATTGAATCATCGTCGTAGTGCGAAGGTGGAAAGGATATGTGTGTTACATACAGTTTTCCGCACAGACCATATCCCGGGTAGAGCATGTTTCCCGCCTTGGGCAAACCGAATGTAACGGTATAATCCGCCTTCACCGCCGCGCCCATGACCATCCCCGTGTCGCCGTTGACGCCCGAGGGGATGTCGACACTGAAGACCGGCTTTCCGCTGTTATTTATCATTTCTATAGCAGCGAGGTACAACCCCTCGATGTCCCGTGCAAGACCTGTCCCGAAGATAGCGTCTATAATCACGTCGGACTCGAGCAGACATGCCTTCACGGAGTCCGCATCGGCAATCTCTCTGATCTCTATGGGAAGCTTTTTGATAATATTAAAGTTCATCCTCGCGGAATCCGCGAACCGGTTCGGATTACCAACAATCAGGACCTTCACATCTCCGCCGTTTGAGTGCAGTTTTCTCGCGACAACACACCCGTCACCACCGTTGTTCCCTACGCCACAGAAGACAGCGAATCTTCTTCCGGCAACACCGATCTCGCTCTGAATGGCATCGCATACAGCAAACCCCGCGTTTTCCATCAGCAGCTTGTCTTCTATTCCAAACTTCTCTATGGCTGTCCTGTCCAGACCCCTCATTTGTGCTACGCTGCTTATCTTCATTTCCTGTTCCTCTGCCTGGTTTAGTTCAAGAATTTATTTGACATTATAACAGGATGCATATACTCCATCTGATTCGCGTCTGCAATAGACTAAAATTTCACTGTCAGGTTTTTTCCATGAACAAATATATCAAGCTCGTCCTGCGAAGGCCCGTGCACATACTGATCATGCTTGTCATTTTCACAGCGGTGCTTGTCCCCGGAATGACCATGCTGAAATTCGACAACTCTGTTGAATCCTTCATGCCCAAAAGTGACCATGAGTATATTTATTACACCGGACTGAAAGAGATCTACGGCGATAACGGCAGATTCATCATCATGGCTGTTTCCGATGATGATCTGTGGAACGTCGAGACTTTTCGAAAACTCGATGTTTTCCTTGCCGACCTGGAAGAATATAAAGACTTTGACGAGGAGAAAGAGAATTCCCGTTTAAAGGAATTTGATTCGATAATATCACAGAAAACCGTCCGATATGATGATCTTATGGCAGCCTTTAGCGATGATCCAGGCTTTAGTAGGCTGCTTGAAAGAAAGATCGAAAAAGTCTTCAGTAAAAAAAAGATGTTCAGCGGGAGCGATCTGAAAATACTGCGAGAACAGATACTCCGCTCCATGGATTTCAAGAGAAAAGAGACCGTAGACGCGATTATCTCTCCACTGACGTCAGCAGATATAACAGGCAAAAACGATACACTCGAAACATACGATCTAATCGAAAAAGATGATGACGGGAAGCGTATACTCCCCTCATCTGATAAAGAGATCGATGAATTCAGGCAACGACTGGGGCATAATCCTTCCTTCGACAAAGGTCTGTACAGCAAAGATTCTCAGACCGGGGAAATAACCGATTTCTGTGTTGTCGTGAAGTTTATCAATCTCGATGATCAGGACCCGGTTGTGCGCGAGATGATGGAGGTAATCGACAGTCACAGCGACAATCTTACTATCGTATCATCGGGCGTTCCTGTCGTAAATATGTGGATGAACAAGTATATGCACGCGGACCTGTTCAGAAACATCCCCCTTGTTCTGCTGGTTGTTGTTATCGTGTTCTATTTCAATTTCCGATCAATTCGGGGCGTGCTGCTGCCTTTCCTTACGCTTGGACTGGCAGAGTTGTGGGTCCTTGGTCTTATGGGATATATCGGATTCAAGATTACCCCTGTCGGCATATCCATTCCACCGCTGATAATCGCAGTGGGAAGCTCTTACTCTATTCATATACTCAATCAGTATTATTCCGATTTCAATAACATTATGAGGGAGGATAAGATAACAGGGTTATATGAATCCATGTCTCATATATCTCTGACGGTGCTTCTGGCCGGACTGACAACCTTTGTGGCCTTCATAACGTTGACATCCAGCCAGGTTTCGGCCGTGCGTGAATGGGGCATTGCCTCTGCCATCGGCGTCATGTTCGCCGTGTTTATTTCCTCTTCCCTGATACCGGCGTGTCTTGTGCTTCTTCCGAGGACAAGACCTTCCATATTGTTTCAGGATGATAAGAGCAGAAAAACAATTGTCGACAGGATCATCGCACTAATGACGAAGGGCGCCATTGTGTACTACGACAAGGTGCTTATCGTTGTCGCCATTATTATCGCGATATCAATAGCAGGAATTTTCAGGATCAATATTGAAACTGCGTTCCTGAACTATTTCAAAGAAAATGACCCTGTGAGGGTTGATACACGGAATGTCGGCAACAAATTCGGCGGCGGATGGTGTTACGATATCCTTATTGATTCCGGTAAAACCGATGGGGTAAAGGATTCCGAATTTCTTGTCGCGATTGAAGACTTTCGAACATGGCTGGTGTCCGATATGAATCCCCATCTCAATATCGGGAGAACGGAGTCTTTCTCGGACTTCATCAAGGCCATGCATATGGCCATGAATAATGATGATCTATCCTTCTATAAAATTCCCGAAAACAGTTCTGATATCATGGATTACCTTGAAATATATTCCGGAGATGACGAGAATTCAGATGGCCGAATTGACGAATTTGAATCCTTCGTCGATATTGATTTCAGAACATGCAACCTGCTTGCCAGGCTTTGCGAAAAAGAAGACTATAACGTGGGAACGACAAAGATAAAAATAATTGCCGACGACATAGCGGATTATCTCGACAAAAACCTTCCGGAAGGCATCTCTTACACCATCAGCGGATTCCCGATGATGAACGTCAAACTGGTCCATTATATAATCGGGGGGCAGATGCAGAGCCTTTTCCTCTCGCTCCTCGTCGTGGGACTTATCGTCGCGTTGCTGTTCCAGCAGATCAAGGCGGGGCCACTTGCGCTGATACCCATGAGTGTTGCCGTTATAGTTAATTTTGGTATTATGGGATGGCTGCAGATCAACCTGGATATGGCCACATCCGTTATCGCCGCAATCACCATAGGAATCGGCGTGGATGACACCATACATTTTCTCAACACATTCCGCCACAACAGGGCGCGGGGATTGAGCATTGACGAGACGATACGGCGCACGCTTGCCGTCTCCGGAAAGGCGATACTCTTTACATCTCTCGCTCTGATTTTTGGATTCTCGGTACTTATCACTTCCAATTTTCTGCCTATAGCCTTATTCGGCATACTGACCGCCACCACAATGATAAACACAACCATAGGAGCGCTTCTTGTTCTCCCATCGGTTATCAAGGCCACCGGAATCAATCTTGATAAACCGCAGTCCAGTTCCTGGATAGGCAGACATTTGAATATTGACAAATTCCTCACAATGAAACAAAATGACTGACAAGATTATAAAAAGGAGTCGCAGATGAAAACAAAATTCTTTCTGATAATTTTTCTTGTCCTTTTTCTAACGAATCCACTGTTCGCACTTACAGGAAGAGAGGTTATGGAGAAAAACGATGCCCTTCCCGAGGCAAAGACCGCTGTGAGCAGTGTATCGATGCTGATACATAAAGGCGGAAGGATCGTGGAAAAGGCATTCGAGAGCAGGACAAAGAAATTTGAAAACGATGAAGACAAGATCCTTATAGCCTTCACAAAACCGACTCAGATAAAGCTGCTGACCCACGCGCACAAGGGTAAAGACGATGACCAGTGGCTCAGACTTTCGTCGGGAAAGGTAAAGAGGATCGCCTCCTCCGATAAGGGAAAGCCTTTCGTAAATTCACACTTTTACTATGAAGATATCGGCTCCCGGAGTATTGATGATTACACATACAAGCTGCTGAGTGACACGGCGGTCGCAGGTTCTGACTGCTTTGCGGTGGAAGCGGTCAAGAAAATCGGTAAAAAAGTTTACAGCAAGACGATACTCTATGTGCGTAAAGCGGACTATTTCACTACAAGAATCGACTTCTACAAAAAAGACAAATTCGATAAATATCTCGAAAATCATGACATAAGAACAGTGCAGGGCATACTGACCCCCTTCAGCACAATCATGACCCTGGCAAACAAAAAGGGAAAGACAGAGCTCAAGATTAATAAGCTGGAATATAACAGGAATCTGAGAAATTCGACCTTTAACAAAGAGGCGCTGCGATAGAGGATAAAAACAGGTCGGACGCAGTTTATTTCCAGACTATTTATCTTTTCTGTTGCCGTTAAGAATAACGCCATTAACACCAGAGGAGGAATCGAATGATTATTATTGCAAAGCTGAAAGCGAAAAGCGGCAAGGAAGATGAACTTAAAAAGGCTGTTTTAGATGCGCTTCCCAATGTGGAACAGGAGGAAGGCACACTGGTTTATGCGTTTAATCGTTCACTTACGGATCCCACAGAGTTTGTTTTTTATGAAAAATACACGGACGAAGACGCTCTCAACGCACACAGTTCGACCGAGCATTTCAAAAAAATGTTGAACGCCTTCGCCTCCTGCCTCGATGGCGCTCCGGAAATAGGTATGTATGAGGAAGTTGGTATTGTAAAAAAGTAAAGTCCTGTCAGTGAAACTCCATCACTGGAGTAATGGGGGGAAAGGGGGGATGGCGGCAGCGACTATTTTCCTCAATAGTTCAGCGCTGTTTCCCGGGAATATCAGCCTTTGGTACAATATTGCAGGTCTGAGTTGATTCATCGAATACGATAATGGCCTTGCCGGACTGAATCTGTTTCTTTACCTGCGCTGTCTTTTGTTCAAGGGAAACCTCAGCCTCTCCATAGTCCGTGCCGTCACGCACAACAAATTCCATAACAAGGGCTTCAAAGGTTTCGGCGGATAGCTGATTGTATTGGACTTCTATTATATTTCTCTTGCTGTCTGCTTTGATCATTTCTTATAGTGTGAACCGGTCAAATCCAGTACGCCGTCCGCCTTTTCAGACTTTTTGGCTATGCGGTTGGCAATCTTGGCAAGTGTCTTGGTTTGGGCGATACCAACAGAGACACAAATGCCTGTCCATTTTCTCAGTTTGGACCTTATGGAATGTCCATAATCATTCAGATTGCATCTCTTGAGTCCGGACATGTCCGGAAAGGCTTCGTCGATAGAATATGCTTCAATATCGGGAGTAAATTCCGAGAGGGTTTTTATTATCCTCCGTGACATATCACCATAGAGGGCATAATTGGATGAGTAAACATGAACCTTGTGTGCCTTGATCACATCACGTATCTTGAATACAGGAATGCCCATCTGGATACCAATGGCCTTGGCCTCATTTGATCTGGCAATAACGCAGCCATCATTATTGGAGAGGACCACTACAGGTTTCCCGACAAGACCGGGATTAAATACCTGCTCACAGGAAACATAAAAATTATTACAATCTACAAGCGCAAATGTGGGGGACATTATAAATCCTATAGAATTACAGGGGATGGATTACATTTGTTACAACACCCCATACCTCAAAGCCCATTTCCTCCTCGACCTGAAGGGGTTTATAATCTCTGTTTTCGGGCATCAAAAGAATCTTACCCTTTGTTACTCGAATCCTTCTCACTGTTAACTCGCCATTAACTACCGCTATTACAACCTTCTTATCGACTGGTTTAATAGAACGATCCACAATCAGCATATCTTTATCGTGTATCCCCGCATCGATCATAGAATTTCCTGTCACCTTAACAAAGAACGTCGCGGCAGGGTGTTTGACAAGATGAGACCTTTGCACAACCTCTCCATTTTTCCATATTCAAGCATAGACTATACCCTTGAAAATACTGTTTTCCAAAGATAACAAATTGATAATACTTGTCTTTTCTTCATCTTTATGCCATACTTCCTTCAAATAAACAATCTCTGGAGGAACCATGGGCTTCAAGAAAATGAAAACCAATCTCACCTTTACAGATCTCTCTCTTTTTGCTTCCATCGAAAAGAACCGGGCCATCAAAAGAATGGAGCAAATCAACGCCATCGTGAATTGGTCCCGAATCGATAATCTGCTCATGGAAAACTATCCCGTCGGCAAGAGTGCCGATGGCAATGAAGCCTATCTTCCCCTGATACTTATGAAATGCCTCCTGCTCCAGCAGTGGTTTAAGATCGATTCCGACCCCGAACTGGAAACTCAGATCAATGACAGGATCTCTTTTAAGAAATTCCTGGGTCTCTCCCTTGATGATCCAGCACCCGATCATTCGACCTTCTC
>CAZINZ010000070.1:0-8506 GCA_964540715.1 uncultured Syntrophaceae bacterium | reverse complement strand
TCTTTGACTGGGAAACCGAATTTTCCGAAATCATGGGGGCAGGGGGATTCGATGCGGTGATTGGAAATCCGCCTTATGGGGCTTTAGTAGATAAAGGGCAACAACTTTACTACCGCTGTCATTTTCAAGCTTGCCCGTCAACGGATGATAGTTTTATGCTTTTTATGGAAAAGGCATCTTCTCTACTAAATAATGCTGGTCTTTTCGGAATGATCGTCCAGTCTGCTTGGGTATCCGCTCCGTCAATGAAACCCTTCCGAGAATTTTTCTCACTTCGATTCAAACCAGTAACATTTGCATCCATGCCCCATGATGTGTTCAGTGCTTATATAGACACTGTGATTGTTATTGCCGAAAGGGCTGAAAAAGATAGTGCATTGGCAGGTATGGAAAAGACACCTGTAAATCTTGTTGTTTTTCCCCCTCGGCATAAAATCCATTCTTTAGATGAATTTGCAAACTACTCGAAAAACGCTAATGCTGCCAAGTGGATTAAGAAAGATCGAAATGAATTTCTCATTACCCTATCCGATACTGAGCAGGATATCATCAACAGGATTGATAGAATTGGGGGAACACTGTCAGATGCTATGGATATTCAGCGGGGAGTAACCCCTTTTCACACTACTCCCGAAAACCCGAAGATCCATTCTTACTTAGCTTTTAAAGGAACGGTAAGACGTTACCGAATGGAGAAGGGCGAAAGGGTGTTCATCCAATATGATGAAACTCTTGCTGAATTCAAACCGTATAAATATTTCAACGGGTCTCGATTACTCTTGCGTGAAATGATAAGTCGACAATTCCAACTTCAGGCGGTGTATACCAATGAGGATTTCATTACAAATAAATCTATGCAAAGTCTTTTGTTAACAGACGAATCATACAACATTCTTTACCCCTTAGGGATCATAAACAGCAAACTTCTTTCATGGTACTTCTTGGCAATTCACAGTGTAGGGCGAAGGGACGATTTCCCTAAGATCGTATTAAAGCAGACGAGGGAATTACCATTCAGGACAATAGATTTTAATGATCCCGCCGAGAAGGCCCAACACTATCGTATGGTCGAACTCGTCCAACAAATGCTCGATCTCAACAAACAACTGGCCGAAGCCAGGGAGCCCCGGACAAAAACCGTCCTCCAGCGCCAGATTGAAACCACAGACAGGCAAATTGACCGATTGGTGTATAAACTGTATGGTTTAACAACCGAGGAGATTGCCATTGTGGATGAAAGCGTGGAAAAATGAGTGAACTACTCAAATTATTATTAGGAACAGCTTTTTCTCTGCTTGCAACTTTGCTTGTAGCTTTGCTCGCACCTCTCTGGCGGAGCAAAAGACACCGGAACTACATTTTACTTTCGGTATTTTTATTCTGTATAATTTTAACATTTTATTTCTCAGGTTTCTTCTCGGGATGGATAGCATCTATTCTCCTTGCTTTATTGGTGATTTATATTTTTGTCGCTTACTATGCTGCGACAATACCGATCTTTCCCGAAACTTTAGTGATTTCTCATCTATCAGATCTTGTCAGGGAAGGCAGATATACGGAAATTGAAAAACGATTCTCCCGAAAGCCTTTTTATCTAAGAAGCATACCAGGCAGAATAAAATGGAATTTACTTTGGGCCAGAAAGCTCATGACGCAAGAACAACCGAGATTAAGGGATGCCTACGAAATGTATTCCGAGCTTTTGAGTTTTCCCCTCTTCGAAAAAGAGGAAAATAATATCAGATTGAATCAGGTTCTTGCGCTTTTTCTGCTCGGAGATACAAATAAAGCGAAATCTATTTTTGAGCGAGCGAAGCAAAAAATTGATCAAAATAGATACTATGAAATTCTTTATTTGCAGTCTTTGTTTGATGAAAGAGCAGGCGAATTTGAAGAAGCGAGGCAGAATTTATTGTCAGCAGTGGGTGAACACGACAATGTCAAAGATATACAATTGTCAAGGATTTATAATAATCTTGGACGTATGGAGAAACTACTCGGAAATACTACCAATACTTATCACTATTACCGCAAATCAGCAGAACTTGCCCTCCTTTTCAGAGAAAAACATCTCATCCATATTGCTTACCCAAACCTCATAGACACTTATCTGCTTAATGGTGATACCAAAAATGCTGTTTCATTTTTGGACATATATTTCAACCTTATCGACAAAAATAACATTGATGATCTGCTCCGATTCAACAATTATAAGCTTGAATATGCGAGGCAGATAAAAAATAAAATGCTTATGTTAGATGCATTGACCCAGGGAAGAATTGAAATTTTGCCGAATATTTCTGTCCAAGAACAGCTTGTGTTTGAAATTAGCGAGCTCAGGATTAGATGGAATAGTGGATACGGATGGGACGAAAAACTGTTTTGGGTGAGACATTATTTGCCGGAATATCTCAAATTAGAGTTTCCTGGTCGTCACTTTGTGCTTAAAGAAGTATTTAACCTTTTGCGTGATCTTGCAAAAACGAACAATTTAGGGCCGTTTGCAGACCTATTTTCACAACTGATAGATTACATGGGAAAGTCCAACGATGATATAGACCGGTATCTTCTTGAATTGCCGGATTATTGCGTTTATGAACGTTGTTTTTGGGAAAAAGAAAAAGCATTTTTACGTAGGATTCAGAGAGAAGATGAACCACAAATAAATTTGATAGACTTTTATGAAGCTATTTTTGAACATTTACGCAACATCAAGGACATACAACTTCAACACGGGAATCCACTGCTGGCCATTGAGGCGGATTTGAATGTTGCCGATGAATGTATGGGAGTAATTCAAGCGATCCGAGATATAGCTACCATAGATTACTTACGAAAGAATATGCTGGAGCACTTGGACAATGCCTGCAGAGATTTTGAAAAATTCCGGCAACACCCGGCCTCAAACGAGTATATTGTGCGTATAGCCAGATATGCCCTTTTCCTGGGTGATAAAGAACGAGCCAAGGAATATTTTGATGATTTTGTTGGCTTGAAAATCAGCATCTATCATTATGCGTATTGGATACAGAAGTATTATTTGGATTTGTGTGGCGAATTCCAGGAACAGAATACTTAAAGGAAAAGGGGACGGATTTATTTGATTCGTTCTAGAAATCTACGTCCTATTGGCGTGGTCAGAGACTGACGGCTTTGCCCGCAAATGCTCGATCTCAACAAACAACTGGCCGACGCCAGGGAACCCCAGACAAAAACCATCCTCCAGCGCCAGATCGAAACAACAGACCGGCAAATTGATCGACTGGTTTATAAATTGTACGAACTGACAGAAGAAGAAATCAGGATCGTCGAAGAGTCATAAATCACAAGGAACTCATTTAGGAGAAACGCCAGTTCTGGCATTTCTCCTAAATACCGATCCGCAGTTCCCTTCTTTTAGTCGGTATTTTCAGGCGTTGACATGTGATGCTTTTGTTTGATAAAAATGCTGACAATATTGAAGATGATGGAGCAAGGCAAATTTGCCTGTCAACTCGGCATTATGTGGCACCTCTTGGCAGAAGGATTACCTGCATCACGAATAACGGCGACAAAACTATTCAAGAAACAATGACGTCAAACGGAATACTTAGCAGATGAATCAGTTACTTTGTCGGAATGTTGAACACCTCAAGTCTGCCCTCCTGTCTCTACCAGCTACAGGAGAGAAGGGCTTCGAGGGACTTATAGGGGCGACACTTCGTGAGATTACCGGGGTGCCTTTCAGACTTGCACGTAGCGGATCGCAGTTCGGAGTCGACGGCATGCCAGCCTACGAAGGAGATACTATTTGCTTCGAAGGCAAGCGTTATGATGGCACGGTGCCCAGGAATGAAGTTCTTTCAAAAATCGCAGAGCTTTCGATACATGGCACTGAAACTGACATTTGGGTTCTTGGCGCGACTTCCCAGATTGGGAGCCAACTCGCAGATGATGCGCGCCTACTCGGAAGTAAGAACGGAATTTTTGTTATGATCCTCGACTGGTCTGAAACAGGCCTGCCCCCTTTCGCGGTTGCCTTGGCGATGGGTGAAACTCGGGTGCAAGAATTCCTAAAGAGCAATATCAGTAACGATGAGACGCTTCGGAAAGCATTAGCAGCCCTCGAAGCCGTCAGAAGTTCCCAGGACTTCGCTCCTCATGCCGACCGGATACGGGCACAGTGCAATGAACCCGCAGTAGGATGGACTCTCGCGCAAAGAGCGAACACTGACTGGCTGAATGACGCATTCTCCAGCAGGGGACGGGCGAAAACGAAATTTGGGCAACCACTGTCACCCGGTGACACGGATACGGCGAATGTCCGGCAACGCACAACTCTGACCGACAAACTACACCCCTATCTCACCGCCACCCCGGACGAGACGGTAGTTTGCATCCTCGGAGGTGAGGGTCACGGAAAATCCTGGATCGTCGTGCAAAGCTGGCTTATCCTGGCGCATAAGCCATTGATGGTCTTCATGAGCCCGGACGATTTCGCCGAGACGGCCGGGCAGAACAATGTCGTTGATCTCCTTATCGCCAAACTTATCAAACAAACCGGGGATGTGGTAACTGCAACCACCATAGAGCGGTGGCGCAGAAGGCTGGGGCAGTGGCGGAGCCGTCCGGCAACGGATAGTCCCCGGCTCATCGTCATCATCGATGGTGTCAACCAACGGCCTAAATTCGACTGGGCGCGGATCATCGAGATTATAGGTGATGATCTGAACCAGCTTGGCGGCCGTCTTATCGTTACCGCGCGCACGCCGTACTTCCGGGGCCGTATAAAAGGCCGCCTTTCTGTGCGTTTCACTGAAATTTCCGTTCCGGAATGGACAGAACCTGAACGCGACGAAATCCTGACCGGACATGGCATAAAGGCTTCGGACCTGCATCCCGCAGTAGCGATATCGCTTCGCAACCCGCGCCTTCTGGGCATTGCGCTTGAGCTTATGGACAAGGCTGATGTCACCAATTTCGAAGAGCTCAGCGTCAGTCGCCTTCTCTTCGAACATATACGGATGAGCGAGCGGGATGCTCCCCTGCCGCAACCGGTGCAGGAGTTTGCACGCCAGTTGCAGAAGCATGCTCAGGAGATCATGTCCCGGGTCAAGGCGAAGAAGCAGTACGACCTCAATATTTTTGAGGACGACATGGGAGCGGTCGCGGACGGGCGTTTCTACCAAGCGGTCGATGGTGATCCGACACGCTATTCCCTGAAGGATGATGGACTCACGCTGGCGCTGGGCTTTTCTGTGATCGACCGGCTACGCACCGTGCAAAGGAACGACCGCAATCTTGATGCCGAGATAGACGCAATCCTTGAACCGATCGCAGCACTGGATGACACGGCAGACGTCATCCTAGCGGCATTGACAGTGACCGCGGCTGACGAGTTCTACGAGCAGGATATTGCCGCCTCTCTCGTAAAGGGATTTGCAGCGCTCCAGAACCCTGACCAAGCTAAATTCTTTGCCTTTGCTGGCTTGGCGAAAAGCCGGCCGCAAGGCTTTATGGATGCCGCATGTGGGCTCAGCCTTACGGGGAGTCACCAGCCCAACTTCGACTGGATACAGGAAGCGCTCATCATAGCTGGCAGCAACGGTCAGGCATGGCGGAAGATGGCCGATACTGTACATTTGTGGCTCTCCGTCTATTCGCTATCTCCGGAGCGGGGCACCTTTTCACATCCCGCGCGCGATTCGAACGAGAAAGTGCAGGAAGAACGCGAGAAGAACAGTGAAAAAATCAAAGACAAAATTCAGGCCCTGTCGGCAAATGAACGGGCGATTTTGGAAAATTTGCCGAAAGTAGAGGGCGATTTGAGCAGACTGTCACGCCTTGCCCTGTTTCTGCTGGCCGGGAAATCTCTGGCACCGTTTGCAAAAAGTCTTCTAAACTGGAGTTTTTCGTTCGCGCTGAATTCTGATCATGCCGCACCGTACAAGGAGTTCATACATCTTGTGAGTCTGAACCGGACTGACTGGTCACAGACCCGTGCGGCCTTGCTTGAGGTGAGTGCCCCGCTACGCGATACAGACGTGTCGACGACAGGAAAATGGACGCTTGTGAATATCCTGCGTGCAACGGGCCACTCCGAGGATGACAAAGAAGCACAGTCTTTGGTAGGGGACCTCACCAAAGACTGGCCCCCTTTTGAAGGCTGGCGTCTTATTGATAAATACTGTGCGACAGACCCTTGCGACCCCGTATCTGAAAAACCGGACAATGTAACGCGAACCGCAGAGCAATACGCGGCGATCGATGTCAGCAAGCTGCGGCAGAGTATGGGCCAGGCCTCCGAAGACTATTTCTTTAACATGGCACGTCCCGGTATGGCCCGGTTTAAGCCGGAAGTCGCAGTCGCAAAGCACAGGGAATTTGCAGCGGATGTTCTAAACCGTGCAGGTTTTCCTCTACGCCAGGGATTGCTCGAACTCCGTCAGCACAATGCTCTACTTACTATTAAAGAGGCACGGGAACTCATCAAAAAGCGGGATGAGGCGAAGACCATCGATACGGCAAACGGCTTGTCGAATAAGGATACGTGGATTGTCTCCCAATACCAACTGCTTCTGGCTTTCCCATTCTTAACCGCCCGGGAGCAGGCCGAAATTCTATTATCGAATGAAGCGGATGAAAACATCCTGCTCGATCTAATCTACTTAGCAAAGCTACTCGGTGAGAAGGAATTTGAGAGCCTGCTTGGAACAGCCTGGAGTGAGGATAATGAACGTAAGCAGTATTTGCTGCTCAGACTTACCAAATGTGCCTCTGCGCAGCTATCGACGGATGCCCGCACCCACCTTGCAGCGCTCTTTCGGTCGGAATCGGAACGCGTGCGGGCGCAAGCCCTGCGTGTCATAGCGCAAAGCAGTGACGAAGAATTGCTATGCTTGGTCGCCGAAAGCGACTGGAAAGCCACGGATACCGAAACGGAAAACGGGTTTGAAGTCTGGTACGGTTCGTTGGCACTTTTGGAAGCCGCAGTAAAGGGATTGATAGCCCATGACGAAGCACTCGACCGCATTTCTGCGCGTCTGTATGGCCGGGCAGCGGCAATGCTTGATGCAGGTGCAGTACTTGAAATCGCGCGCCGTATCGATGCATCGATCAATCAAGCCGCCGGTCTGAACGATGATTTCGTCGCACCGGATATTGAGATTCAAGTCCATCCATCCGATCTTTACGAACCCAGCATGTTCAGTGTGAGTGAACGGTCATCGGAACCCAAGGACATCAAGGAGGCAATGCAGCGGCTGTCGGAAAGCAGCGAAGCTTTCGAGCAACGTCAGAGACGCAACTATAGTGCATTCCTTGAATTCAAGGCCAATCTTACGCAAGCGAAGGCCCGCATCATCCTCGATCATATAAGTCTTAAAGAATTCGCAACAGTGGTTGCAACAGCTGAAGAGCTTTCCGATCGCTGGCATGGGCTGTTTATGAGCATTACCGAGGCCAAGCTGCCAGCCCTCCACAACCTCATCCTTTTGCTGGCACACGCTCTTGGGAGCAAAATGCCCGATAAGGCCGAAGAGCTGTTCCGCCGAGTCAAGGATAGCAAGCCGCTGGTGCGGTTCACCTTCGGCAGGGCCGGTGTCCAACTTGATGCGATGGCCACCTGGGCTGGCGTCCGCAGTCCTGTACTGGATAACCTGCGTTTTGCCCGCCTAGACCGGGCGGGTTGCGACCACGATTTATCGCTCGAGGTGCTCGCTGCCCTATTGTGCGGCCAGCAGGAATTGCTCACAGCATATATCACGGCAAAATTGCGCAAGGATGAGCCTGCAATAGTCTCCTGCGGCATAATGGTCGCCGGATTTTCCGATCAAAGCGAATTCAATGACGAAATTCTCAAAAGATATGAATTCAGTGCCGGTCTAATAGGAGACGCGCAAAAGGCGGCGAAATACGCTTACGAGCGCAATGTTTGGGCTCAGTATTGGTTCGAGAAGATGTGCCAGACAGACGAGAATACAGACTTCTGGCACTATGCAATCCTGTTTTCTAAAATTGTAGACGGAAGGTTTGCCGTTTGGCGCTCAAATTACGAGAAGAAAGGCAGCCCTATCCAGTCATTCGGACCCGCCGTGGACAGCAGGCTCAAGAACCGCTTTGCGCGATGGGAAAATCATCGGAATAAGAAACTGTTCGGATCGGACGCTCCCGCGTCGATATTCCTTCAGGGGGTGGATGTCAACGAATAGATCCTCTCCGCAGTGTTTGTACGTGAATTTTGTAATAGAGGTTATCAAATCTACGCTTGACTCATGTCGCCCCCCCCGTACGGGGGCGTGGGTTGAAACCGAGACCGGCAAATTGACCTCTTGGTTTATGAATTATACGAATTGACAAAAGAAAAAACGGGGGGGGTAGAGTAGAGAGCAGGTCTCTGAAGCTTTAGGTTCGGCTTATCTGTTTCCGCCCTTTTCATCTGGCGGTGCCTAAATAGCCATTCCATGGCAGCGCTGACCAGCCCTCCCTCATCAAACCGTGCGTGCGGTTTTCCCGCACACGGCTTTCC
>CAZINZ010000069.1:4125-8830 GCA_964540715.1 uncultured Syntrophaceae bacterium | reverse complement strand
CTCCGCAGCACGTTCAGTGACGGTGCTAATAGTATAGAATCCCTTGTAGAAATGGCAAAGAAAAGGGGATTTGGGATTGTTATTATCAATGACCACGACAGGTTGGTAATGGAATACGGTGTGCCCCCTTTCAGGAATGTACTCAGAAGAAGGGTTGAGCTGCCCTCCATAAACACAAATGGCGCAAAGGCCTATCTTGATTCAATCAGAGAGGTGCAGAAAAAGTATCCGGATATGATCATCATTCCAGGCTCGGAGACAGCCGCTTTTTATTACTGGACCGGCTCATATTTAAAAAAGAATCTCACCGCTCATGACCATGAAAAACGTATTCTGACCATAGGAATGGCAAAGCCCGGAGATTATGAAAACCTTCCCATTGTCCACAATGGGTTTTCTAATATATACATTGGCACTGCCGTTCCGGGAATAATAATCGCTTTAATCAGCCTTGCTTTGGCTCTTCCGTTGATTAAATGGAGAGGGTTTTACAGGATTGCTGGTATAATTATTGCCGTTTTGAGCGTTTTATGCATTATAAACAGCAATCCCTTCAGGAATTCACCCTTTGATCAGTATCATGGTGACCAGGGGATGGCACCTTACCGTCTTTTGACAGATTATGTGGATTCGAGAGGCGGCTTGACTTTCTGGAACTATCCAGAAACAAAATCGGGAATTAGAAAGTTGGGGCCGATTCAGGTTAATACGCCCCCTTATCCTGAAGTGTTGGAAGAATCTGAGGGTTATACGGGATTTGCCTCTCTTTACGGGGATAATATAACCGTTACAGAGCCGGGAAACGTATGGGACAGGGTTCTGGTTGCGTATTGCGAAGGGACAAGAAACAGACCGGCGTGGGGAATATCTACGGCAGATTTTCATGAGGAAGGCGGGGCAGGAGAAAAACTCGGGAATTTTCCGACCGTTTTTCTTCTTCAGGAAAAAAGCAGAAAAGGGGTTATGGATGCGCTTAAAAATGGGAAGATGTATGCCTATCAGGGGGATTATCTACAGGGGGTCAAGCTTGAAGAGTTCTCTGTGTCCTCTCCAGATAGCGCAAAGTCAGGAATAGCGGGTGACGAGATTACATTGAAAGATAGCCCCAGGATCAGGATCTCCCTCTCAGCGGCCAAGATCTCGGAGAGAAAAGTAAGTGTGCGACTGATAAGATCGGGGAAATTGCTCGAGACCTTTGAAGGTACGTTGCCCATGCAGATCGATTATCAAGACGGGTATTTTAAACCCGGCGAAAAGGTATATTACAGGATGGATATGCGCGGCTATGGTACACTGGTTTCCAATCCAATCTTTGTGAAGTTTGAGAGTCTAGCAAAACGTGCTTATTAATATCCCATTGCCTTGTCTTTATACTTTTTGACAAGATCGTCGATATTTTCTTTGCCGGTCTTCCCCGCCATTCCCTTCTCGAAATCCTTCATCTTCTCAGCAACGATCCGATCCGTCTGCTTTTGAATTATCCTATCCACAAAAGATGGCACATTGCAGGTAATAAAGGCCAGACCAAACCCCAGCACAAGGCAAATAGCGGCGATTATCAGGCAATATCGCAATTCACCCTTTTTTAGCAGGCTTCGCTTTCTCTTCACCCTTATCTTTTTATGTTTACTGTCAATATTCATACTCTTAAATTGTTATTCAGTAAAGTAATATGAATTAATTTTAAGACCCTACAGCTTTCCCTGTCTGGTAATTTACCCTTTTTTGAAAGTATTTTCAATTAAATTATTAACTCAATTTTCGGGTTTAATAAAAGCGAGGCGTGATATGGTTTAATATATTGATATTATGATAAATAAAGCTTGAAGAGCCCAGTCTTTTGATTTATAGTGAATTTTGCACAAAACACAACAATATCAAAAGGAAAAGGCTCGTGTGAACCATATCAAGATCGCCTCCTAAACTCAAGCTGATGTTCACGTTTTTGACAAGATTGACGATTTTTTCAACCGCTTCAATGTTTCAACCATGCTCCGCCGCTGTGGTGTCCGTAAACGGCACGGATACAGCGTTCGCTCTTTGATAAAACCTATATTTTCTTTGCCCTTCTTCGGAAAAAACACTGAATGGGGATTCGATGGCAAAGAAGAGTTTCAATTCCTCAACGCATGCTCGATTTTAAATAAATGTATTGAAAACAATTTTGAATTACAGTGGAAAAAAGGTTATTGGAGTCTGTATGTGCAATAATAATCGATCAATTTCTAAATACGTGAACAGTGTAAAATATTCCGAATACTTGGAGTGCGTGTGTGTGATATCCTTGTTTCCAATCCTCTTTTTGTGATGTTTAATTGATAAATATGGGTAAAGGTGGTCTATTAAAAGATGATTATTTCCGTGCATCAACCTCAATATTTGCCATGGCTGGGTTATTTCGAGAAAATCAATAAGGCGGACATCTTTGTTCTCTTGGATAATGTTCAATTTAAGAAGAATGAATGGCAGAATCGAAACAGGATTAAGACGGCCAATGGCTGGCAGTGGCTGACCGTTCCTGTTATGTACAAATATCCTCAATTGATAAACGAAGTTGAGATTAACACTAGGGATAAATGGCGGCATCGGCAGAGGCAGGCGATTATCTCTAATTATAAAAAAGCCCCCTTCTGGTCTTTGCTTGAAGAATTCTTTGAGGATATATTTTCGTCGGAGTGGCAGTACATTTCTCAATTGAATATTCACGTTGTGGAGAGGCTTGCCGGATTGCTGGGCATTACTACTCCCATCCATGTTGCATCCGAGCTTGGCATATTCCCGGAAGACCCTGACGACAGACTGATTGCCCTTACAAAGCATTTCGATGCGGATGTCTATCTGGCGGGAAGCGGAGGGAAAGATTATATGAATATGGAAAAATACACCAAAGAGAATATCGAAGTCATATTTCAGGATTACTCTCACCCTGTCTATAGTCAGCTTTTTGGCTCTTTTGAGCCGTTTGTATCTGTTATCGATTTGATATACAATCATGGTGAAAAAAGTCTTGAGATATTAAAGGGGGGAATATGAGAATTCTTGCCGTAGGACCCCATCCCGATGATATAGAAATTGGTTGTGCGGGCAATTTTTTGAAATACACCAAATCCGGTGATGACCTGTATCTGATGGTTATGACGATGGGCGGAAAAGGTGGGGAAACAGAAACAAGAAAGGCGGAGCAGATCAGGTCTGCGGAGATTCTGAAGGCCAGGGATCTGATCTGGGGCGGGTATGAAGATACACAGCTTACACCCAGCATGAATGATATGGTTGCTGATATTGAAAAGCTTTTAAAGAAAATAAAGCCTGATTTCTTTTTTGTCAATTACGGTGACGACAGCCATCAGGATCACAGGGTGCTGTATAAGGCCGCTATCTCCGCTTCACGATACATAAAAAATGTCCTTTTTTATGAGGTGCCGACCACGCAGAATTTCTTACCCTCTGTGTTTGTGAATATCGCTGATACAATAGATGGCAAGATGGAAGCTTTGCTGGCCCACGAATCCCAGGTGGCAAAGACAAATATTGAGGGATTATCCATAGTTGATGCCGCGAAATCCACGGCGGTCTTCAGGGGAATCCAGGGAAGGGTTCACCTGGCGGAGGGGTTCGTGCCGCTCAGGTTGTTTATGTAAGTTTGATGGAGCTCGTCACAGGATATTAAATGATTCCACATTCAAAGCCAACCCTCGACGCTGATGATTACAGAAGCGTTATGGATGTCCTTCAATCGGGCAATCTTGTTCAGGGTGAACAGGTTGCTGGATTTGAGGATGCCATTTCCTCCTTTGTCGGCGTCAGAAACGGTGTTGCCGTCAGTTCCGGCACTGCGGCCCTTCATCTTTCACTGATTGCCCTTGGAGCAGGGGAGGGGGACGAGGTTATTATCCCAAGCTATGTTTGTTCCGCTCTTCTCAATGCCGTGTTGTATGTAGATGCCCTTCCGGTTGTTGCCGATATTGACGGATCAACGTTCAATATCGCTGTTGAAGATCTGAAAAGAAAGATAACAAAACGAACAAAGGCGATCATTGTTCCTCATATGTTCGGTCTTCCGGCGGATATCGACGAGATTGTGTCGCTGGGTATCCCTGTCATTGAAGATTGCGCCCAGTCCATCGGGGCGAGACATCAGGGTCGATACACGGGGACCTTCGGCGTCTGCTCAATATTTTCTTTTTATGCCACGAAGATGCTTGCGACCGGAGAGGGGGGAATGATCCTGTCGGATGATGACCGATTTGCCGGGATTGCAAGAAATCTGCGTGATTATGACGAAAAAGATATCTATTCGGTAGGGTATAATTACAAGATGACAGATATCCAGGCGGCGCTCGGTATAAGCCAGCTGAAGAAACTTCCATCTTTTATCGAGAAGAGAAGACAGATAGCAGATCTTTATAACAGAAGTTTGAGAGATATCTCTTTTCCGGTTCCAGCGGTTCCGGATGGACAGGAGCACATATATTACAGGTATATCCTGCTTCTCGACGATTCCTCCGGATTTATGAAAGAGATGCAGGAGATCGAAATTGGGTGCAGAAGGCCCGTGTTCAAATCCCTGCACGAATATCTTGGCTTATCTGGATACCCTGTTACAGAAAGGGCAATGAGCCGGTCGGTGTCCATTCCGCTTTATCCTTCATTGACAGATGAAGATGCTCGCAAGGTTGCTGCCGGCATGGTGGACAGGCTGTAG
>CAZINZ010000069.1:0-4025 GCA_964540715.1 uncultured Syntrophaceae bacterium | reverse complement strand
AGGATATCATTCAGGCGGATTATCTGGTCTGTTTCCCTTGTCATTTTTGTGGCGCTTCTTCTTCCGTGGTCCCGCTTCTATTTTATGGATATTGGTGTAAGATGGCTCTATATTCTACTGTTCTCTTTTTCTCTTTCAGCAGTATTGACTCCGATAATGCGACTTGTCGCCCTGAAATTCAAGATTGTTGATGTGCCTGGTGGAAGAAAGACTCACGATAAAAACACGCCCCTTCTGGGGGGAGTCGCAATCTTTGTGGCCTTCAGCGTTGCTCTTCTGGCGAATATGGTTCTGGAAAGAGAGCTTGTCTTTCTGCTTTGCGCAGGCGTTGTTGTCGCATTGATGGGACTGGTGGACGATTGGCGTGGTGTATCGGCAAGATTGAAGCTGTTGGTCCAGATTCTAATTGTCCTTTTTTTGATTCGCTCCGGAATTGTATTGAACCTGTTCCCTCAGACCATTTGGGGGTACTGGTTGAATGTTTTATTCACGATCATATGGGTCATAGGGATTACAAACGCCATGAATTTCATTGACGGCATGGATGGGCTGGCGTCAGGAATTGGCGTGATTATGTCGCTGTTTATGGGGATGGTTGCATTTCAGACAGGTCAGCCCTTTATGGGGTGGCTTGCCATAGCCATGATGGGAAGCTGCCTCGGTTTTCTCCCATATAATTTCGGGTTTAAGAAGCCTGCCTCCATATACCTCGGCGATGCCGGGAGTACCTTTATCGGTTTTATGCTGGCTGTCCTCGCTATCAAGGGCGACTGGTCTGATAGTAGCCGGATCGTATCGTTTTCCGCCCCGGTGCTTATCTTCTGGGTTCTGATATACGACATGGCCTACATTACCATAGAGAGGATTATGACCGGCAAGGTGAAAAGTATGAAGGAATGGATCGATTATGTCGGTACCGATCACATTCATCATCGATTATATTCGCTGCTTGGCGATAAGAGAAAGGCAGTTTTATTTATCTATCTTCTGTGTGCTACACTGGGTATCAGCGCCATAACCCTTCGATACGCAAGGCCTATCGATGGTGTCCTGCTTGTTATTCAGGCCTTTCTGGTTACCATCCTTGTCTCAATAGTGGAGTATTCTGGGCGGAAACGCTGAAATATACCTTTGACCCTGCCAGATCAGGCTATACGATCTACTGAGATTCTTTCCGCTATTTCTCTTACCTCTTCCATAATGTTCCGGATATCCATGGCAAGGAGACGGCGATCCTGCATGACGATCTTCCCGTTGATAATTGACGTTGAAACATCCGCCCCTGACGCTGAATAGATGATAGGGGAATAAGGGTTGTAAAGAGGCGTAAGGTGGGGTTTTTTCATGTCCATAATGATAATGTCGGCGCGTTTTCCCGCCTCAATAGAGCCGGTCTTATCATCAATTCCGAGGACCTTCGCGCCCTCGATGGTTGCCATTTTCAGCGTTGTTTTTGCATCCATCGCGGCAGGGTCCATGGATGAAACCTTGTGGATTCTGGCTGCCGTTCCCATTTCCAATATGAGGTCGAGATCATTATTGCTCGCGCATCCGTCTGTTCCGAGCCCAACTGTAATTCCTTTCCTCAGCATCTCAGGGACGGGCGCTGTCCCAGCCGCCAGCTTCATGTTGCTCTCCGGTGTGTGCGAGACCTTCACGCCACACCCGGCAAGGATATTCATTTCTTCATCATCCAGCCAGACGCAGTGGATGGCGATCGTCCTCTCGTCAAGGACATCCAGCTTGTGAAGGTGCCTTGCCGGAGTTTCTCCGTATCTGTTTTTGATATCGTCTGTCTCGTCTTTTGTCTCAGCAAGATGTATAAGAAATGGAACATCGTGACTTCGCGCGATCGCTTTAATCATGCGAAGCGTTTCCGGCGAGCATGTGTATGGCGCGTGGCAGAAAAGGGCGGGGTCTATCAGAGGCGATGCGTCGGACCATTTTCTGATAAATGCCTCTGCAACAGCAGCTCTTTGTGAGGGATCGGGAATATCCGAAGTAGGGAAGTCAACAAATCCCTGGCTTGGGACCGCCCTCATCCCGGCGTCGATTGCCGCTTCGACCACTGCGTCCTCAAAAAAATATCCATCGCAGAAGGTGGTCGTACCCGAGAGGATCATCTCGGCAATGGAAAGCATGGAGCTATGGTACACCATCTCCCGGTTTACGTATTTTGCCTCGGCGGGGAAGATATGATTATTGAGCCAGTCCATAAGCGCCAGATCGTCGGCCATTCCCCGGAAGGCAGACATGGGGAGATGGGTGTGTGTGTTGATGAGGCCCGGCATTATAATCGAATCCGAGGCGTCAATCGTCTCTTTTGCATTACGGCGGGCGGATTCGTCTTCCCCCTCGTTTACGAAGAGGATGTTTCCGTCCTTCACGCCAATTACCGGTTCCTCAATGACCTTCATGTCCTGCGACATGGTAAGGAGTGTCCCTCCACTTATCAGCAGGTCGAGACTCTCTCTTTCCCCCATTTATCGTTCCCCCATTCCGTAGCCCGACGAATCAGCCAGTTATATTATTTCAACCCCATGCTCTTTTTTATTCGCCGTGAAATTTCGTTTACTTTATCCATAATCTCAATTTCATTGATGGTGAGGAGTTCGCGGTTTTCCATGACTATCCTGCCGTTGATTATTGATGTCCTGACATCGGAGCCGTTCGCCGCGTAAACGAGAGTTGAATATTCATTGTACATGGGGGTAAGGTGCGGTTTGTCCAGATCAACAATGATAATGTCAGCCTTCATACCAGGCTTCAATACTCCTGCAATGTTATCCATACCCAGAACCCGTGCCCCTTCGCAGGTAGCCATACGCGTCACTGTCTGTGCCGACATAACCGTAGGATCATACAGGGCGACTTTCTCGAGTTTTGCCGCCGTATCCATTTCCTGGAACATGTCGAGATTGTTGTTGCTGGCACATCCGTCCGTTCCGAGTCCAACGGGAACGCCGTGATTGAGCATTGCTGTTATGGGTGCAACGCCGGAGGCAAGTTTCATGTTACTCTCCGGGTTGTGAACCACCTTGCAGCCATGATCGGCGAAGACCTTTATGTCTTCTTCATCCATGCAGACACAGTGAAAGGCAAAAAAACGTTCATCCAGATATCCGATATCTCTTAAAAATGCGGTTGCCCTTTTACCGAATTTTTCCTTTAACTGTTTTGCCTCCATCTTATTTTCAAGAAGATGAGTTGCGAAGGGGACGTTGTACTGGTCGGCCAGGGTCTTGGCGTCTTTGAGAAGGGAAGGGGAGCATGTGTACAGGGAGTGTGGTTCGACCATAATATTGACAAGCGGGTCATCCATCCATTTTTCAATAAGCATTCTTGAATACTTCAGACCTTCTTCCGGTGTTTTGCAATTTGGTGATGGAAAATCGAAGAGGACCTCACCGATGAGGCAGCGCATCCCGGCCTCCTTCGCCGCACGGGCGGTCTCATCTTCGAAGATGTACATATCGCTGAAGGTTGTCGTTCCCGATTTGATCATCTCCGCACAGGCGAGCAGGCTGCCCCAGTAGGCGAGTTCGGGATCAACATTTTTTGCTTCTGCGGGAAAGATGAAGTTGTTCAGCCAGTCCATCAGCTCCATATCGTCCGCTATCCCCCTGAAGCATGTCATGGCCGCGTGGGTGTGACTGTTAATCAGGCCCGGCATGACGAGGCAATTATTCGCATCTATGCTCCTGCGACCTGAAAATTGCTTTTCTATATCTTCCGAAATGCCGATACCGGCAATCGTGTCTCCATCTATGGCAATCGAACCGTTGTGAATAATTGAATCGTTTTCGTCTGATGTGAGTATTCTTCCTCCTGATATGATAGTATCAACTTCCTTCATTTCCTGGTACACCTCCCATAGTCTTAAAATCTCAGTTTGATATTTGTGACTTCATATCACAGCTCCTGTTTGGCCTTCAAGGAAGAATCCCCCCTGTGGTTTAAATTATTACTCCGGCAATTAAACATATCAACTGTCATGCCGGACTTGATCCGGCATCCAGTCTTAT
>CAZINZ010000068.1:1808-8852 GCA_964540715.1 uncultured Syntrophaceae bacterium | reverse complement strand
GGAGCGCTAAGCAGCATAGAGCGCGTCGCCCTCGGGTATCAGTTCAAGAAAGTGTACGATCCCGTCATCGCGAGGATGTCAGAAGGGGGAGTGACTGACGACATCCTCTCCCGGTGCAGGGAACTGGGCCAGACCATTGCCGGCGGACTTCAGGCCGGGATCTATTGAATAAGGGTTCCAGGGTTCCAGGGTTCCAGGGTCCAAGGATTCAACGATAGATTTTTCTTTGTAGTTTCTCAGTCTTTTACTCGACCCCTTAGCCCCTTTACCCGAATGAGCGGCTCAAGATAACCATCCGGTTTCTCGTATCCGAGGAGCAGGAGGATTGTGGAGGCGATGTTGCCGAGTCGCGGGGCAGGGATTCCGGAAAGTTCGTAGCGGCCGGTATCGGGGCCATGGATTATGAAAGGCACAGGATTCAGGGTGTGACTTGTCTGCGGTTTATATTGCCCGCCTGCTCCCATGACGGGCCTGTCGGTCTTTTCGTCTACGGCGGTCATCTGTTCACAGTTTCCGTGGTCGGCGGTTATTATCACTGTGCCACCGAGACGGTCTGCCGCTTCAATCAGCTTGCCTACGGCGCTGTCTACGGCCCCTACTGCCTTCACGGCCGCCGGGAGTGATCCGGTGTGCCCCACCATGTCCCCGTTTGGAAAATTGAGACGCAGAAATCTGTATTTACCGGATTGCATGGCGGCGATGGTAAGAGATGCTATCGTGTCTGCCTTCATCTCCGGGGCCTGGTCAAAGGGCACCCGGTCGGATTCAATTTCCACCCATTCTTCAAGCGTATCGCTAAACCGGGCGGAATTATTGCCGTTCCAGAAATAGGTTACATGGCCGAACTTCTGAGTCTCGCTTATGGCATATTGCGAAACACCGTTCTTAGCGAGGTACTCCGACAGTGTGCGATCGATGGCGGGGGGTTCGACGAGATATTCCGGGGGCATTCGGGTATCCGTGTCATACTCAAGCATTCCGGCATATATGACATCGAGGCGATGGTCGCGTCTGAATCCCTTGAAATTGTCTTCAACAAACGCGCGGCTGATCTCAATCGCCCGGTCACCCCGGAAGTTGAACAGGACTACTCCATCTCCGTCCCTGATTTGAGTGAGGGGTTTGTCCGGGTTATCGGGATCGTGGATTACCCAGTGTGAAAGGTACTGATCATCAACAGTTTCTTTGGCGCGCAGTTTTCTGATGGCGGTGAGACTGTCTGGGAATTTAGGGCCAGCACCGAGGACGTGGGCATTGTAACCCCTTTCAACTATAGACCAGTCGGCCCCGTAGCGGTCCATGGTGGTAACCATTCGGCCACCTCCGGAGGCAATGAAGTACAGGCGCTTCACGCCCGTCTCCATGGCATGAGCCCGCAGTGACCAGAGATAGTCTTCAAGTTCACCGAAATAACGAAGGGCGCTGACCGGGGGCACATCCCGTCCGTCGAGAAGGCCGTGCACATATACCTCTTCCACGCCTTCCCTGTCGCACTGCCCTATCAGTGAGATGAGGTGTGATATGTTGCTGTGGACATTTCCGTCTGATATGAGGCCTATAAAATGTACAGGGGTTTTTGCCTCCAGCGAACGGGAGATTATCCTTTTCCAGGTTTTTCCGTCGAAAAGGCTCCGGCTTTCGATCGCATCCTCTACAAGTTTTGCTCCCTGCGCGAATATCCGGCCGGCGCCCATGGCATTGTGTCCAACTTCGCTGTTTCCCTGGTCTCTGTCCGAGGGCATGCCAACAGCCATCCCGTGTGCCTTGAGGCGGGTTGCAATCTTTTCATTTTTTATGAGGCCGCACAGGTTTTGCGGGGCCGCGATGTCGATGGCATTTCCGGGGTATCCATCCTTCAGGCCCCTGTACAGGCCCATGCCGTCCAGGATGATCAGGAGCAGTGGCCCATTTATGCCTTCATAATTGGACAGGCTGGTCAGTTTAAAATCCATCGTGGGCCTTTGATTATAATAGTTGGGTTACGTACCTTAACCCAACCTACAGCTTCATAATTGAACAGTCTGGTGAGTGTAAAACTCATCGTGGGCCTTTTTGATTATAATAGTTGGGTTTCGTACCTTAACCCAACCTACAGCTTTCGTCGGAATGACGAAAAATAATCTTTGTGAAAACTATCTCGCTCCGAGAAGTTTTCTGGCGATAACCATCCTCTGGACTTCGTTGGTGCCTTCGTATATCTGGCATATCTTTGCGTCGCGCATGTGTCTTTCAGCCGGGTAGTCCTTGCAGTACCCGTAGCCTCCGAATATCTGAACGCCTTCCACCGCGGCCCTCATGGCCACGTCGGAGGCGTACATTTTTGCCATCGCCGATTCCTTCTCGAAGTTATAGCCGTTATCCTCGAGCCAGGCGGCCTTGAGGAGGAGCATTTCAGCCGCGTCCAGTTCAGTGGCCATGTCGGCCAGTTTCCACTGGATCGCCTGAAATGATGTAATAGGTTTACCAAACTGCTCTCTCTCCTTTGCGTATGCGAGAGAATCTTCAAGTACCGACCTGCCTATGCCGCATGCCTGGCATCCAATGCCAATCCTTCCGGCGTTAAGACCTTCCATCATCTGATGAAATCCCTCTCCGGGTTTTCCGAGGAGATTTCCGGCGGGTACTTCTGCCTCTTCAAAGACCAGTTCCGCCGTTCCGGAGGCGAGTATGCCCATCTTGTCCTCTATTGCGCCGACGGAAAACCCCGGGGTGTTCTCCAGATCTACAATCAGGTTGATAATTCCCTTATAACCCTTTGAGGAGTCTTCGGTTGCGGCCAGGACACAGTATTTTGCCACGTTTCCGCTGGTGACAAACTTCTTGACACCGTTTACGATGTACTTGTCACCCTTCAGCTCGGCCCGGCACCGGAGAGCTGCGGCATCGGAACCTGCTCCCGCTTCTGTAAGGGCGTAGCACCCTTCCACCTCACCGCCGGCGACAGGCGCCAGGAAGCTTTTCTTCTGCTCGGCCGTGCCATAAGTCTTGACGGGATGACCATACAGAGAATTGTTTACCGATGTTATGACTCCGCAGCTCGCGCAGCCTCTCGAAATCTCAATTAGTGCCATGGCATATGTCACGTTATCCATGCCGGCTCCGCCGAATTCCGTCGGAACGGATACACCCATAAGTCCCATCTCTCCAAGCTTTCGACATATCTCCTTGGGATGTTTGTGCGTACGGTCCAGTTCTTCCGCCATCGGCTTGATCTCTTCGTTGACAAACCGCGACACCATGTCCTTTACCATTTGCTGTTCTTCAGTGGGTGCAAAATTCATATAGCTACTCCTTTTTCATATATTCTGGCAGGTTCTTGACGATATCGTAACGTGTCCCATCAATGGGGCACAGGGGCCACACGCTGAGTGGAAAAGGTTTATCGACCTGAAACCTTATCTTTTATCGACCGATATAGTTCGGTTTTCTCTTTTCAAGAAAGGCCTTCATCCCTTCCTTCTGATCCTGCGTGCTGAAGCACTGCGCGCAGCACTCAACCTCGAGCCGGTTGGCATTATCGAGTGAAAGGTCATATCCAAAGTTGATGGAATGCTTTGCCATCTTTACGGCGAATGCAGGCATACCGGTCAGTTTCTTCGCAAATTTTCTCGTTTCTTCCATAAGCTGATCGAGAGGATATACCCTGTTTGCGAGGCCGATTTCATATGCCCTTGCGGCGTCAATCTGCCCGCCTCCAAGTACAAGTTCCTTGGCACGTCCAATGCCGATCAGGCGGGAGAGCCGCTGGGTGCCGCCCCAGCCGGGAATCAGGCCTATCAGGATTTCAGGCTGGCCGAACTTCGCGTTCTCAGCGACAAACCGCATATCGCAGGCCAGAGAAATTTCCGTGCCTCCACCAAGAGCGAATCCATTAACCGCGGCTATTGACGGTTTCGGCATGGTCTCAAGAAAGCGGAGGACTTCATGTCCTCGCTCCATGAATTTGAGAGCCATATATGGTTCGTGGTTTTGCATCTCCGCAATATCCGCGCCGGCGACAAAGGACTTGTCCCCGGAACCGGTGAGAATAATCGCCTTTATGCCATCATCATCCCTGCATTTTGTCAGTGCGTCATAAAGTTCGTCCCATGTTGCCGAATTCATGGCGTTGAGCGCCTTCGGCCTGTTGAATGTGATGGTAGCTATCCCCTCTTCTACATTGAAAAGAATATTTGTATATTCCATGTATCATCTCCTCTTTACTGATTGCTGTAATCATAGAATCCTCTTCCTGTCTTTTTTCCGAGATACCCGGCATCTACATATTTCTTCAGCAGGGGACAGGGACGATATTTCGAGTCACCAAATCCCTTGTGGAGGACATCCATAATTGAGAGACATGTATCGAGCCCGATCAGGTCCGCCAGTTTGAGCGGCCCCATGGGGTGATTCATTCCGAGCGTCATGATGCTGTCTATCGCCTCGACCGAACCTACTCCCTCGTAGAGGGCATATACTGCCTCGTTCAGCATCGGCATAAGTACGCGATTTGCGATAAACCCCGGGAAGTCATTGCACGCGACGGGGACCTTGCCGAACTGCTTTGAAAGAGTTTCCGTGAGAGTGAATGTTTCCTCCGATGTGGCAAGACCCTTGATAATTTCGACGAGTTTCATGACTGGCACTGGATTCATGAAATGCATGCCGATAACAAGCTCCGGCCTTGCTGTCACGTTTGCTATTCTTGTGATAGGGATTGACGAAGTGTTCGAGGCGAGCACAACGCCCGGTTTGCAGATCTTGTCCAGACTTCTGAATATTTCAAGCTTCAGATCTTCTCTCTCTATGGCCGCCTCCACGACAAAATCCGCGTCTTTCATGTCTTCCAGATTTGTGCTCTTCGTAATCCGGCCGAGGATTTCATCTTTCTTGTCGGCTGTGATCTTTTCCTTGGCGACCATCCTGTCGAGATTTTTTGTTATGGCAGTATATCCTCGCTCAACAAATTCATCAGCTATATCGTTCAAAATAATATTCAAACCACCCTGATGTGCGGCGACCTGAGCTATTCCATTTCCCATCTGACCGGCTCCAACGACGCCGAAAGTTTTTATCTCCATTATTTTTCTCCCTGTTGTATTTTAGTATTTAAGCGGGGACATGACCCGATTCAGTTTCATTAAATCGGAATCGTGTCCCCGGATAGAGTTACACTCTTTCAAGCACCATTGCCATTCCCTGGCCGCCTCCGATACAAAGCGTGGCGAGGCCGAGGTTGAGGTCATTTTTTTTCATCTGCATCGCCAGGCTGTAAGTGATCCTGGCGCCTGTGCATCCAATAGGATGCCCAATGGAAATACCGCTGCCGTTGAGGTTGCAGTTGTCGAGGCTGATGTCCAGTTCGCGCATACACGCGATAGCCTGGCACGCGAATGCCTCATTCAATTCTATGTAATCCATGTCTTTTACTGTCAGGCCCAGCTGATGCATAACCTTCCGTGTGGCCGGTATCGGGCCGAGCCCCATATAGGCGGTATCCACGCCGCCAGAGGCGTATCCCTTTATCTTCGCTATGGGTTCGAGCTCCAGTTCCTTTGCCTTTTCGGCGCTCATCAACACGACGGCCGCGGCCGCGTCATTGATACCGGATGCGTTTCCGGCGGTTACGGTTCCCTTTCCGTCTTTTGTAAAGACGGGGCGGAGCTTTGCCATTTGTTCAAGTGTTGTATCCATCGGTCGTTCATCCACATCGAACACCTTCGGGTCGCCCTTGCGCTGGGGCATCACGACCGGCACAATCTCATCCTTGAATTCACCGCGGGCGATGGCCGCCAGTGCTCTCTGATGACTGAGGAGCCCCAGTTCGTCCTGTTCCTCTCTGGTGATTCCGTATTTTTCGGCGATATTTTCGGCGGTAAATCCCATGTGATACTTGTTGAAAATTTCGTAGAGACCGTCATGGACCATGGTGTCGGTAATCTGACCGAAGGGCATGCTCATCCTGTATCCCCAGCGAGCATTCGGCAGGGAGAAAGGCGCACAGCTCATGGACTCCATGCCGCCCGCTATGATCATGTCGGCGTCGCCTGACTTGATTGCCTGGGCAGCCAGCGCTATCGCCTTCATACCCGATGCGCAGATCTTATTGACGGTGATCGCATTGGTCTCTTCAGGCAGGCCCGCATATATGGCTGCCTGACGTCCCGGATTCTGTCCCTGGGCCGCCTGGATGACATTTCCCATAATGCATTCATCGAAATAACCCGGGGTAAGAGAATCGTCATAATCGTAATACTTTCCATTTATCTCCGTCTTGTCAAAGTCACCAAAGACATCGGGGCGGCAGGATTTGATAAAATCCGTGACAGCCGGTCTGAGGCCTGCTCTTTTGATCGCCTCTTTGATAACAAGTGCACCGAGATCAACGCACTTCACACTCTTGAGGGAGCCGCCGAAAATTCCTACAGCGGTCCTCGCTCCACTTACAATTACTGCATCCTTCATGAAACTTCTCCTTTACCTGGTAATATGTGTTTTGACTTTCATTCAATTGTTTCAACAAGCTCGACCTCTCTCGGAGATTTATAAGAAGAGAGGTATTTCCTGCAATGTTTCATTAAATCCTTTTCGGTGAAAGTGGCTCCCCGGCTTTTGGTTACAAGGGCCATTACAATTTCGCCTCTTATAAGATCTTCCCGGCCGGATACCACTGCGTCACTAACTCCCGGGTACATTCGAAGGACATTTTCAACTTCGGCGGGATAGACATTGAACCCACTGGTAATTATCATGCGCTTAATACGTCCTGTGAGAAAAATATGCCCGTCTTCATCAATCTTAGCGAGGTCTCCGGTATAAAGCCACCCGTCCTTTATCACGTCAGCCGTCGCGGCATCATTTTTGTAATACCCCTTCATGACGTTGAGGCCCCGGATAAGGAGTTCTCCCTGAGCGCCCGCCGGGAGCAGGGAACCAGACTCATCCTGCACCCTTGCTTCAACACCAGGTATCGGGAGACCGATTGAACCCGGTTTTTGTGTCCCGTCTATCCTGCTCACCGAACATACCGGGGATGCCTCGGTAAGACCATACCCCTGAACAAGG
>CAZINZ010000068.1:0-1708 GCA_964540715.1 uncultured Syntrophaceae bacterium | reverse complement strand
GCCCCGAAGGAATGAAAGAGCGGGATGAGACACAGGCCTCTGTCGTCCTCGGTCCCATAACAGACATCTTTCAACAGGAGGGACTGAGTGGACAGGTTGCAATGGGTGAGAACGGCGCCGAGCGGCTTCCCCGTCAGGCCGGAGGTATATATCATTACGGCAGGGTCGTCACCAGTGATCTCCGGCATCTCAAGTTCGAAGGCATTCGTTTCCATGGAACCGTTTATGGAAAGATTGCCGTGAGAGGGGTCGGTTGTTATCAGAGGTTCGCAGCGCGGCACCCTGTCCCTAATTTCCGCGAATCTTTTGGCCGATGACGGGGTGGTGATAAACGCCACGGCATCACAGTTGTCAAGAAGATAAAGCAGTTCATGGGGAGTCGACAGGGTGTTGATGGTTACGGCAACCGCTCCAAGCTTCAGGATGGCAAAATATGATATTATGAATTCCGGTATGTTGGGGAGCATCATCGCCACTTTGTCACCCCTGTCCATACCGAGCGCCTTCAGCCTGTTTCCAAAGGCATTTACCGCCCTGCCCAGTTCCGCGTAGGAGACGTTTTTGTCTTTGTATATAAGAGATATCCTGTCCGGGTATCTGCGGCAGGTATCCTCCAGCATCTCGCCCAGATTATGTTCCATGTGAGTGACCTCCATCTCAAACAAATATGGTTGACCCCACCTATCACAACAGGCGCGTTACTTCAACGAAATTGGAAATATATAAGTGCTTGCATTGTCCTGTCTGCGCGGGTCTGAAGGCTGATTATCTTGACATTCAGGTATTGGGTAATATAAAAGTCAGAATTTCCGGTGCGGTGGGGTTTTTGCCATGCCGGGAACAGGAAGTTTTTACAGGTGACGTTATGGCCGAAATTATTGATGGCAGGAAGATATCTCAGGATGTGAGAAACGAAATCAGAGAAAAAACTCTTCGGTTAAAAGATGACAGGGGAGTTGTGCCGGGGCTTGCCGTTATCCTTGTGGGTGATGACCCGGCCTCGCAGATTTATGTCCGGGGGAAAAAGAACGCCTGTGCGGAGGTGGGATTTCTGTCGAGGGAATACAGGCTTCCCGCCGATACAGGCGAGACGCAGCTCCTCGATGTCATTGACGAATTGAATCGCGATCAGGAGATACACGGGTTTCTGGTGCAACTTCCCGTGCCGGAGCATATAAGGACAGATGCCATTATTGAAGCGATAGACCCGCGGAAGGATGTTGACGGGTTCCATCCCTATAATGTTGGCAGGCTTTTTTCCGGCAATCCATACCACAGGTCCTGCACGCCGGCGGGTATTATGGAACTTCTGGATCGATATGAAATAGAGATAAAAGGGAAAGAAGCGGTTGTCGTGGGGAGGAGCAATATCGTTGGGAAGCCCCTTGTCATGATGCTTCTCGAGAAACATGCGACGGTAACCGTCTGCCACACGAGGACAGAGAACCTTTCTGAAGTTACGGGAAGGGCGGAAATACTTGTGGCCGCGGCAGGGAACCCGGGAATGATAAGTGGTGATATGATAAGAGACGGCGCGGTGGTGATTGATGTCGGGATCAACAGGCTTGATACGGGCAAACTGTCGGGAGATGTCGTCTTTGCCGATGCGTGCGAAAAGGCTTCGTACATTACCCCTGTTCCGGGGGGTGTCGGGCCGATGACGATAGCGATGCTGCTCAGGAACACACTCGATGCGGCAACAGTTCAG
>CAZINZ010000067.1:0-8909 GCA_964540715.1 uncultured Syntrophaceae bacterium | reverse complement strand
ATTCCGGCTTTCGCCGGAATGACGGCTTTGACGTATATTGTTGCCGGAGTAATAACCTGATTATATCAGGTCCCTGATCGCTTTTCCGAACGGCGCTGAAATGATCCCCTTTTCTGTTATGATGGCGGTTATGTAGCGTTTCGGGGTCACGTCAAATGCCGGGTTGTTAGCGTTGAATCCCTCCGGGGCGATATTTGTGCCGTGGAAAGCCAATACCTCGTCTGTGCTTCTTTCTTCAATGGGAATTTGGCTGCCGGTTCGTGTATGGCGGTCTATTGTTGAAACGGGAGCCGCTACATAAAAGGGAACCCGGTTTGCTTTCGCCAGAACGGCAAGGCTGTAGGTTCCGATCTTGTTGGCTACGTCGCCGTTGGCCGCGATACGATCCGCGCCCACGATAACAAGGTTGACCATGGCCCTCTTCATGAAGGAGCCAGCCATGCTGTCGGTTATGAGCGTGGCTGGAATGCATTCCTTTTTCATCTCCCATGCGGTCAGTCTTGAGCCCTGAAGGAGAGGTCTGGTTTCGTCCACCAGGACATGAATCTTTTTCCCCTCTTCATGAGCAGCGCGTATAATTCCAAGCGCAGTCCCATATCCGCCGGTCGCGAGAGCCCCGGCATTACAGTGAGTCAGGATGGTGTCCCCGTCATTGATCAGGTGCCTGCCATGAACGCCCATCTGCCGGTTTGCGAGGATGTCATCTTCATGGATACGCAGGGCCTCATCTATCAGGATTTTTTTGACGGCATCAGCATTAATCTTGTGGTGGGTGGACGCAATCTCTTTCTCAAAACGGGATTTCATCCTGTCAATGGCCCAGAACAGGTTTACAGCGGTGGGGCGGGTCCGGGAGAACTCGTCACAGATACGATAGAATTCCTCAGTTATGGAATCTCCCGATGAGGCCGCAATGCCAAGGGCAATACCCATCGCGGCAGCTATGCCGATGGCGGGGGCGCCCCTTATGGTCATATCATTGATGGCGGCGATGACTTCCCGATATTTCCGGCAGGTAATATATTTTTCTTCGTGTGGAAGTGCGCGCTGGTCGATCAGCTCAACGGCGTTCCCGTTCCAGGATATTGTTTTGATCATGATGACGAGAGCCTCTTTTTAAGCAGTTCATTGACAATACCGGGGTTTGCCTTGCCGTTTGTGGCTTTCATGGTCTGCCCCACGAAGAAACCGAAGAGTTGCACCTTGCCGCTTTTGTACTGTTCCAGCTGTCCGGGATTTGCCTCAAGCACAGCTTCAACAATTTTCTCCAGCTTCGAGGCATCACTGATCTGGAGAAGACCCCTTTTGTCCACAATCTCCTTCGGACCTTTTCCCGATTTGCACATATCTTCGAAGACATCCTTGGCGATCTTTCCGCTGATTGTACCTTCATCAATCATATTGATCAAATCAGCCAGAGTTTGGGGAGTTATCGGGGATTCTGTCACTTCGAGCTTTTCTTCATTCAGGTATGCCAGGAAATTGCCCATAATCCAGTTGCTCGCGAGCTTCGGGTTTCCAGAGAGACTTGCAGTCTCTTCGTAATAAGCGGCAAGATCACGGCTTGCCGTCAGGACGCCGGCGTCATAGGTCGGGATGCCGTATTGTTCGACAAACCGTTCTCTCTTTTCCATGGGAAGCTCGGGAAGGGCGCTCCTTACCTCTTTTATCCATTCGTCGGATATTACTACAGGAACAAGGTCGGGTTCGGGGAAGTACCGGTAATCGTGAGCCTCTTCCTTTCCCCTCATCGAATGGGTTGCCCCCTGTGAGACGTCCCACAGGCGTGTCTCCTGCACGACGATGCCTCCTCCCTCAAGAATGGCTCGCTGCCTCCGTATTTCGTATTCGAGGGCGTGCTGCACGTTACGGAACGAATTCATGTTTTTGAGTTCCGATCTCGTTCCGAACTTCTGCTGACCCTTGGGCCTCAGGGAAATATTGGCGTCACAGCGAAAACTTCCCTCTTCCATGTTGCCGTCGCATATCTCGAGATAGACCAGTATTTCGTGCAGTCTCCGGAGATAATGTACAGCCTCATCCGTGTTTCGCATATCCGGCTCGCTTACTATCTCAATCAGAGGGACACCCGCGCGGTTGAGATCGACGTAGCTCGAGGGGCCTGATTCGTCGTGGATGGATTTGCCCGCGTCTTCCTCCATATGTATGCGGGTAATGCCGATCCTATTTTTTGATCCGTCGATTTCAATATCCACGTACCCCCCTTCCGCTATGGGATGTGAATACTGAGTGATCTGATATCCCTTCGGGAGATCCGGATAGAAATAGTTCTTCCTTGCCCATGTGTTTATCGAGTTTATCCTGCAGTGGGTAGCGAGGGACATTTTCATCGCGAATTCCACCACTTTTTTATTAAGAACCGGGAGAGTGCCGGGCATACCGAGACAGACGGGACAGGTATTGCTGTTCGGTTCCTCTCCGAATCTGGTCGAGCAGCCGCAGAATATCTTGGTGCTGGTAAGGAGCTGGGCATGTACTTCAAGCCCTATAACCGGTTCAAACGGCATCACAGTTCGGGTCTCCTTCTTTCTATCTTCGAGTTGTTCTCAAATGCCGATGCTGCCTGAAGGAGCTTCCCCTCCTCGAAGTGGTTCGCCATAAACTGGATCCCCATGGGGAGGCCGTTTTTCGTGTAACCGCAGGGGACGGATATTCCCGGTATCCCCGTCAGGTTTGCCGACATGGTGAATATATCGAAAAGATACATCTGCAGGGGATTGTCCACCTTTTCTCCTATCCTGAATGCAGGGGTTGGAGTTGTGGGCGTCAGGATGACATCACATTTTTTAAATGCCCTGTCGAAGTCGTGTTTAATCAGAGTCCTTACCTGTGACGCCTTCTTGTAATACGCGTCGTAATATCCGGAGGAGAGAGAATAGGTACCTAACATTATCCTTCTCTTTACCTCCGCCCCAAAACCGGAAGATCGGGTTTTCTTATACATGTCCAGAAGGTCTTCTCCATCCGGCGCCCTGAATCCGTATCTGACGCCGTCGTACCTGGCCAGGTTCGAACTGGCCTCCGCGGGCGCTATGATATAATAGACCGCGACACAGTATTCGGTATGGGGAAGCGATATCTCAACACATTTCACGCCGAGCCCCGCCAGCGTTTTAATGGCCTTATCCGTGGCGGCCTTGACCTCCGGGTCGATTCCCTCAATAAAATACTCCCCGGGAATGCCTGCCGTCCAGCCCCTGATATCCCTTGAAAGAAATTCCCTGTAATCGGGAACCTCCGCGGGAACAGAGGTGGAGTCATTGCTGTCGTGTCCGGAGATGATGTTCATCATAATGGCGCAGTCTTCTACATCTTTAGTGATCGGCCCAATCTGGTCGAGGGAAGAGGCGAATGCGGTCAGGCCGAAGCGTGAGACTCTCCCGTATGTGGGTTTCATCCCCACGACGCCGCACAGGGCTGCGGGCTGTCTGATGGAACCGCCCGTGTCGGAACCGAGAGAGGCTATACATTCATCGGCGGCGACCGCGGCGGCAGAACCGCCGCTGGATCCACCGGGTATACGATCCAGATCCCATGGATTTTTCGTTATTCCGAACCCGGAGGTTTCGGTTGAGGAACCCATGGCGAACTCGTCCATGTTCGTCTTGCCGACGAGTACCGCGCCGTCATCTTTCAATTTTCTGACTACCGTAGCGTCATAGGGGGGGATAAAGGTTTCAAGGATGCGCGAACCGCAGGTAGTCCGGATACCTTTAGTACACAGTATGTCCTTGAGAGCTATTGGTATCCCGGTCAGTTCACCGGCATTTCCCTCTTTTATCCGCCTGTCCGCCTCGCGGGCCTGTTTAATGGCGATCTCCCCGGTAAGGGTAATATACGAGTGCACCCTGTCTTCAACAGATTCAATCCTCCGGAATACAGACTCTGTAATATCAACGGAGGTGACAGACCCCGCCCTCAGCTTTTCCTGAAGTTCATGAATGGTCAACTTGTTGAATTCCATGTTACATTCCTGAAACGTTATTCCAAAACCCTGGGAACACCGAAAAGGCCCATGGTTCCGTCCGGAGCGTCGGCAAGGGCAATCTTTACCCCTGTAGATTTTTTTTCGGTATCTTCCCTGAATACATTATCGAGAGAGACGGCGTGTGTCGCAGGCTTGACCCGGGTGGTATCGATCCTGTTCAACATCTCCATATACATCAATATGGTGTTGAGCTGGGTGGTGAGCTTCCCTTTCTCACTTTCACTGAAATCCAGACGGGCAAGGTGGGCGATATACCCGACTTCCTGCGTTGTTATCTTCATCAGCACACCTCCAGTCCGTGCGGAGACCTGTCATGCTCCATGGCAGAAAATCAATGCCCGGATGGACACTAATCCATGGAAATCTGGTGGATTTCTATCATACAAACGAATAACTTGCAAACCATACCATCTCTGATTTCAGATTGACAAAGATTCAAACAATAAGATATCATACCGCCAATTTCCCGGAATGATGGTGATAATATGTTTGGAATTGGAATGCCGGAATTGATAGTGATACTCGTGGTGGCCCTGATTATCATCGGGCCGAAAAAACTGCCCGATCTGGCAAAATCTCTCGCCAGGGGTCTCGCGGAGTTTCGCCATGCCACCGATGATGTAAAGGACAGTCTCAACGTAAACCAGCTCAAGGAAGAAGCAGGCGATTTCAAAGACTCTGTCCTCTATGGGCGAAAGAAGGAAGAACCTGAGGTCAACGACCTGAAGGCGAAAGACAAGCCTGAGAAGTCAGCAGACGGGGGTCCTGAATAATTCATTATAATGTCGGCCCTTCTCTTTGCTCGAATAAACACGAGCGATCATTTTTCATCATTCCGCGGTCCGGTTTACTCCCACGAGCAGGAAGTCCTGACAAGTCTGAACTAACCGCCTTCTCTATCTGAGCTGGAGAAGAACCTGATATAATAGCACAGCATGAGCCTGCGATATGACCGATCAAGCAGATAAAACAGATGAAAAGATGCCATTCACTCACCACCTGGAGGAGCTGAAAACCAGGCTGACGCGCATACTGATCGCGATCGGAGTTGGATTCATTATATGCTATTTCTTCAAGGAAAAGCTGTTCAGGGTCTTGACTCTTCCTCTCATCGCGGTGCTTCCCGATGAAGGCTCCATGATATTCACCGGTCTGCCGGAGGCATTTTTTACTTATCTCAAGGTATCGTTTCTCGGGTCCATTTTTCTGACAAGTCCATACATTCTGTACCAGTTGTGGCAATTTGTGTCGCCGGGTCTCTATAAATCCGAAAAGAAACATGTGATCCCGTTCGTCACATTTTCCACCATATTCTTTGTCGGGGGATCCCTGTTCGCTTACTATGTTGTTTTTCCATTCGGCTTCAAATTCTTTGTTGCCTTCGGGAGCGACTTTATAAGGCCCATGCTTTCCCTGAAGGAGTACCTCTCGTTTTCCATGAAGCTCCTGATCGCGTTCGGGGTTATATTTGAGCTCCCCATCTTTATGTTCTTTCTGGCCAAGATGGGGGTGGTGGATTCCAGAACACTGACGAAGAAAAGAAAGTATGCGATACTTCTGGTGTTTATTACCGCCGCACTGTTTACGCCCCCGGATGTCGTGACGCAGGGACTGATGGCCCTGCCCCTGATGCTGCTCTATGAAATAAGCATCTGGGTTGTAAGGCTGGGGGAGAAGAAATCAGTCCATAAAGAAGAAGGAGAAAATGACAAACAATAAAGAGCCGGAAAAAGGTACAGGAAAAAAGCGAACAAGGAAGATGGACTTTGTGATTAAACACCCGTTGTGGGTACTTATCCCAGTCCTCATTCTGATCATTGCAGGGGCGGGGTTCGTCTATTCTCTGTTAAATGGATTGCCCAGCATTGCGTCGCTTAAAGACTATCGCCCCAGCATTATCACCAGGGTGTACGCTGATAACGACCAGCTGATAGATGAATTCTATCTTGAAGACAGGAAGGTGGTCCAGGTAACAGATCTGCCGAAATTTGTAATACAGGCATTTGTTGCGGCGGAAGACGCCCGGTTCTTCCGACATCAGGGGATAGATCTCCGGAGTATCATCAGGGCCTTTTTTAAGAACATGAAGGCGGGGACAATCGTTCAGGGTGGAAGCACCATAACCCAACAGGTAGCCAAAGGCCTCTTTCTGTCTCCCGAGAAGAAATATATCAGAAAACTGCGAGAGGCCATTCTGGCATACAGAATAGACAGATATCTGAAGAAGTATGAGATCCTTAATCTTTATCTGAACCAGATATATCTTGGCCATGGGGCATATGGTATCGAGGCCGCGTCGCAACACTATTTCGGAAAAACCGCCAAAGAACTTACGCTGCCAGAAGCCGCCCTTCTTGCGGGTCTGCCCAAGGCCCCAAGCAGATATTCTCCCGTACTGCACCCCGAACGTGCCCGGCAAAGACAGCTCTACGTCCTGGACCGGATGGCCGAAGATGGATACATAACCGAAAAGGAAATGATGGCAGCGACCGCGACGCCGGTGGATCTGAAAAAGGCCAGGAGCAAGGATAAACTGGCACCCTATTTTACCGAAAATATACGTCGGTATATTCAGACCAAATATGGCAGCAATGTCCTGTATCATGAGGGCCTTGAGGTATATACCACGCTGGACATGACCTGTCAGAGGGCAGCCCGCGATGCCGTGGAAAGAGGACTGAGGGAGCTGGACAAGAGACAGGGATACAGAGGAGTCCTGAGGAGGGTGCCCGAAGAAGAGATTGAAACTTTTGTGAAAGACATGGAGGTGGACACAGATACACCGCTGGAGGGCCGTATTGTTAAGGCAATCGTGGTGGCCGTTGACAGAGGAGAAAAGATTGTAAGATTGAGGGTGGGCGAGCATGAAGGCATTATGACACTGAAAAACATGTCGTGGGCCAGGTTGCCGGATCCGGAGATTGCCTACAATGTGACCAAGGTTAATAACCCGGCGGATGTGCTCAAGACAGGAGATGTTCTGGAGGTGAAGGTCCTGAGTGTTGCGGATGGAAAGATGGATCTGGCGCTGGAACAGGAGCCACAGGTGCAGGGAGCGCTCCTTGCCATGGACCCGAACACGGGCGAGATAAAGGCGATGGTCGGGGGCAGAAGCTACAGAAAGAGTGAGTTCAACCGTGCCACTCAGTCTAAGAGGCAACCGGGATCAGCCTTTAAACCCTTTATATTTACCGCGGCCTTTGACAAAGGTATGACCCCCGCGACCATATTGATGGACAGTCCGGTAATCTACAGGGACACGCTGAAGGACAGCCTGTGGAAACCACAAAACTTTTCAGAGAAGTTTTACGGGCCTACAACGCTGCGAACGGCTCTCATCAAATCTAGGAATCTGGTGACCATAAAGCTGTTGAAGGAGATCGGGATAGATTATGCCGCTGACTACGCGGTGAATATGGGGATAACAACCCCGCTGACGAGAGACCTTTCCATGGCGCTTGGAACATCCGGCATCACCCTTCTCGAGATGGTAAGGGGGTACGGCATCTTCGCGAATGGCGGCAAAAAGGTCAAACCCTTCCTGATAAAAAAGATTGTTGATAGAACAGGTAACATAGTGGAGGAAAATGTGCCCGAAGTCGAGCAGGCAGTTGATCCCCGTATCGCATATCTCACATCACATCTGCTCCAGGAGGTTGTCAAGGGGGGAACAGGATGGCGGTTAAAGGCCCTTAACAGGCCTGTGGCAGGCAAGACAGGCACAACCAATGATCTCAAAGATGCATGGTTCCTGGGATTTACCCCGTCGCTGGTTGCGGGTGTGTGGGTCGGCTTTGACGATCTGAAGCCGCTGGGTAAGCATGAAACCGGTTCACGTGCCGCCAGTCCTGTCTTCCTGTATTTTATGGAAAAGGCGCTTGAAGGCACCCGCGCTGAATCCTTCTCGCCTCCCGAAGGGGTCGTATTTGCCAAGGTGGACCCTGAGACGGGGGCGCTGGCCGGGTCCGATGCCAGAAAATACATATTTGAATGCTTTCTGGAGGGGACGGCGCCTACCGAAACGGTGTCTGGGGATGATGACAACGAAGACAAGGGATTCTTCAGGCATGATCTTGATTGAGGGGGATAATAATAAGCTTGCAGGAAAGGCGGCAGAAAAGGCTCCCTCAACTATGCGGATTGACAAATCACCTGCGATTATTGCCTCCATGTTCGACCGGATCGCTTCCACCTACGATCTGCTCAATTTCACACTTTCATTCTCCATGGATGAGCGCTGGAGAAAAACAGTCATATCCTTACTGAATATCAAGGATGGCGACAAGGTGCTTGACATGGCAACCGGTACCGGCGACATGTCGATCCGCGCCATCAGGACAGCGGGGTGTACGGTAACCGGCCTGGACATCTCTCGCAGGATGCTGGACATTGCCGCCCAAAAAAGCAAAGACTCCCGCGGGCGGTTCCATATCACAGCGGGTAATGCCCTTGCGATGCCCTTTTCGAACGAGACCTTCGATCATGCGATGACGGCCTTCGGCATCAGGAACATGTCAGATCTTCCTACCTTCTTGCGCGAGGTCTTCAGGGTGCTGAAATGCGGAGGGAGGCTGGCGGTGCTTGAACTCTCGGTACCTTCCCGCCTTCCCTGGAAATGGGTGTACCTTGCCTATTTCAAGGTTGTGCTCCCGGTTATCGGTGGAATGGTATCGGGAGATTTCCGGGCATACAGATATCTCCGGGATTCAGTAATTGGATTTCCCTCTCCCGGTGAGCTTGAACGACTGATGAAAGAGAATGGCTTCGAAGTTTTACAATCATCACCACTGTTCTTAGAAATCGCTCATATCTATCTCTTGAAGAAGGTAGCTGCCGAGGTGTAAATACTGATTTATCCGGGTCTTCAGTCGTGCCGGGCTATATCTGAATTGCCGCCGAC
>CAZINZ010000066.1:0-9671 GCA_964540715.1 uncultured Syntrophaceae bacterium | reverse complement strand
GAGAGTACAGTATAATCCGACACAATTCAAACAGTACACTCAGCATCAGATTCCCGGCGGCATGATGTCCCATCTTGTAAGCCAGCTGAAAAATCTCGGTCTGGAAAATCGCCTGCCGGAAGTCCTCGAAGAGGCGGGACGCGTTCGCCAGGAGATCGGCTATCCGGTCATGGTAACTCCGTTTTCCCAAATTGTTGGTGTGCAGGCCGTCTTCAATGTCATTGAAGGTGAACGCTATAAAACGGTACCTTCTGATCTGTGCCAGTATGCCCGCGGGTATTATGGCACCCCGGCTGCCCCGATCGATCCTGATATCATGGATAAGATTCTTGAAGGAGAAGACAAGGGATCCATTGATCCAACCGAAAATTATAAAGAACCACTGGTGGCAAAAGTTCGCAAAGAGCTGGGTGCTCATCGCTCGAATGAAGAACTTCTTCTGGAGTTGTTTTTTTCCCGTCCGACCATTGAAAAGTTCCATCAGAATAAAAAACCGATCGAATTCCCGGTGACCAGGCAGCCGCTGTCTACCCTGATACGCGAGCTATCAAAACGCAAAGATATCAGCAGGGTGCGTCTGCAAAAAGGAGCGCTTCGATTGGAACAGATATTTTAAACGGCTTGATCCTGCTGAATTTTTAAGTAACAAAAAATGAGGGAAGGGGGATCTTTTTTTCAGAACATAAACGATTTCTGTCTAAATATCATACCTTATTGAATGTCACAAAGTCCATAGAATCATTATTTGCGACGAGATTTTTCATTTTTTGAAAAGGGGGAGGCGAACAATGAAAAACAAGGCAATGCCGGATGGGTATCTTATGTCGAAATCATATTCATTCTATGTTTTTGGTCTGCTGTTTCTGCTCTATATGTTCGATTATATTGACCGCATGGTGGTGGTCTCGCTCTTTCCCTATTTAAAGAGCGACTGGGGTCTGAGTGATACCCAGTGTGGCCTGCTGGTATCCGTGGTATATTGGTCAATCGTGCTCCTCTCGGTTCCTATTTCCGTGGTCATTGACAGATGGAGCAGAAAAAAGAGCATCGGGTTGATGGCTGTTATCTGGAGTCTGGCGACTGCCGCTTGTGCATTCACAACAAGTTTTTCACAGCTCTTTGTCGTCAGGACCGTGATCGGTGTCGGTGAAGCCGGATATGCACCCGGAGGAACAGCGATGCTTTCAGCCCTGTTTCCTGAAAGGATACGTTCAATGATGCTGGGCCTGTTCTCCGCTGCTCTTCCCCTGGGTAGTGCCATCGGGATTGTGCTCGGAGGGGTCATCGCTGCCCGATACGGCTGGCGTCACGCCTTCGGGATTGTAGCCTTGCCAGGCTTTTTTATAGCGATTCTATTCTTTTTTGTACGTGATTACAAAACAGTTGGTCTTGAGAAAACAGTTGATCTTGAGAAAACAGTTGATCTTGAGAAAACAGTTGATCTTGAGAAAACAGTTGATCTTGAGAAAACAGTAGATCATTCGAGCGAACTTAAAAAACAGATGTCTGGAATAGATCTCATCCGTCAGTTCACGCGCACTCCGTCTCTTATCCTGACCTACATTGCCTTTGCCGGTAGTATGTTTCTGACGGCATCGTATTTGAGCTGGCTGCCCTCCTACTTTCATAGGATCAACAACATTTCGATGGAGAAAGCGGCATTAATGAGTAGTGGAATCATGATACTGGCTATCATTGGTTTTCCGCTCGGTGGCTTTCTGGTGGATAGATGGCGCAGAACCAGGATGAATGCCAGATTGCTGTTTCCTGCGATCACTTCGTTTCTGACCGCAGTGGTCTTTTTCTGTGCGTTTTTTTATTTCACCGGCTCTAAACAATATTATCTGCTGTTGCTCGGCGGTGTCCTGGCGTCTGCGTTTGCTCCTGCGGCAATTGCTGTGACCCAGGATGTGGTCCATCCAGGACTCAGGGCTACATCGTACAGCTTTTGCGTTATCGTCCAGAACCTGCTGGGTGCTTCACTCGGGCCGTTATTTGTCGGCATGATTTCTGACAAGTACGACATAAAAACAGCTCTCACCATTGTGCCGGCTGCCGCTTTGGTAGCTGCGATACTGTTCTTTATTGGATCGCTCTTCTACAGGCGGGATCTGGCAAAGGTCGAAAGGGTCGCCTTGAGTATCGAGACATGATTTTAAAATGGAACGATTTTTTTGCATCGTATGTGCCTGGCAGCAAACAGCCACGGTAAAATCCACACTGAAAACAACTGGAGGAGGATGCTCTTTATGAAGGGAGTTACCCGGGAAGATATCATAAGCCTCTTGGAGATACTGAGAGAGTCAAGCATTGATGAAATGTGCCTTCAGACAAGTGATCTGAATTTCCGTGTGAGCAAGAGCGGCAAGAAACACGATCCCGGTACGGCAGAAGTGAAGCATGAGATCTCGGAGCCCCAGCAGCAATTGCTGCCAATCAAAGCTCCCATGCTCGGATTCTTCCGGAGTGCTCCATTACCGGGAGCATCTCCGTTTGTGTCTGTGAATCAATACATTAAAGAAAACGAAATTCTGTGTATTATCAATGTCTTGGATCAACAAAATATACTAAAGGCGGATTTCCGGGGATATGTCAGACAAATTTTCCCATCGGACGGAGAGATGGTGGAGTTTCAACAAACGCTCTTTCTGGTCGAACCCGCCAACAATGCCTTGGGAGGTACACCTTGAATCTTTCCATTTCACGAGTTCTGATTGCCAATCGCAGTGAAATAGCCGTTCGCATCATCGGGGCATGTCAGGAGTTGGGGATAGAGACCGTTGCGGTCGTCTCGGAAGTGGACAGGGAAAGCATGCCTGCGAAAATGGCTGATCGGGTGGTTTGTATCGGTCCGGCCCAACCGATCAAGAGTTACCTGAAGGTTGATACGATCATCTCTGCAGCTCTGGGTACTGGTTGTGATGCCATTCATCCCGGGTACGGTTTTCTGGCAGAGCAGCCGGAACTTCCCGATGCATGTGAACAATATGGTTTGAGCTTTATCGGGCCAAGGGCAGAACACATTCGCCGGATGGGAGACAAGCTTTTTGCCCGCAAAATGGTTGCGGCTTTGGGAATCCCTGTTATTCCTGGGTCCGAATTAGTTCGTGATTTCAGTGAAGCAACAACAGCCGCCGTAAAAACAGGATACCCCATACTCCTGAAAGCCGCTGCCGGTGGCGGTGGAAAAGGGATGAAAATCGTAAAAAGGGCCAAAGATTTAAAGGCAGCTTTTTATGAGGCTTCGGCCGAAGCTCGTTCAGCCTTCGGCGATGATCGTATCTATATCGAGCATTATATCCCTGATGCCAGGCATATCGAGGTGCAGGTTCTTGGGGATCGTTTCGGGAATATTGTCCACCTGTTCGAACGCGATTGTTCTCTGCAACGCCGTTACCAGAAAATGGTAGAAGAATCTCCTTCTCCGGTTGTAACGGATGAACTGCGAGACCAAATGTGCCGCGCGGCGTTGTTGATTGCCGGCAACATAGAATATCTCAGCGCCGGAACCGTGGAGTTTATTCTTGATCAGACAGAGCAGAGCTTTTACTTTCTTGAGATGAATACGAGGATCCAGGTGGAGCATCCGGTAACCGAGATGATAACCGGGGTCGACTTGGTACAGGAACAGATAAGGATAGCCGCCGGCCTTCCCGTTGGTTTTTCACAAGACGATGTGATGCATGACGGCCATGCCATTGAGTGCCGGATCAATGCCGAATCGCCGGATTCTGATTTTCGGCCCTGCCCGGGAAAGATCATCGAATGGGATCCCCCCCGGGGGGATAACATCCGCTTAGATACTCATTGTTATCCGGGATATGTTGTTCAACCTTACTATGATTCATTGCTGGCCAAAATAATTGCAACCGGCCACACCCGTACACAGGCCATTGAGAATATGCAACAGGCTCTCGCAGGATTGAGAGTCTCCGGGGTGGATACCACCATCGGATTCCATCAATTTATTCTACAAAATGTTGATTATCAGAGAGGATTTTTCAATACATCTTGGATAGAGGACACCCTGATCGGGAAATACATACAGCGCGCATAGTGTTTGAACACGTATTGTGTGAACGGGAAAGAGAGACAAGATGGAAATCAGCATGCCAACACGTAGAATCCTGGGATTCGGGAAGCGGCAACGTCTAATGCATTCAAGTGTATTCCGGTTTATTTGTCGTTCAAATAAAGAGATCGTCGGCAAAGAAGATACACATCGGATGCCAGATGGAAATATTCCTGATCACAATCATTCCTCTTCATCCTTTCCGCCACCGGAGATGGATAACGGGAAAACCTCAAACAGATATAGTCTGCGCAATAGAATAGGGCTCGTGCTGGGGCCGATTTTCCTGTTGCTGGTGATGCTACTCCCTCCTTCGAGCGGGATGTATTCCGTTGCATCCAGGATGGCATTAAACTCTGTAAATCCAGAACAACTGCAGCATGCAGTTTCGCGCCAACTGCTGATATTGGATAAAAACGGCAAAATACAAGAAATCCCTGATACGCCGGCTTTTCTGGCATGGGCAGAGATCGACAGCCCGGAGATTCATACAGCTGTTCTCAAAAAAGCCGTGGCTATGAAAAACTGCCTGGCAGTGCTGATCCTCATGGTTGTATGGTGGGTTTGTGAGTCCGTGCCCTGGGGGGTGACCGGCCTGATACCTGCGGCACTGTTTCCGATTTTAGGTGTTGCAAATGCTACCGATGCGAGTGCTCCATACGGGCATAAGATCGTTATCCTGTTTATCGCGGCTTTTTTTATTGCCCAGGCCATGTTGAAATGGAACTTCCACAGGCGGGTGGCCCTGTTTATCGTTGATAAAATCGGGGCAAGCCCAAAACGTATTGTCCTGGGGTTCATGATTGCCTCTGCTTTCCTTTCGATGTGGATATCCAATACCGCCACCGCCATGATGATGATGCCCATGGGATTGGCTATTATCCTGCACACAGCGGAAGTGGGCAGGCGTATGCAGAAAGCGGGAGAACTTGCAAACGTGAATTTCACACCGGGGGTTTACATATTCGGCAGCTGTCTGATGCTGGGAATCGGGTATGCCTGCAACAGCGGTGGGATGGGGACCTTAATCGGAACGCCACCCAACATAATCTATGCCGGGCAACTGGAGCTTCTTTTCCCCGGGTCACCGCCTACAGATTTTGCCGCCTGGCTCATTGTGGGCATACCTCTATGTGTGTTGACCACATTATCTCTGTGGGCGCTGCTCGTCTTTTTCCTCAGGCGACCTGAAATTGCAGAAATTCCCGGAGGGGCAAGGCTGATCAAGGATGAAAAACGCAAACTCGGGCCATGGAGCAAGGGGGAAAAAGCGATCGGGATCATTCTTTTAATAACAGCTCTGGCCTGGATGTTTCGGGATGAGAAACACATCGGAGATCTTACGATCTATGGTATCAACACCCTCTTCCCATGGGTGCACGATTCAACGATTGCCGTGCTGATGGCTGTGTTGTTGTTTACCATTCCGATTGATTTGAAAAAAAGTGAGTTTGTCCTTACCTGGGATTGGGCACTCAAAATTCCCTGGGGGTTGATATTATTGTTCGGAGGCGGGTTTGCGCTGGCGGCAGGTATGAATGATACGGGGGCCGCCACCTGGATCGGCTATCAGTTGACCGGATTTGCCCAATGGCCGCTTGTCGGGCTCATGTTTGCGGTCTCTTTTGTCGTAGCCACGGTATCCACTGTGGCTACAAACACAGCCGCTACAACCGTATTTATGCCTATACTCGGTACAATGTCACTGGCCACTCATTTTGATCCAAGATTTCTTATGATACTCGGATGCCTGGCGGCTCAATGTGCTTATGCCCTGCCGGTAGCGGCAGCTCCGCTGGCCATATGTTTCGGGTCCGGCTACATCAGGATGACTGATTTTGTGAGAATCGGTATTGTAAGTTCAATTGTCGCTATTGTGATTGTTGTTTTAGGCTCTTTGCTGCTCCTGGGCCTGGCATTCGGTGTTTCAGCTCATATTATGCCGTCCTGGGCCATTGGTTTGCCGGGATGATGGCTGAAAATTTTACAACCAGTATGTTTTCAGGAAAGGAAGGGTTAAGACAATGCAGAAACAAACAATGATGAATCGGGTGGTTGTTGTTACCGGTGCCGCCAGTGGTATCGGGGCTGCTGTTTGCGCTGAGTTTGGCAAACACGGTGCAAAGATTGCGCTCATAGATATGGATGAGCAAAGCCTCGAAGCACGCGCTCAGGAACTCACGGCACTCGATATCGATTCTTTTATATTGAAATGCGATGTCAGTGTGCCCGATCAATGCCAGGCGGTAATGCAGCAGATCGTCTCTCATTACGGCGGTATTGATGTGCTCGTTAACAACGCCGGTATTACGCAGAGATGCGCCTTTGTCGATGCGCAGATCTCCATGTACCGCAAAGTAATGGATGTAAATTTTTTCGGTGCACTCAATTGCACTACCGCCGCAATCGAAAGTCTGATCGAGCGCAAGGGGACAATCATTGTTACATCGAGCATTGCCGGCCTCACACCTGCTTTGGGCAGGACAGGATACTGTGCCAGCAAGCATGCCCTGCACGGATTCTTTTCCACCCTGCGGGCCGAACTAAGAAAACATGGTGTACATGTGATGATAGTCTGCCCGGGCTTTACCAGTACAAATCTGCAAACCAGGGCCCTTGGCGGTGACGGCTCTGTCACCTCTCATCCGCAGTCAAGGATCGGTGAACAGGCATTGCCCGAGGATGTTGCCGGGGCAATATACCGAGGTATGCTGAAAAGAAAATCTCTGCTGGTTCTCACCCCGATCGGAAAGATTTCCTATTTGTTTCACAAATTTGCCCCTGGATTATACGAGCGTGTCATGGCCAGACAATTACAAAGTGAAATAGAACGGTAGGGAAAAGTAAATGACCCCGCCCACAGGACGGGGCAATCAAAAAAAATTTTAGTGCACCTTGCGTTTTTCGTCCGTCCAGTACTTTTCCTTGACTACTCTGCGCGCGATCTTGCCGTTAGGATTTTTGGGAAGTTCGTCCACGAAATCGATCGAGCGGGGTTTCTTATATCCTGCCAGGGCCTGTTTGCAGAAATCGATCAATTCGTCTTCACTCGCTGATACGTTTTTATTCAGGGCCACCACCGCCTTGACCGCTTCACCCCAGGTGTCATCGGGCACGCCGATCACGCAGGCTTCATACACCGCCGGATGAGAACACAGGACCTGCTCTATTTCCGAGGGGTACACATTGAACCCCCCCGAGATAATGGTTTCTGATTTGCGGTCCCTGATGTAGATATATCCTTGGCTGTCTCGTGTTGCGATATCGCCCGAGTAAATCCACCCGTTTTGCAGCACCTTTTTTGTCAGCTCCGGTTCCTTGTAGTAGCCCATCATCACATCTGCCCCACGCACAATGATTTCCCCGAGTTGTCCCGGGGGGACTTCCTCTCCGTCCTCACCGACGACCTTGACTTCGGTCTCGAAAATGGGCCTGCCGCACGACCCTAATCGATCTTCGTGCCCGCCCTCCAGGGCATTAATATGGTCTTTGGCGGTTAACATCGTGGTAAAGGAAGTGGTTTCCGTCATGCCGTAACCCTGGATCAGAATCGGGCCGAAGAGTTCGATCGCCTGCCTGATTCCGGCCTTCGACATGGGAGCGGCCCCATAAAATATTCTCTTCAGACTGCTCAAGTCATACTCTTTTACCCCGGGATGGAGCAGGATCATGTTGATCATGGCCGGCACCATCATTATATAATTTACTTTTTTACGCTCGATGGTTTCCAGGAGGATATTTATGTCAAAGCGGTTCAAGATCAGGTTGCAGCCACCGGAAAACATCACCGGCATGAGAAGCATGCCGCTGGCATGGGTGATTGGCCCGGCATGGGCAAATATGTCGCCGGGTTCCACCTTGATATCCGGGATCATGGTAGCTTTACGGATCATGGCCATCCGGTTTTCAAAGCTCTGCATTACTGCTTTGAGTCTTCCGGTAGTGCCCGAACTGTATGAGAGCACAGCCAAATCATCACGATCAACCTCTACTTCGGGAAACGCATCGCTGCTTTGAGCGAGGAGCGGTTCATAGGCAATGCATTCGTCCGAGAGTCCATCGAGGCCTATAATATGCGCTACTCTCGGAAGCTCTTTTCTGTTTTCAATGATTGATTTCACATGAAATGCATCGACGATTACAACGCGGGCTTCCGCGTTGTTTAAAACATGTACGGCCTCGGTGGTTGAAAGACGGGCATTCATGGGAATACGTACAAAGCCTGCCTTGAAACATGCCACCTCGGTCTCAACGATCTCGGATCTGTTCCAGGCGTAAATCGCTATTTTATCCCCTTTGTGCAACCCGAGCGACAGCAATCCCTGGGCCAATCGATTGGTTCTGTTATCGAGCTCCTTGTAAGTATAGCTTTTCCCCTCATCAATCAGGGCCGGATAATCCGGATAATAGACGGCGCTACGAGAGATATATTTTCCCAGGTTCACGTATTGCTCCTTGACAGTATTGAGAAAACAAACAATCAGTGCAACTGTCGTAATTTAATATAAAATTGCAGTGTTTATTTTTATGCGATAATAAAGATTTTGTCAAGACAACAGCACATATAAAAGTCTGTTGACAAAATTCAAAACTCTCCATACATAAGTGGACTGAGTTATTTACAGGAGGTTGATAATGAATCTGTTGGAAGTTGATAAACAATCATGTAACCAGGACGGAATCTGTGCCGCGGTCTGTCCCGCGAGGCTCATTAATTTTCAAAAAGGCGGGTATCCGGTCTCCGTCAGCATGGCGGAGGAACTTTGCATCAGGTGTGGACATTGTGTGGCTGTCTGTCCAACAGGCAGTCTCTCCCATCGCGAGATGCCTGTGGATCAATGTCCGCCTATAGAAAAGGATCTTCAATTAACCGCGGAGCATTGTGAACATTTCTTGCGCAGTCGTCGCTCAATACGAGTCTACAAAAACAAACCGGTTTCCCGGGTAGATATTTCAAGACTCATCGAAGTTGCCAGGTACGCTCCGTCCGGGCATAATTCCCAGTGTGCGGAGTGGTTAGTCTTTGATAACAGAGATGAATTGCGAAATCTTGCGGGGATTGTTGCCGACTGGATGCGCTGGATGATCAGCAATATGTCGGAATTAGCGTTGGTTATGCATATGGATAAGGCGCTGCAACGATGGGAAGATGGTAATGATATTATTCTCCGTGACGCGCCGGTTGTAATTATCGCTCATGCGGAAAAAGACAATTGGATGGCCCCTTCTACCTGTACCATAGCCCTGACTTATCTTGAACTGGCAGCGACCGGCATGGGTTTAGGATGCTGCTGGGCCGGCTACTTTAACGCCGCGGCAACCACTTTCCCGCCTATGAAGGAGGCGCTGTCACTTCCCCGGGGACACGAATGTTTCGGCAGTGTGATGGTGGGCTATCCAAAATTCAGCTATCACAGGTTACCCGCGCGTAAGCCCCCTCTCATCTCCTGGCGTTGATCGTGACAATGTATTATGATTCACAGTTTGAACACAGGCTGTATTTCCCCGCTTCAATGCAGCCCGTTAACCGGATAGTTCATTTTAATAACAGATATGACTGAGTGAAAGGAGCGTGTTGATAGAGATGAATTCAGAGATG
>CAZINZ010000065.1:0-11068 GCA_964540715.1 uncultured Syntrophaceae bacterium | reverse complement strand
GTGGGTTGCTATCAAGGTGGTGATTCAGTAATTGCTTCGTCTTGAGGCTTTATCAGCTATTGTAGTCGAGGTTTTGTGGAAATGCCTTTGTGTCGCAACTTTCAGTTGGTAATGCACAGGAGCGATCGAAGAAAAATGGAATGTGCCGGTTATTGGCGTCACCTACGAGTCCTCAAAATTCTTTCAGGAAAAAATTGATCATTACCGCTTGAAAGTCTCACAGTAATATCCCTTGACAAGATAGCATAATGGAGTTACTGGGCTAGTATATTGTATTGATCTTGAACGCATCGCGTGTGCTTTTGAACAGATATAACCGAGGGGGGATTATGGTTTGATCATCTAAAGTCCTGTTTCTCAAAACGAGAGATGGGGCTTTTGTTTTTTGTGAATAGGTTACACGATCGCTAGAACAAGAAGCCGAGCTTTATACAGCAAAATTTATTTGTTTAGGCTTTATATAGAATTCAGAGAATCTCTATTTTATATGAATAAAAGATAGAAGGGAAAAGTGAGATATGGACAATAATGATATTTTATCCCTAACATGTGGAATCCGGTATGAAAAGACATTTAGAATAACGGATATCGCCGGTAGTATCTTTGACACTATATTGCACTCCAAATCTTCACCGTTTGGGACAGATTTCTTCCCAAAATATCAGGAACTTAACAGTCAAGATCGAGCATTAATAAATAGTGAACGAGGATATTACTTCAGAGTTACGACAAGCGATGTGATTTTTCAATACACAATATTCCATGAGAAAGCAAGTTTAGAAAACGAAATGGGCTGGTTTAAAAATGATGCAATTCAATTTATAATAAATGAAATAATTTCAAAGAATAAAATACAAAACATAATTCGAGTTGGTTTTATGATAACCCATACTATTGAGGGCGAAAATCTTGGGGGAACTGTTTTAAATCAATTATCTGATGGTAGCATAAAAACAGCTGACCAGTTTACCCTTAGGTTTGGGAATAAGGATACCACTGCGGATGGATTAATAAAAAAAGGTGTTGGTGATTATGTAAATCGTATAACCACAATTAAACAGACTGAAGAAAATAAATACCAAGCTACCTATGATTATCAATACTATTTCTTGCCACAGTTTCTAGATTTAAAAGATTGGAATGTTAATGCATTCTTTGATAAATCAATTTCAAATTTAAATATAAAATTCTATAGTTTAATAAATCCACTATTAACTAAAATGGTAGAAGTAAAATGAGCAATCCTAGAAAACTGCACGTTGGGAAAAATAAATTTGAGAAGGCAGCATATGGAAATATGCTAAAAACACAGCAAGCAGAAGATCCGACATTTGAGCTACAAGAAACAGAATCAACAAATTCTGTTATAATTGATGAAACAGGCCAAAGTTCTATTACAAAACCGGCGTTAAAACAATATGCACCACCAAAAAATATCCCAACTAGAGACATACTGGTTGCAATTATCATATTTGGGCTAACAACTGTACTATTTTTATTTGGAATGTCCCTAAATAGGGAAATGGGTGTAGTATCAGAAAGAAACACCCAAAACAGAAAGATTACGTATGAAATAAAAGACGAGGTCAAAAAAATAGATAAAGATGTTAGAGATTTAAAGATAGACGTAGAAGTCTTAAAAAGGACTGAAGTTCCAAGAAAAAATCACTTAAGTTTGAAAAAATAGTGATAGCGACTATTTTTCTAATGATTACAAAAAGAAATCCGCTATTTTTTCTTCACACCTTATTCCATCGACTTCAAAAAGAACTGTGCAATAACTCGATCCCGATTAGTTTTCTCGACTTCAGGAAGAAGCCATTGGCCTGGACGAACAGGAAACAAGCTGCCAGGTAGTAGCATGTTTCATCCCGCATTCATTGATCTGGCCAGATCACCCAACCTCTCGACTTGTATTTGCAGCGTTGATATCGCTGGTGTCCATTTTTTTCTGTAACATCTTTATTATCTTGACATAATTAAGTCATAGAAGTACTTCGTTTCTAACGACATGATCAGAGTACCCCGTTTATCATGAAAGGAGGCATCTTCCCCATGACTCTTACAAAAGCAGATATAATCAAATCTATCGGAAAGCAGCTTGGTCTTCCCAAGGACAGATCCATAGACCTATTTGAATCTGTCCTGGAGATAATAAAACAAACACTTGTGAATGGTGAGGAGGTCAAGATCAGCGGCTTCGGTAAGTTTTACCTCATCGAAAAGAAGGCCCGGAAAGGAAGAAATCCTCACACCGGAGAGCGTATAATTATTGAGCCGAGAAGGATTGTTTCTTTCAAGTACTCTGCAAGGGCAAGGGATGTACTCAACGGTCGATAGACACCATATCCCGAGAGAGACTGATAGGGAGACAATCATGAAGAGGCTGGCATCATTCCTCATAGCTTTGTTAATGCTCTGTATGATGGGAGGGACCTCGTATGCTGCCGACAGGGGCTCGTCTGCAAAATGAAACTCTATTTTGATTTCCTGAGCACCGGCAATCTTTTTCCCGAATAGTTCCTTTTCCGTGCAAGCCGAGGGGACTCCCATGTAGTAAGTCATCATAGGAAGATTGGTCTTGGGATCTTTTGGTATATGCGGTTGTGCCTTGAAGAGCTCCTTCGTGCCTTTGAATTTTCGCTCAATGGCCTCGAGGACTTTTTCAACCTCTTCGATCCCCATGGCACAGATCATATCAATATCTACGCTTAGAACTGGGCGGCGGCGCCACCCTTCAGGACGATTTTATCCTTCAGAATGGCCTGGATTTGCAGAAAGATCTCAAGATCCCACAGAAAAAGCTCCATTCTGGCCAAACTGTTGAATTTGAGTTTTTCCAGACGCTCAGTCAGGGTGCCGCGGTCAAAACACTTTCTGTCATGTATCAAGGCATTATCGTCAAAGTTCATTTATTGATTTCGCTTTCTCAAGATATTGACAAATTCCATCGCGGCGTCCGTAATGGCATCGTACTCCACGATGTGCCGAATATCCTGCTGGATATTTCTGCGGGATGCGATTTTGACCATCCGGTTTGTATTCAGGGACATTCTTCTTCTCATGTTAATGTAAATTCTGATCAGTTCCTGAATCGAAAGGGGATAGTCTCTCCGGCTGACTTCATAATAGAGATCGACAAAGGCCTTTTCAAAAGAGGCCAGGCCATTTGTTGCATAGGTGAGCTCCTGGGTGGGAATAAGCAAGGCAAGTTCGCCGATGGAAGACATTTGCCGGATGGCACGATAGTCCTGAATATTAGCATAGGGGACGACGTCGATCTTATTTCGGGCGAGAATATTGGTAACCTCATCGGCGTCACTTTTCCCAGCGAATAGAAGAACAGGATATGTTTCGGGGACATGTTCCGCGAATACCGCCAGGATGTCCAGGCCGGAGATGAAGAAATCATGTCCGGTTTCCCTGAGGACGTTGAGTATCCCGCTCGCCAGCGTTGAGAGGATCGGCTGGATCGATTCTTCTCGCCTGTTCTGAAAGGAGTACAGACCCTGTCCGATACGGGAGATATAGCCTTTATTTGTAAGCTTATGTAGAGTCCAGTAGAGCGTCGATTGCTTCTCTTGCAGAACGGATGCGGCGTCGGAAATGGTAAAGTCGGGCTTGTCCTGGAACCGTTTCCGAAGAAGCACGGCCTTGTCGTCCAATTTTAGCCTGCCTGTCAGATTCAATGGGTCTTTTGTTTTGCTCATATCTAAACTCCCGGCTATTTCATGGCACAGAATAGCCAAATAATCAACAATAAAAAGTCGCAAATATGATCTTTGCGACTTTTTATTACCAAGAATGGCCTGCATCTTTATTGCTATCTCTTGTTCAGCTCCTTCGTTTTTCCAAAATCACACTCACCATCAATCTCTCTTAAAAGACATCCCTTAAATTTTCTATCCCAGACGCGAAACAACAAGAAAAGGGTTTCAACGGGGCAATTTCACTTGGAATCTGAAGATCATTTACAATTCCCTCAGTTTCGATGCGAAATGTAATTCTATAATCTCTTCTTTTCCTCCTATTAGACAAGGTGCTCCGAATGGTCTTCAAGCTGATTTGTATTTGAAGTCACACCTGGGATGACTGCTGCTCAACCACTTCTCTTTTCAGGATGGCACGCTCGCTCACGACGTTGGCTCAGGTTAAACGATCTCAAGCCGAAGGTATCCACAACAATCCCTCTGCGGTCTCCCTCCCTTGCTGTGTGAAGGAAAGTATTTGTTCTCGACTTCTCTTGGTGAAGGATGGCTAAAACCCTGTCTTAGAGGAGGTCGGAATGGAACGAACGCAAGGAGAGAAGAGGCGATTGTCGAGAAGATCGTGAAGCAGCTGGGTGGACGCCGGTTCATCATCATGACAGGGGCGTACGATTTCTTGACGCTTGACAGCGGGGTCCGTTTCAGGCTGCCGAGCAAAGACGAGTTCACCAAACAGGGCATCGACCAAGTCACGGTTATCCTGACTATAGACGATACATACACTGTAAGGTTCGAGACGGGTGAAGGAGTACTCGTCAGTGAGCATGAGGGTATCTTCAACGACCAGCTTCAAAAACTCTTCACCAGCGAAAACGGACTGAATACGTATCTATGAAAGCTAAGCCCAAAAACGACCGAGAAGAACCCCTGGTCATTACGTCCGGGGGTTCTTTTATGTGCACAGGATGAAAGTGGGGGCAGAATGGGGGCAAAATGGCTATAAGGCGGTCTTCATATAAAAGGGGCCGACGCCCCCCCCATTTATTGAGCTGATACTTTTCAGGGATGCCGGTTCGTCTTGAGGTAACGCCGGATGAGGTTCGTTGTTCGTGGATCGTGGTTGGTGAGATCGAGATAGAGGTTGAGCCAGGCGTTGAAATGCAGGCTGTCCCAAGAAACGGCGATGCCCCCCGAAAGGGGATAATCGTTCAGGACAATCTGTTTCAGTTTTACAGCGTTTTCCGGATGGAGGGAAAATTGATAGATCGTATCCAACTCCTCCGTGAGCCATGCATGTACCCTGCCCTCCAGAACCGCCCGCCGGCATTCGCTGGTCTGGTCGCAGATAAACGGGTGAACCTGCGGGAAGAGTTGCTTTGCCATGGTGGCATACACGGAACCCCGCAGGACCGCCAGGCTGCTTTTCCCTTCCTGTAGACGTGTATAAGCATCGCCACCGAGCCGGGCGTCCAGGACACGGTTCACGACCAGGGCATAGTGCTCCGTAATGTAGGTTTTGGTGAACAGGATCTTCCGTGCCCGTTGGGGGGTAATGCCGAGGCACGTGGCCATGTCGGCCTCCCCACGGGCGATCATCTCCACCTTTTCATCCCCGCTCGCACCCATGCGGATGAACTCCAGTTTCACGCCAAGTTTATCCGCCACGTCCCGGGCAATGTCGAGATCGAGACCGTAAGGATTTCCCGCCTCGTCCTCCATCAGGCAGGGGAAGGCATCGGGGGCTATCGGGGCCAGGACGACCAGCTTGCCCCGTTTCTGGATGCGTTCAAGGTCGGGGGGATACTTCTCCCCGGCCAGCGTGCCGGCCGGTCCGCCCAGGACAAGTCCGAAGACCATCAAGAGGATGACGATTCGGCGCCTCATGACAACCCTCCCGTATCCCCCCGGACAAACACCGCCGCCACGCAATTGCACTGGGTGATGAGGAGCGATGTAATCGGCTCGAAGAGGACCTCGAGGGACAGGAGGGAGATCATGGCCACCTCCAGCGGCAGCCCCAAAGGGGCCAGGATGCTGGCCAGCAGGGCCGAGGCAATGCCCAGCCGTCCCAGGGCTGCCATGCCTGTGAGGGCGGCGCCGCAGACCGAGATGAGAAGCATCGGCAGGGTCCAGGACAGGTTGTACAACTGGACGAGAAAGACAATGGTAATGGCGAAGACCAGCACGACGCCCTGGCGGTTGATGACGATCCCCAGGGGCAGGATGAGGTTCAGGGTCTGGCGGTCCAAGCCGGCATTCTCCTCCATTTCCCGGAGGGCCACGGGAAGCGCGACGAAACTGTTGCTCGTGGCGACGGCGACGAAGTAGGAATTCCGCAGCGCGGAGAAGGTCTGAAAAAACGATCGTTTCAGGCGCCAGGCCAGAAGTGCATGGTTGATGAGAAAGACGACGAGCGCCGTCAGGCCGACGGTGAGGATCAACCCCACCAGGGCACGGAAGAGCGAAGCCCCCACGCGGGAGATATAATCGGCGAAGATGCAAAACAGGCCCAGCGGCAGGATGGTCATCAGCCAGCCGATGATCGTTTTGAAGGACTGGCAGAGGGCGTCACAGATGTCCAGGAACTGATCCGAGACGGGCAAGGGAATCAAGCCCATGGCCAGGCCAAGAAGGATGGAAAAGATCAGGATTTTCAGGCTGTGCCCTTCCGCCAGGGCGGCAAAAATATTCACGGGGATCAAATTGATGAAGAAATCCCCCGCCCCTCTGACTTTCTCGGGAGCCCGCTCTGTTCCCGGATTTTCCGCCTCGAAAAGGAGCCGTCCCAGATCGGCCTGGTTTTTTACGTCCGTAATCCGGCCAGGCCCGAGCAGGAGCCCGCCCGTCACACCCAGGGTGGAGGTTGCCAGCAGGCCGATCAGAAGCACCAGGGTCATTCGCTTGAGGAGCCGACCGGAACCGTGGGCCTTCACCAGGCGGCCGATACTGGAAATGATCGCCGTGATCATGATCGGCAGGATGCACATCTGCAACAGGCCGAGGTACATCTTGGCCGGCGGTCCGAGATAGGCGCCGAACTTGGAGAAATAGCCGAAGACGCCCCCCAGGACGATGCCCGTCAGAATGGCCCAGGGGCTCTTCAGAATCTTCATCAGGGTTGCATTCAACGGTCGCAAGAGGCCTCCTTTGGCCAATTCCGGCCATGGTTTTTCCAGCGGTCGCCTTCCGCGGGCAATTCCTCCAGGGTCTCCATGGTCGTATTCAGCCATTTCCAGAAATGAATGCTCGTCCAGGGCAGAACGCAGGCAAATCGATCCATGTCCCCCGGAATGTACAGGAGACGATAGAAGATAGAAAGGGCCGGGGCTTCAGCGAGGATGTTCTCGATAAAGGCTTCTGATTGGAAGATCGCATGGATACGGTTTTGTTTCAGTCCCGCCAGCAGGCTCTCCCTGTCGGCAAACAGAACAGGCGTTGCCTTTGGGAAGCGTTCCTCCGCCATGGCGATATAAGCGGAATCCCGGATTATCCCGATTCGGACGTTGGGCGACTGAAGCATCTTCCCGGTGTCCCGTCCGGCGATACGAGCCAGGACGAGACGGTTCATGAGGACTGCCGGACGAATATAGGCGTAGGGGCGGGAGAAGAGGACACGTTGGGCGCGCTCGAGGGTAATGCTCAGCATGGAGATACCGATGTCGGCCTCTCCGGAGGCGACGGCCTCGACGACGCCATCGAAAGAATCGGCGCGACGGTCAAAGACCACCGGGACACCCAGGCTTCGGCCGATCGCCCGGGCCAGGGCCGCATCCGCTCCGATCAGCGACCCTTGCGGGTTCTTCATGAAAAAAGGCGGCATGTCCTCCCGGTAGACGGCCACGACGAGTCTGCCCCGCTTGATGATCCGTTCCATGTCCGGCGGCAGGGAGGAGTAGGCCGGGCCGGCCGCGATGAGCAGCGTCATGAAGAAACAGATCATGCTGCTGATGACCGGCAGGCAAAGACGGTTTCCGTTCCCGGGGCTTGATGCCATAGCCGCGCACATATATTTATATGCCCATTTTCATTGATATATTATTGATATGACCTTTCTCTTGCGTAGGGTGAAGATATGGAAAGGAGTCCTGTGTGTCAAGGGGAATTTATGATAGCTCTCTTATACCCGAAGCCGGGAGAAGGCAAACGGTTTGTTTGTTCGGAACAGGCAGCGCCATGAAAGTGGAAGTAAGTGTACCTGAACTTGTATTTGCAAGTGGGGATATTGCCTGCATCCGGTTTTGAGAATTCCAGGGACGCAATTCTAAATTATTGACAATGTTGATGGTCTCTTAAAAAGTCGAAATATGCACAATTTTGTCATTCCCGTGAAAACGGGAATCCAGTCTTTTTAGGTACTTAGCCCTCCATAGATTCCCGCCTGCGCGGGAATGACAGACTTTTTACGAATGCGTCAATATTTGAATGAATTACGGTTGAGCTTCGGGAGAAGGACAATCAGGAACTTCGTCAACATGAGCTAACAGGCAGACCATTTGGCGGTAATTTGCCTGTTGATAAACTTAAAGCACTGTTTGGGAAACAACCTCGTAAGAAAATGACCGGAGCAAAAGGTCCATGGAAAAACATGGGAAGTAAATAATTTAGTGTTGTGTCCCCGGAACTTTTGCGGGTTCGTCTCCTTTTCATCAATCCGGAAATTCCGGTGAAAATACGAAACGAAAATGGCTGCGCGTTCTTACAGGTCCGGCGTGGGTATCTCTTTCACAATGGTCTTCTGCGCGTATTCGAGCGCGTCTTTAAGGTAGCGCTCATTCATCCAGCTTATGGGAGATGGGGTCTCGAATATCCTTTCCGGTATCCGCAGGCTGTCCAGCGCAAATCCTTCTCTTATCTTGAAGCGGTATTTTTCGTTGTAAATGTCTCTTCCGATTCGCTGAAGGTCATCCGTCGAAAGGTCAAAACCCGCTACGGCAAGCAGACGGGTAACAAGTTCGGGTGTAAAGAGACCCCGCGCGAAGAAGCAGACAACCAGGCTTGACAGTATCTGTCGCCAGCTCTCTTCCGTGATAAGGGTATCTACGAGTTCCCGCGGTTTCATCTCTTGGTTGATAAGGGTTTTCTGATCGACCCCGTATCCTCCATTATCCAGATGGCTGTGACGCGCGCCGATAAGAGCGCCTATATGCGCTGCGGGGCCTGTGTGATATCCGGGCATCTCGTTTCCGCCAAAGGCCAGCGCGAACTCTTTGCCCCCGTATATAGAGGCTGCATGCTCGACACCCTTCGCGAGGGCTTTGTAAAAATCATTTGGCTGGCTTACAATATACCCGGCCGCCTTTATGTATTCTTCCACACACCCCCACTCAAGCCTGACCCCCAGGGTCTCCTCTTCCGGGATCAGGCCCTTTTGCTGGGCTTCGGTAAACCATGCCAGGATAACGCCGAGGCTCATCGCGTCCGCACCCCATGCCTCCACCTTATCCATAATTTTCAGGAAGTCGGTCGCGTTGGATATGCCCAGCATTGAACCAAGTGAATAAAGCGGTTCATAGTCGTAGGATATCATTGATGTTTTGTAGAAATATGGCTCATCTTCATAAGGTTCCCGAAGCGCGGCGATATGTATGCACCCGATGGGGCAGTGGGAACACGCGAGCCGTCTTCCCAGGTAGTGCTGAGCAAAGGTTTCGCCCGATATTCCCTCGGCACCTTCAAACCGTGCCTCTGTGAGGTTGCGCGTGGGAAGGCCTCCAAAATCATTAAGCGGCATTATGTTTTCCGCGGTGCCAAGATCATGATACTTCTTCATTACGGGGGAATCTACGGCCGTTTTGTACACCTCTTCGTATATCTTCTTGTATGTCTTTTTGTCGGAAACCGGCAGGGATGATTTCCCTGAAACGACGAGGGCCTTGAGCTTTTTACTGCCGAAAACGGCGCCCAATCCCAGCCTGCCGAAGTGACGGTAGGTCTCTGATGTAACACACGCGTATGAAACAAGGTTCTCGCCCGCCCTGCCGATACGCATGATCGTTCTCAGGCCGGCCCCTGTTTCATTTTCTCTGATGATACGCCCCGTGGCAAAGTTCCCCATACCCCACAGTGAAGAGGCATCGCGGAAATAGACCTGATTACCGTTAATGGAAAGGTACACCGGCATACTGCTCGCGCCCTTTATAACGATAGCGCCATATCCGGCCATACGAATCGCGACGGCGCTTCTGCCCCCACAATGGCTCTCACCAAGGTTTCCGGTGAGGGGTGATTTGAACATCGCGACAGTCTTCGAAGCAAGCGGGAACAGGGCCGTCAACGGACCCACGGCAAATATAATGGGATTGTCCGGCCCGAGGGAATCACAGCCCTCAGGACATTCTTCATGCAGAAGCGCTGTGGCCACACCCGCACCACCTATGTATTTCTCAAAGAGATCGCGTCTTTTTTCAATCTTAAATATTCTCTTCGAAAGATCGATATAGAGTATATTCGCAAGGGGATCATTATTCAGCATTGTCGGCCTCCCTCTTCTGCAATCCTAATACTCCATGGGGACAAAAGTCCGCGCAGTAACCGCAGTGGACACATATCATCGGCTTATTTATCTCGTCATCCCAGAACACCGCTCCGATAATGCAGGCATCCCGGCAGTAGCCACAGCCAATGCACTTATCCGCGTCAATGTGCACTCCGCCTCCCTTTCTCGGTGTAAGGGCCTGCGTTGGACATACCTTCGCGCAGGGAGGATCTTCACACGCCTTGCATACAATTACAGTGAATCCCCTTTCCATTCCCCCGACCGATCTCACGCCAATACAGGACGCGGAAAGTCCGGCCTCTCCATGGATTCTTGAACAGGCAAACATGCAGCTCTGACAGCCGATACATTTTTCTGTTTCCAAGACAGCAAGTCTCACCAGATAGCTCCTTTCATTGTTTTCCATCGGCATTTTACACGCTGTTGTAACGCATTGCAATCTTTGAAAGCAGCTTTGAAAACAGCTTTCCCCCGAAACCCGCGTGATCAATGACTCGGAAGCTCATTATTGCCTGCCTCACCGGCTTGACATAATCGATATTATCACTTAGAACGAAGGCACGTTTTGCGTCGCCGTCTTACACGCGCTCAATAAGGAGGCTTTCATGATATTAAAGGAATTCCAGGAACGCAATACTAAATTATTGACAATATTGGAATGAATTACGGTTGAGCTTCAGGAGAAGGACAATCAGGAACTTCGTCAGCATGAACTAACAGGCAGACCATTTGGCGGTAATTTGCCTGTTGATAAACTTAAAGCAATGTTCGAGAAACAACCTCGTAAGAAAATGACCGGAGCAAAAGGTCCATGGAAAAACATGGGAAGTAAATAATTTAGTGTTGTGTCCCCGGAACTTTCCCC